>NZ_CP020867.1:1609175-1931011 GCF_002104335.1 Campylobacter cuniculorum DSM 23162 = LMG 24588 | reverse complement strand
CATTCCTCTTTAATTTGCTTAGTTTTAATAAATTTGATTTATAAACTTATAATTTTATCCTAAAATTTATAAAAAAAGGTTAAAATTTCACACAATAAAGAATTTCACAGCTGTGAAATTAAAGGGGCAAAAGAGTGAAAATTTTAGGAGTGGATCCGGGTTCTCGTTTTTGTGGTTATGCTATCATTGAAGTCAATCAAAATAAAAATTCACTGATTGAAGCAGGGCTTATTAAAATTAAACCCTCGACTTTGCAATATCAAATTACAGAGCTTTGTGAAGGAATGGATTTGATATTTAAGCAATATCATTTCGATGAGGTTGCTGTGGAGGATATTTTCTTTGCTTATAATCCCAAAACCGTTTTAAAACTTGCTCAATTTCGCGGAGCCTTGAGTTTAAAGATTCTTCAAATTCATGGAGAATTTAGTGAATACACTCCTTTGCAGATTAAAAAAACCATTACAGGCAAAGCTAAGGCGACTAAGGAGCAAGTGGCTTTTATGGTGAAGAGAATTTTAGGAATTTCAAAAGATATTAAACCTTTGGATATAAGTGATGCCATTGCTGTAGCACTCACTCATGCTGCAAATTTAAGGACAAAATATAAATAAATTTTTAAAGCTCTTTTAAAAGAGCTTTAAGATTAAGAAAGAATTCATTTAAGATAAATGAATTTGGAATTTTTCAAAGTCAATGGTTTTAAATTTGTTGTATTGATTTCAAAGTGAGTGTTTTTTGTAAAATTTGAAAATGATAAATCATACAAAACCCCTCATAAGATATAAATTGTTAGAATTTATTTCAGTTTTGATTGAAATTCTTTAAATCAAGCTCTTAAATCAACCCCCACCGATGAAGTATTTTTCAACATCGTCAAGCAATTTTTCACAAATTGCAGAATCTGTGCTTTTTTCTACGATTAAGTTAATATAAGTTTTTGTATCTCTAAAACTTCCTGCAGATTTGATGTTTTCTCGAGTGAGTTTTTGATTTTCTTTTGTGTATTTGATGTTAATATTAAATTTAAGAGCCGATGAAGCTTCACCCAAATTCGTTTCAACTTGAACATTTAAATGAGAAGCCTTGCTTAAGGTTGCTTGAGTTTTAGAAATGATTTCTTTAAATCTTTGGCAGGATTTGATAAGTTGAGAAATGTATTTATTGTCAAATTGTTCGTAAGTTACCTTAAGTTTGTTTTTAATGTCTTTAGTGCTTTCTTTTTCCGGAGCGACAAAAACCATATAAAATCCTGTTTTTATATCAACTTTATCGTTTTTTGTATCTCTTCCGCTTGACATAACTTTTACATAAATAGCATTGTCTAAATAGACGCGATCAATCATAGGACCATAAATTTCGTATTCTTTTTTACGCACAATCACTTCCCGTGCTAAAGAATTAAGCTTGACATTTGCCTCTTTAATAATAGGATCCATTTCTTTTTTAATATCTAATAATTCTTTTAACATTAAAATCCTTTTTAATTATAAAAAAGCTTATTGTAACAAGATTTTTCTTATAAAAATATTTGCTAAAATTTATAAAAATGGTGGCTCCGATTGGACTTGAACCAACGACCACTACCATGTCAAGGTAGTGCTCTACCAACTGAGCTACGGAACCTTTGGTGGAGCATAGCGGGTTCGAACCGCTGACCCCAACGCTGCCAGCGTTGTGCTCTCCCAGCTGAGCTAATGCCCCGAAATTTATCAATAAAACAAAATTATGCCTTAATTTTGCTTAAATTTTATTTTATTCATCAAAGAGCTGTGATTTAAACACGCAATTTTTAAACCTAAAATTTTGATAAATTTAACTTTTCATTTTTGAAAATATAGGTTTTTTGCATTCAAAAAATTTATTTTTTGTTTTAAGTTCTTATAAAATTTTAAAAGATAAAGCATACAGAGAATTTTAAACATTATAAATAAATATTTAAATGGTTTTTTGATTGATTTGAAATTTTTGAGATTAAAATGGCAGAGAGGAAGGGATTTGAACCCTCGAAAGCTTTCACTTTACACGCGTTCCAGGCGTGCTCCTTCAACCACTCGGACACCTCTCTATAAAATTGAGTTATTATACCGCATAAAAGGCTTAAATGAAAAGAAAAATTTTAATAAATCAGAAAATTTTTAGTAAATAAAGAGTATAATCAAACTTTGCATTCAAAAGTCAGGGTAGCTCAGCTGGTTAGAGCGCTGGTCTCATAAGCCGGAGGTCGGGAGTTCAAGTCTCCCCCTTGACACCATAAATCTGATTCAATCACTCTCATTGATATTCTAATAGAAATTTTACATATATAAAGATATATTAAGGAGTATAATAAATTTTTATTTTTGCTTCGAGTGTGTTAGTTTTTATCCATTTTTTCATAGTTTTTTGCTAAATAAAGCCCTAAAATTCCCCATATCAAAGATATAAAAGCCCCAACCATTAAAATTAAAATGACGCTTATTTTCGATAACACTCCTTCAATTTGCGATGAGATAGTATCTCCGCTATGATAGACTAAAGCGTCTAAAAGAGCTTTGACTTTGTATTTTGAATCCGAATCAAGAGGCACAAAAAGCATTTCCCTACCGGGTTTTACAAAGACTAAAGGGAAAAAAGCGGAGTGAGTTAAGGCAAGAATCACAAAGCCAAAGCTGATTAAAAATCCAAGTAAAGAGCGAATTCTAAAAAAAATTTACGATTTTAGAGATGAAAAAAATATAAAGGCTATGAAAAAAAGCATGAGATTGCTTGAAAAAAAGATAAAAATTGCATTGATATAAAATTTCTTTTAAATTTTGTGCTTGTAAGCATTGCTAAAAATGAGCCAAGCAAGGTTGCCACAAAGGTTGCTAAAGCCATTTAAGCTCTTCTTCTCCCCCTTCAAGCCCTAAAGAATCCCTAATAGGATGCAAAATTGCATAGCTTGAAAAAAAGTGAAAATACAAATAAAATTGCACAGCAAAGAAGAGCCAATTCCCTTTCTTTAAGGCTTAAATTTTATAAACAAAATCCTTCATTTTTTACTCAAGCATAAATTTTAAAACCAAACTAAGCATTTGTTTGGTTTTTAAGATTTTGTATTTTCTTCAACAATGCTTAAAGCATTAAGTGTTCTAGGATAGCCAATGAGAGGGCAAATTTGCGTGATAGCACTGATTAAAATCCCTTTATGGTTTCCTAATTTTAAATTCCCCATTGTATGAGCCTTAAGTTGAGGCTCACAGCCTCCAAGACATGCGATAAATACAAAGGTTAGCAATTCTCTGGTTTTTAAATCCAAACCCCTTCTTGTATAATAATCCCCAAAACAATTACTTGATAAAAATTCCCTAAAATGTCTTGTATCCTTAGGAGCATTTTCGTTGGCTTTGATGATGCCCTCACCAAAAATTTCAACTTGCTTTTTAAGCCCCTCTTCATAGCGATTTTCTGGTTTTGTTGTGCCTTGTTTTTCTAAAGGAAGTTTTATTCCCTTGTGTACGAGACTTTCATTGCTTGTTTTAAAAAAATCAAAAGCCTTAGCAAAGCCTATATATGGCACACTTTGATATAAAAGTTCTTTAACACTTATAGCGTCTAATCCACCATTTAACAAGCATTCATCAAGGGTTTGTTTGTAAAGATTAACGCTACTTGTCGCAATCAAAGCAGCAAGTTTAACAAGAAGAGTGGTTTTTGGATCTAGTTCATTATGCTGTGAAACTTGCTCTTTAATAAAATATTCAAAAAATTTTGCAAATTCAGGGTCATTTTGCATTAAATTTTCAAAGCCTTTTCTTTCGTTTTTTTTATTTTGTTTTGCTTGCAAACTTACTCCTCCTAAAGCTCCTGCCATAACAAAAGCTGATTTTTTTAAAAAATTTCTTCTTTGCATCTTTGTCCTTTAAATCGAGATTTTAATTTTTATGTTTTTTAATCTTTGTTTTGATATAATCCTTACTTACAGGATTGAATTTATCTTTATTTTCTGCAATCATATTTTTATAATCTTTGGTTTTATAATCGAGTTTTTCAAGTATGTTTTGCAAATCTGAAATTTGATTGATAATTTTTTGTTTTTCATTCAATATAATTTCAAGTCTTTCTTGCATAGTATTAGCCCCTTTGATACAAAGTTCAATGTAGTTTTTAATATTTTGAATGCTCATACCAATTTGCCTAAAACAATTCACCCAAATCACCCATTGCAAATCTTGCTCACTGAAATACCTCACCCCATTTTTGTCTTTTTCTAAAAAAGGAAAAAGCCCTTTATCCGCCCAAAATCTTAATTTTCTTGATGCAATTCCTGTTTTACGTTCAACTTCTATGATAGTATAAGACATTGTTTTCCTTGAAAAATAAAATTAAATGCTCGGTTGAAATTTTAAAAAGTATTATACAGCATAACACTAAGTGTTTGTCAAGGGGGATTTGAATGATTTATAAAAAAATATTCAAATCATTTTTTAATAAAGCAAGTTAAATTAAAAATTTCAAGCGGTTTTATCTCAATTTAATTCCAGCTAAAATGACAATAAAGAGTGATATATTTTTTATCTATTCTTATTGTATGTAAAAAACAATAATAAACCCCCCCCCATGCACACAGCGACCCAAATAGCGTTAAATGGCTCTGTGAAGTGCATAAAGATAATTTTAAATCATAAAAGCAAGGACGCGTTTTAACGCTCCCATTCTAGTGCAAACCTAAAACAAGGTTTGCAGCTCTAAGGTGTGTTTAACGCTTTTTGAAAGAAGGATAGTGTGAAAACTCACCATAATCATTAAAATTAAAGTTCTTAAGAAACTCTAAATCTTCATTTGACAACTCAAAATCCACAGCGGCATTTTGAGCAATATGCACAGGATTCTTGCTCTTTGGCAAAGGTAAAGTTCCTATACTAAGTGCATAACGCACACAAAGCTGTGCAGGAGTAACATTATATTTTTGCGACATCTGTATGATTTTCGCATCTTTGGTGAGTCTGCCATGTGCGATAGGCGAATACGCCTCCACAAGCACTTCTTGCTCTTTGCAATAGTCTATCAAATCAAAAGGCGTATTTCCAATATGCGTTAGAATCTGATTGACAGCAGGTTTGGTTGAGCAGTTTTTGAAGATATTTTCCAAATCTTTTTCTAGGAAATTACTCACGCCAATTGCCCTTACTTTTCCTGATTTTAGCGCATCTTCAAGTGCATGATACACCTCTACATTCTCGCTAAAATAATCGCCCCCTCTAAAATTGCTCCAAGGCTGCGGACTATGGATGAGCATCAAATCAATCTCACTAAGCCCCATAGTGTGCAAAGAATTATCCAAAGACTCCATAGCACTCTTATAGTCCTTGTATTCGGCACGTATCTTGCTTGTTACAAAAATCTCCTCGCGTTTAAGTCTGCTCTTTCTCACAGCCTCTCCAACACCCCTTTCGTTACCATAGGCTTGAGCGGTATCAATATGGCGATAACCTATTTTAAAGGCTTCTGCAATCACATCCTCAACAATATTATCATCAATTTTCCACACTCCAAGCCCGATTTTTGGAATCTTCATTCCATTATTAAGCACAAAATTCTCGCTTAAAGCTCTGCCCTCTTTCCCCTTGTTTGCAGCTTTTAGGGATTCTAAACTATTTGCACTAAAGAGCACATTTGGTGCAAACATTGCCATGCCTAAGCCTCCAATACCCATTTTTACGAACTCTCTACGATTTTTCATTATGACCCCTTTAAAATTAAGATTAAAACAAAAATGTTATAAAAAATTCTAGCATTTAAAACTTTTCTTTTTCATAACATTTTCCTAAGAATACACCCAAAATTCCCCAAACAAAAGAAATAAAGGCACCACAAAACAATACAAATGCGATTCCTATGTGTGCTAAAGCTCCTTCAACTTGTGCAGAAATCGCATCGCCACCGCGATACACCACTGTATCAATGAAATTTTTCACCTTATACTTTGAATCCGCACTCAAAGGCACAAACAACATTTCTCTTCCGGGTCTAATGAGTGCATACTCTCCGATTCTCCTTGCACTCATCACAATCACTAATGCCAAAAATGATGGATGCAAGAGGGCTAAAGCAACAAAACCAAGTGCAATGCAGAATCCTAAAAGACTTAAAAGACTTGTGATTCCAAAGATTTTTGTGATTCTAGCTGTCAAGAAAAGCTGTATCAACAAACTCGCACTTTGCACGATTAAATCAATATTCGCAAAGGCTGCTACACGCATTTCTCTTGTGGGAAAAAATTCTTTAATCACCCGTGCTTGTTCCATATATAAAAATGTAGAGACGCTTGTTAAAAGCAAGACAAAGCCACAGAGTGCAAGGAGAAATTTTGACTGCACGATAGAGTGGAATCCAGCAAAAGGATTCTGTGCTCCGATGGGCTTTTCAAAACGTTCTAGTGATTGATCCATGCCGTTTTTGCCAATCTCTCTTATCATTAGGTTTTTTAAGACAATTCCGATTCCTAGCAACATTAAAGAACAAAATGTCAAAAACGCAAGATTTGAGCTCATAAATCCAGCCCAAGATGCCCCCGCAATGCTTCCCAAACTCGCCCCCGCAGAAATGATTCCAAAAAGCCTTTTGCTTCTCTCTTTACTAAAAATATCGCTAAGCAAACTCCAAGCTGTGCTAAAAATAAAAAGATTAAAAACACTCACCCATACATAAAAAATGCGTGAGAGCCACACAAAAGCGTAGCTATCATGGTCTAAGAAAGAAAAAATTCCATAAAATAACACAAGATTTAGGGCAAAAAACAAAAATACACAATCCACATAAAGCTTCCTTTTTACGCGACTTGCAAGCACCATCATGGCTAAGGAAACAGCAATAATCACAATGAAGGTTGCTAAAAATAACCATTTTAACGCCTCTCCTCCGCCCTCCAAACCGAGTGCATCACGCATAGGACGCAAGAGTGCATACGAGCAAAAAAGTGCAAAAATAAGGCAAAAACTCAACAACAAAAGCTTAATCTCTTCTGCCTTGACACTCAAAATTTGCAAAATCTTATTTTTCATTTGCTTCCTTATCCCCTTAAATTCTCCACAAATGACTGCATTAATATCAGTCCAGCTCTATATTTGACAATACTTAAAGCCCAAGCGATTCAATCCACTTTTTCACACTCGCTTTACTTGTGCCAAAATTAAATCTACGCCCTTCTCTAAATTCCGCTTGCGGCGCACTCTTTTGCAAGTCTCTCACCCCATTATTTTAAAAAGTATTATACAGCATAACACTAAGTGTTTGTCAAGGGGGATTTGAATGATTTATAAAAAAATATTCAAATCATTTTTTAATAAAGCAAGTTAAATTAAAAATTTCAAGCGGTTTTATCTCAATTTAATTCCAGCTAAAATGACAATAAAGAGTGATATATTTTTTATCTATTCTTATTGTATGTAAAAAACAATAATAAATAAAACCCCTTGACAAACACTTAGTGTTATGCTGTATAATTAAATATACATTAATTTTAAGAAATAAAAAGGAGTCCCCATGCAATTTATCACTTTAAACAATGGTGTGAAAATGCCCATTTTAGGTTATGGAGTTTTTCAAATTCCACCAAAAGACACGCAAAAATGCGTTGAAGATGCCTTAAGCGTAGGATACAGAAGTATTGACACCGCACAAGCGTATTTCAATGAAAGCGAAGTCGGAGCGGCTCTAAAATCAAGCGGAATCAAAAGGGAGGAGCTTTTCATCACCACTAAGCTTTGGATTAACAACGCTGATGAAAACAAAGCACTCAAAGCCCTTGATGAGAGCCTTAAAAAGCTCGGACTTGATTATGTGGATTTGTTTTTAATCCACCAGCCTTTCAATGATATTTACGCAGCTTACAGAGCGATGAGTAAGCTCTATAAGGAGGGCAGAATCAAAGCCATAGGTGTGAGCAATTTTTATCCGGACAGACTTGTGGATTTTTGTCTTAACAACGCAATCACACCCGCTGTCAATCAAGTTGAATGTCATCCCTTTTTTGCAAGATTTGAGGCACAAAAATTAATGCAAGAATACAAAGTCGCAACGCAATCGTGGGCGTCTTTTGCAGAAGGGAAAAACGATATTTTTAAAAACACTCTCTTAATGCAAATTGCCTCAAAATATAATAAAAGCGTGGCACAAGTCATTTTGCGTTGGCTGATACAAAGAAATATCATTGTGATTCCAAAGACAACGAGTAAAGAGCGTATGAAAGAAAATTTTGCCGTGTTTGACTTTGTTTTGAGTGAGCAAGATATGCAAAGCATTGCCACTTTAGACACGCAAAAAAGTCTTTTTATCAATCACAGCGACCCAAATATCGTTAAATGGCTCTGTGAAGTGCATAAAGATAGTTTTAAATCATAAAAACAAGGACGCATTTTAAACACTTCCCATTCTAGTGCAAAGCTAAAACAAGGTTTGCAAATGTGTTTAACGTTTTTTGAAAGAAGGATATTTTTAAAACGCGTCATAATCTTTTAAAATTAAAGCTCTTAAGAATCTTTTAATTAAATTTACATATGAGATTTCTTATCATTGCTTTAATTTGCATTTCATACCATTTGCTTCCCAATTTTTCATCATCTTGAAGTGTTTTTTTAAATCGGGGCAAGCTTTTCATAATTCAAACCAGATTTTAAAAGGCTAATGAGATCTTGTGTGCTTAAGGGTAAAATTTTCATTCCTTTAATGTGTGTTGTTTCATTTTCAAAATAATAATTAAGGCGAGTTCTAAAGTCATTGAGGACGTTTTTATCTCAATAAGGGGCGATAAATATACCATAGCTTTGTGCTTTTAGAATTTAATTTTAGTCTTGTATTTAAAATTAATAATTATTTAGATACAATAGCAACAATAATGTGCTTAAAAGAGGAGTTTTGGTTGAAAATAGGAAGTTTGTTTGCTGGGATTGGAGGGATAGAGCTAGGCTTTAAAAAAGTTGGCTTTAAAACAGCTTGGGCGATAGAGATTGATACAAAGGCGTGTATAACTTATAAAGCAAACCACAAGCATAAAATCATTAACGAAGATTTGGCAAAAGTGGATTTAAGTAAATTAAATAAGATTGATATTTTAACAGCTGGTTTCCCTTGTCAAGCTTTTAGTGTGGCTGGATATAGAAAGGGTTTTAAAGACGAAAGAGGCAATGTTTTTTTTGAAATTTTAAGATATTTGGAATATTTTAAGCCAGAAATTATTTTTTTAGAAAATGTAAAAAATTTATTCAAGCACGATGGTGGTAGGACTTTTACTATTATAAAAACAGAATTAGAGAAAGCTGGGTATAACATAAAATATCAAATTTTAAATACTTGTGAGTATGGCAATATTCCTCAAAATAGAGAAAGAATTTATATTGTAGGTTTTTTAGATTTTAATAAATGTGAGATGTTTAATTTTCCTGCTAAAATCAAGCTCACAAACAAAATTAGCCATTTGCTAGAACAAGGGGTCGAAAAAGATTTTTACTACAACAAGCACAAATACTACAATGAACTTAAACAGAATATGCGAAACAAAGAGACTTTATATCAATGGCGGAGGCATTATGTGAGAGAAAATAAAAATAATTTATGCCCAACTTTAACTGCAAATATGGGAACGGGTGGCCATAATGTACCTTTAGTATTAGATGATGATATACGCAAACTCACCCCTAGAGAATGTGCCAGATTTCAGGGATTTGACGATGATTTTATTTTACCAAATGAACTTTCAAAAGCTACACTTTATAAGCAAATTGGTAACAGCGTTTCTGTAAGTGTGATTGCAAATATTGCAAAAGAGATTAAAAGGGTTATAAAAAATGAATTTAGAAATGAATTTAGAGCAGTTTGTTAAGAAAAACATCAAAGCTTTCAACGAAAAGCCTTCTAGTTTTAAAAACAAACAATTTAATGATACGCAAATCAAAGATTATCTAAGGAGACGTTTTATAGAAAAGTGTAGTGATGTGAAATTTAAAGAAAAAATTCTAAAAAATTTTGAAAAATTAGATTATAAAAGAAATGAAATCACTGAAATTGCAAATAAAGAGTGCTTATACAAAAATGATGTGGTTCATTTTATAGAAGCACAAATATTTTTAGATATTTTTAAAAAATTAGATTTGCAGGAACTAAAAGATAAAAGCTTAGAATACATTAAGGAAGTTAGCAATGATAAGCAATTTAATTTTATAAAGACTAAACTTGCCAAAATTTTAGAAAAAGCCTTATTTCTTGCTTCTATTGATGGATTTTCAACAAATTTACTTCACATTAATTCAGGAGTTATGACAGCTAATGCTGGTGATAGTGCGGAATTTTTATTTGTAGCAAGAGCTATTTTAGCTGGATTTAATGCTTCAAGCGTTGATGTAAGAAGCAGTCGTTACGATGCGATAGTGGATTACAATAGTACGCTTTTACGCATTCAAATTAAAGGGATTTCTCAAGGTGGAATTATTAGCTTTAGGGATAGAGACAGAGGAGGACAGGGTATAGACTACAGACACGAAACAAATCGAGGCAAGAGAATCACGAGCGAAGATTGCGATATTTATGTGGCTATGGATAAACAAATGGGCATTTGTTATCTTATACCGATGAGTTTTGCAGATACATTTGATGATGAAAAATGCACAAAAATAAAATTGGAAGAAATAGAACAATACAAAGAAAATTGGGAAGTTATAAAAGAAGTAGCAGAATCAAAATAACAAGAATTCATTAATATTTTTCGCTCTTAAACTTGTATTTTCAAAATAATCATAACGCATTGATTTTTCTTTATTTTAAGATTTAAAATCACAGAATCTATTTTTTCTAAAAGCTTTGTTTTTGCTCCTGTGTAGCGACGATTAGAGATGCAAAACATGAGAAAACTTTTTTAAATTTCTTTTTAGCCTAAGCCTTTTTGCCACAAAAACTAACGATATTTCTGAAATACTTCTAGGATTTAAAAGGCTTTTGCTATTGTTAAAGATGATTATCTTTTTATCAACCATACTTTCTTCCCCTTTTAAACCAAAATTCTACCATAAAACCATAAATATAAAAATCCTCAAAATTCACTCCTCATAGCTTTTTACCATTCACAACGTCCGCAATGCATTTAAAGGCTTAAATTCTCATTTATTTTTAAAATTGACCTTGACAAACACTAGGTGTTATGCTTTATAATTGATTAAACTTTTTTATAAGGGAGTGCTATGCAAAGAAGAAAATTTTTAAAAACTCTCGCTTTGAGCCTGACTTTAGGAAGCACAATGTCCTTAGCTAAGGAGAATTCAAAACAAAAAGGAGAAAAAATGCCAACAAAAGAAAATCCACAAATTTGGTATATCACGGGAGCAAGTGGGGGCTTGGGCTTTGCCTTAGCCACGTATCTTTTGCAAAAGGGCGATAAAGTCGCTGCAACTTCAAGGAGATTAAGCAATATACAAGACAAACTTGGTAAAGAAAACGCAAATTTCTTGCCCTTAGAGCTTACTTTTGATTCAAGCAAAGGGGGAGTGAGTGCAAAAAGTGCGGAAAATTTGGAGAGGATTTATCAAAAATGGGGTCGCTTGGATAATCTTGTCAATAACGCAGGATATGGGCTTTTAGGCTTTGTTGAAGAAGTGAGTGAAAAACAGCTTAGGGAGCAATTTGAGGTGAATGTTTTTGCCCCCTATGTTTTGACGCAAAATGCCCTTAAGATTATGCGTCCGCAGGCGATTAAAGAGGGTGGAGATAAACAAAACATAAGGGCTAGAATCTTTAATCTTAGCTCCATTGCTGGGTTTCGGGTGAGCAATGTTTCAACGCCCTATTGTATGTCTAAATTTGCCCTAAGTGCTTTGAGTGAAGGGCTTATGCTGGATTTAGAAGATTTTGGAATCGCTACAATCAATGTCATGCCAGCAGGTTTTAGAACTGAATTTTTAGGAACTTCTATGAATTTTGGCACGACAAAAATCCCTGATTATGAGGATAAAAGAAAGGCTTTTTTGGAAAAAACAGCAGCATACAGCGGAAAACAAGCGGGAAATCCAAAGAAATTTGCAGAAATTCTCTATAAAATTTCTAGGATGAAAAATCCGCCTTTTAACCTCTTTATGGGCAATGCAGCCTATGAATCTGCAAAAAATAAAATCGCATTTGTGCAAGAGGATATAAGACAAACACAAGCCTATGCGGGTAAAAATGCTGATTTTGAAGATGCGGGAGCTAGCGTATTTGATAAGAGATGAAAACAAATAAAGGACCTAAATCCAAATTTTAGGACCTTTATGAAAAATGGATGAAAAGAAAATGCTTTTAGGGAAATAGCAATAAAAATTATATTTTCTCTCCCCAAATTTCAAAAATATCTTTTATCAATCTCTTTGTTCGCTCTTTTATACTCTCTTCATCCCATTTCTTCTTGTCAAGAATTTCTTTTGTTATCAATAGATCAGCACAAGTTTTAATGCTATTTTTACGACTCCCATCGCCATTGAGCTTAGTTTTCCAAGGAGCGTTTTTTATTGTGCTATTAAGAGAGCCTTTTAAAAGGGTCATATTTCCGATTTGATAAATTAAGCATTCTGCGTGTTCTGTGTCTTTTGCAATATTTTTCCAAGAACCCTCCCAAGATCGTGGCATGATATGTTCTAAAGTATATTGATAAGAAAGTTCTATAATATCTTGTCCTTTATTTTGAGAGCGTTTGTAAAGTTCTATCCAAAATAAAATAAGTTTTGCCCTATAATTTGCACTATTGTCCTTAAGAGAAACTAAACATTCTTTTATGTCTTCATCTTTTGGAATACGTTCTGATAATTGTTCTTTTAAAAGCTCTACAGGATTATCTTTGTTTTCTGCAATGCATTTGATTGTTTTGGCAAATAATATATTATAATCTTTCGTGCCTTTGCGACAAAGCCAACAGAGTAAAACAAATCTTTCTAAGAGGAAAAAACAAGATTTTAAGGTATCATCCTTAAAGCTGTATTTTAATTTTAAAATTAAAGGCATTATGGTGTTTGTATCGGTAATTTTTAAGATATGAAACAATCTTTCTTCATCATTTTTAAAAGACAAGCAAGTATCATGTTTGATTTGTGGGAAATTGCGATAAATGATAGCATATTCCTTGATTTGTTTTAAAAAAGATTCCAATTTTTTAACGTCATAATTTTCAATCTCCTCTTTATAAATTTTGCTAAGATTTTCTAAGCTGTCTTCAGGTTTAAAAAACCCTCTTATGATAGCAAATGCGTGTAAGAAAATTTCACTTTGCGTTCTTTTTAAACGACCTGTATTAAGCTCTTCTTCCCAAAAATTTTTATTTTCCTTTGATGATTCAAAGATCTCTTCCCAATATTTTTTATAGAGCTCTTCGTAATCTGTTTTTAATGCAATCGCTTTTGCAAAAAGAGCGTTTTTTATAATATCCGTTGCGTTAAGCTTTAATCCCGTCGTGTTAATAGAATCAAAGATTTTTTGTTCATCTTCTGTGGATTCTAGATTGATTGTAACCCAAAGTTTTATGCACAAAATAAAATCCAAAAAACTTTTAAAATCCTTTAGTTCTTCGCATTGTTCTATTTTTTTTGAAAAATATTGATAGCATTCTATTAATTTATCATCCTTATTAGAATCTGATAGCTCTTCACTATTTTTTGCTTTTAAAATTTTTTCAAAGGAGGCTCTATCAATTTTGGAATGTTGAATTTTTGGAATTTTATCCATTGTTGGTTTTTTGAATAGATATTTTGTGTAATCTGGCTTATAATTATCGTCTAATTTATCATACAAGGATTTCACAAGAATTGAAAAAGTACTCAATCTTTGTTGTCCATCAATCAAACTTCTTTTTGTCCCCTCCCCTATATTTGTTTGGAGTTGTTTTAATACGATTGAACCTAAAAAATGCTCTTTTTTATTTTTAAAACTCTCTTTTAAATCCTCAAAAAGCTGTTCCCATTGCTCTTCTTCCCACACATAAGCTCTTTGAAAAAATGGAATTTCAATCACAGCTTCTTGTTCCATAAATCCAAAATCATTTTCTGTTGCTTTCATATATTTTTCCTTTCAAAAGTTCTAAAATTTAAAGAATACATTATACCACAAACATTTAATGTTAAAAATTTTCTAAAATCCGTCAATTTCTTAACAAGAACCCTTGACTTAGAGTCGCTCTAATGTTTTATAATTCTAAAAATTTAATCAAAAAGGAGGCTTATGAATTTAGATGAGTTTTTGCTCTGCATGAAAAACAAGCAAGAAGTCGTGGCTGGAAGTGAGTTGTTTTTGATGTTTCATAGCTTAAGTCAAGAGGCTCTTAGAATCACAAATCAAATCAATACCAAATACAATACGCCCGAAGAATTAAGAAAGCTTTTTTCTGAACTCATAGGAAAAGAAGTTGATGAAACTTTTGCACTCTTTCCGCCTTTTTATACGGATTGTGGCAAAAACATCACTTTAGGCAAAAATGTTTTTATCAATGCTTGTTGTCGCTTTCAAGATCAAGGTGGAATCGTCATTGGCGATGGTGTGCTTATAGGGCATAACACAACCATAGCGACTTTAAATCACGATTTTAATCCACAAAAACGTGCAAATTTACATCCTAATGCTGTAAAAATTGGTCAAAATGTTTGGATAGGTTCAGATTGCACGATTTTGCCCGGAGTTGAGATTGGTGATGGTTCTATCATCGGTGCAGGAAGTGTCGTAACAAAGAGTGTTGAGAAAAACTGCATTGCTGTTGGGAATCCTGCAAGAGTGATTAAAAAGATTCAAATTTAAAAAAGGATTAAAATGCAAAGAAGAAAATTCTTAAAAACATTGGCTTTAGGCGGAGCTTTAATGTCCATGCCAAGCCTTGCAAATTCAACAAATTCAAAAGGAATAAAAATGCAAACAATCACTTTAAATAATGGTGTTAAAATGCCTGTTTTAGGGCTTGGACTTTTAAATATTAGAGATTTAAAAGAATGTCAAAGGGTTGTAGAAGATGCCCTTGAAGTTGGCTATCGTTTGATTGATACCGCACAGGCGTATGCAAATGAAGAGGCTGTGGGTGCGGCAATCAAAGCAAGCGGAATCAAAAGAGAGGAGCTTTTCATCACAACAAAGCTCTTTAGGGAATTTGCAACAGAACAAAAGGCGATTCCGTCTTTTGAGCAAAGTTGCAAGAAACTCGGAGTTGATTATGTGGATTTGTTTTTAATCCATCAGCCTATTAATGATGTCTATGGGGCGTGGCGTGCAATGACTAAGCTCTATAAAGAAAAAAGGATAAGAGCACTAGGCGTGAGTAATTTTTATCCCGATAAACTCGTGGATTTTGTGATGAATAATGAAATCACACCTGCAGTCAATCAATTTGTTTGCAATCCTTTTCGTCAAGAGCTTGAACTTGCAAAATTATTGCAAGAATACAATATCGCTTATGAAGCTTTTTCACCTTTTGCACAGGGAAAAAACAATATTTTTAGCAATGAAATTCTCGCAAAAATCGCAAAAAAGCATAATAAAAGCATTGCACAAGTTGTTTTAAGATGGCTTTTTGAACGCAATATTGTCTCTATACCTAAAACCACGAGCAAGGAACGCATGAGAGAGAATCTTAATATTTTTGATTTTAACCTTGATGAGAGTGATAGAAAGCAGATTCTCACTCTTAATATAGGAAATGTTGGAATCAATCACCAAGATCCAAAAATGATAAAATGGCTCAATGAAAGAAGCATAGGCGAGAGTCTAGCTCATACAAAAAAGGATTAAAATGCAAAGAAGAACTTTCATAAAAAAGGCGTCGGTTTCAAGTTTGGCATTGGCTGCAATGCCTCATTTACTTTTTTCAAAACAAGGAGATAAAATGTCAAATCAAACATGGGATAAGGTTTTTCCAAAAAACGATGAAATCGCTATAAAAAAGGTTGAATTTAAAAATCGTTTCGGAATCACTTTAGTGGGGGATTTATACACACCAAAAAATACAAAACAAGGCAAATTTGCTGCCATTGCAATAAGCGGTCCTTTTGGAGCTGTCAAGGAACAAGCCTCCGGATTTTATGCTCAAACTTTAGCAGAACAAGGCTTCATAACCCTTGCCTTTGACCCTTCTTTCACAGGTGAGAGTGCATTAGCAAACAAGAATTTACCGCAAAATGTCGCTTCGCCAGATATTAACACAGAGGATTTTTCTGCGGCAGTGGATTTTCTAAGCAATCAAAGCAATGTTGATGCGGAAAAGATAGGGATTTTAGGAATCTGTGGCTTTGGTGGTTTTGCTATCAATGCTGCAGCAATGGATACAAGAATCAAAGCCACTGTAGCCTCTACAATGTATGATATGACAAGGGTTAATGCCTATGGTTATAATGACACTATGGACGCTAAGGCACGTTATGCCCTCAAAGAACAGCTTAACAAGCAAAGAACGCTTGATTTTAAAAACAAAAGCTATGCGAAGGCTCAAGGTTTGCCAGAAAAACTTACAGGAGACGAACCGCAATTTATCAAGGATTATTGGGATTATTACAAGACTAAAAGAGGCTTTCATAAGCGTTCAATCAACTCAAATGGCAATTGGAATCAAACTTCATCTTTATCTTTGATGAATCTCCCTATACTTGCCTTTAGCGATGAGATTCAAAATGCAGTGCTTGTCATTCACGGAGAAAAGGCTCACAGCCGATATTTTAGCGAGGATGCTTTTAAGAAGCTTAAGGGCAAAAATAAAGAATTGCTCATCATAAAAGACGCAAGCCATGTGGATTTATATGACAATGCAGACAAAATCCCTTTTGCAAAAATCACAGAATTTTTCAAAGCAAATTTGGTGTGAAATTTAATTTAGCCTTAGTTAAGCTAAGGCTAAGCATTGATGAAATGAGAATTTATTTTTAAAGCAAAGAAATGCAAAAGATTTTAATATTGCTTGTATTTTTTGATTATCCATATTTTTTCCTTTCTTGTGATTTAGCCCCAAATTTTATTAATTCTTTCAATATAATAAAGCAGATAAAGCTTTTTACACAAGAAGATTCTAAGCCTATGAGCAGCAAATATAAGCATTGTTTGCCACACTCTTAAAGAATACAAAATTTTTCCCAAAGAGTGAGCGAGAATTCTTTGAGATTAGAAAGCGGGGTTTTAATGCTTTATCCTATGTGGGAGGAAAAAAATCCTTGTGTTTTTAAGATTCTTGAAATTTATGCAAACGAGCAGAGTTATCAAAAACACTTGCAAACTCCGCATTTTAAAAAATACAAGCAAGGCACTTCAAAAATGGTTAAAAATTTAGAATTAATTGACATGAAAGCTCTTAATCCTCAAATTTTTTAAAGAAGGATTTAAAATAAATTGAAGATTTTTTGCAAATTTATTTTGAATTTTTTAAAAAACCCTTGACTTAGAGTCGCTCTCATGTTTTATAATATTTAAATATTTTTATAATGAAAGGAAAACCACAGATGAAAAGAAGGAAATTTTTAGAAAATTCTGCAAAAGTTTTTGCGGCTTCTATGCTCTTTAATGTCGCGTTTGCAGGGGAAAATTCCGCAAAGAAAAGCACAGATTCTAAAACATTACCGCAAAGAATGCTTGGAAAAATGCGTGTGAGTGCGTTAGGGCTTGGTTGTATGGGTATGAGTCATGGGCATGGACCTGCTAGAGATGAAAAAGAAATGATTAAGCTCATTCATAGAGCTGTGGAGCTTGGTGTTACTTATTTTGATACAGCAGAAATTTACGGACCACATACAAATGAAATCCTTTTGGGAAAAGCCTTAAAACCCTTTAGAGACAAGGTTTGTATAGGCACGAAATTTGGGCTTTATTATCCCTTTGGAAAGCAAATGCAAGATTCTAGTAAAAAGTCTATTTTAAGGGCAGTTGATGAGAGTTTAAAACGTTTGCAAAGTGATTATATTGATATTTATACACAGCACAGAGGAGACCCTGACACGCCTATTGAAGAAGTGGCTTTGACGATGAGTGAGCTTGTTAAAGCGGGTAAGATTCGCCATTATGGCTTGAGTGAGCCCGGTTATAAAACGCTTGAGAGGGCACACAAAATTTATCCCGTAACCGCTGTGCAAAGTCATTATTCTATGATGTTTAGAGAGGTTGAAACAAATGAAATTCTTAAAACTTGCGAGAGCTTAGATATAGGTTTTGTGGCGTATTCCCCGCTTGATAGAGGATTCTTAGGCGGACTCATCAATGAAAAAACGCAATTTCACCCAACGCTTGATATGCGCACTTCTTTTCCGCGTTATAGCAAAGAAGCTCTCAAAGAAAATCAAAAATTTATCACATTTTTAAAAGAAGTGGCTGCAAATAAAAAGGTTAAGGGTAAAACTGCAAGTGTCCCACAAATCGCTCTTGCTTGGCTTTTAGCACAAAAACCTTTCATTATGCCCATTCCAGAAACGACGAAAATCAAGCATTTAGAGGAGAATCTTGGCTCTTTAGAAATCACATTTAGCAAAGAAGAATTAGAGCAAATCAATGCAAGATTAAAAGAGATGAAAGTCGTAGGCGAGAGGTATGCACCCGGAAGCGATGCTGCTAATAGCGTAGGTTTATAAGGAGAAAATATGAAAAAAATTTTGTTTTTGATAGCATTTTTTGTTGCTTTAAGTTTTGGAGCACAGAGCATTGAGGTTAAAACTCTTGTGATTGTTTCGCATCCCTATTATGAAAAATCCACTTTCATTAAGGCTTTAGCACAATCTTTAAATCAAATAAAAAATCTCCAAATACGAAATTTAGATGAGATTTATGGCACTGATACAAGAAAAATAGAGGGAGAAAAGGAAAGAGAAATCATGCGTGGAGTGGATAGAGTGGTGTTTTTATTCCCTACGCATTGGTTTAATATAACGCCTATGATGAAAGCTTATTTAAACGAAACTTGGGGGAATGTGGGACCAAATTTGTGGCAGGGTAAGGAGATGCTCGTGGTTTCAACTGCAGCAGGTGGAAGCTCAACTTATGGGAAAAATGGACGCATTGGCGTAGAATTAAAAGATGTGTTTTTACCCATGAAAGCAAGTGCAATGCATGCGGGTATGAAATATTTAGAACCTTTGGTCTTTGATAATGTCTATTCAAGGGATATTAAAGAGATGCAAGATGCTTTGATTGACAGACTCAAACAATGATAAACATTGAAAATTTAAGGAAAATCAATGAAAAAATTTCTCATTTTGTTTGTGTTTTTAGCGTTGAATCTTTTTGCAAAGGAGGGAACAATGGAGATTAAATTCAGCTTTGATGGAAACGCGTTTTTGATTGTTTTAGACGATAATGCTGCTGCGAGGGAATTTTATGCGATGTTGCCTTTGGAATTTGAAATGAGTGATTATGTGGGTAAAGAAAAAATTGCTCATTTAGATAAAAGGTTGAGCTTAGAAAATATGCAGGGTTATGAGCCACAAATTGGGGATTTTTTCTATTTTTCTCCGTGGGGAAATATCGGCATATTTTATGAAAAACAACCCCCTTATACAGGCTTAATCAAGCTTGGTGTTATTAAAGAGCCAAAAGAGGAGTTGATAAAACGTCTAAGGGATAAGAAGCAGAATTTTAAAGCCATTATAGAAAAACATTCTAAGTAAGGAGTTAAGATGAAAATTCTTGTTGTATTTTTTAGTGCAAGCGGTATCACAAGGGAAGTTGCACATACTCTTGCAAAAGCTGCACAAGCTGATATTTATGAGCTTGTTCCGCAAAATCCTTATAATAAAGCAGATTTAGATTGGACAAATGAGCAAAGTCGCACAAGTTTGGAGATGAGGGATAAAGCCTCGCGTCCAAAAATTGCTAACAATATCGATATTTCAGGCTATGAAGTGATTTTTTTAGGATTTCCTATATGGTGGTATACTGCACCGCATATTGTCAATACTTTTTTAGAATCGCAAGATTTTAGTGCTAAGATTATCGTGCCTTTTTGCACGAGTGGTGGAAGTGATTTAAGCAATGCCCCTCGTGATTTGCAAAAATCTTGTCCCCATGCTGTATTTAAAGAGGGCAAGAAATTTAATTTTGGCACGAGCAGAGCAAGTATTGCAAAATGGATTGAAAGCTTAAATCTTAAATGAAAATTGATGAATAGTTTAAAAAATATTAATAAAATTCGAATAAAATTTTGATGTTATAAAAGGAGAAAAAATGAGTAAGATTTTAAATGATGGTCGTATTCAAAGCAAAGGCTATGCAATGCTTAGTAAAGATTCTCGATTCACTCCCTATGAATTTACGCGTCATTCTATAGGTGATCATGATATTTTGATTAAGATTCTTTATGCAGGAATTTGTCATAGTGATATCCATACTGCAAGGAGTGAATGGGGTGAAGCGGTTTATCCTTGTGTTCCCGGACACGAGATAGCAGGAGAGGTTGTAGCTGTTGGAAAAAAGGTCAGCAAATTTAAGGTTGGAGATTATGCTGGGGTTGGTTGTATGGTGAATTCTTGCGGAGAGTGTGAAACTTGTAAAATTTCTCAAGAGCAATTTTGTCAAAAAGCTGTTTTTACCTATAATAGCGTGGATATTTATCACGGAAATGAAAACACTTATGGAGGATATTCAAACAATATCGTCGTCAGCGAAAGATTTGCTATTTGCGTCCCAAAAGATGCTCCAATGGAAAAGGTCGCTCCTTTGCTTTGTGCGGGCATTACGACTTATTCTCCGCTTAAATTTTCTAAGGTCAAAGAGGGAACAAAGGTCGGAGTTGCTGGATTTGGTGGGCTTGGAATGATGGCTGTGAAATATGCTGTAAAAATGGGTGCAAAGGTCAGTGTTTTTGCAAGAAATGAAAATAAAAAGGCTGAAGCTTTACAAATGGGCGTGAGTGAATTTTATACAAGCACGGATAAAAATCTCGTTAAAGAAAGATTTGATTTAATCCTTTCAACTATTCCAACGCCTTATAATCCTGTAGAATATATGGAATTGCTTAAATTTGGTGGCGAGCTTTCTATCGTGGGACTTCCTCCCTATGAAGTTGCTCCAAAAATTAGCGTGATAGATATTGTTTATAATGCAGGTAAAAAGGTCTATGGGTCGATGATAGGCGGGATTGCTGAAACTCAAGAAATGCTTGATTTTTCACTTAAACATAAAATTTATCCTGAAACTGAACTCATTCAAGTGCATGAAATTGACAAAGCTTATGAAAATCTCACAAGTGGCAAGGCTAAATTCCGCTATGTGATTGATATGACTAAGGAAAATTGATTTTTCAAAATTTATCCTTAGAGTAAAATTGATAAAAAAGGAGATACGATGAAAACTTTAATCATTTTAGCTCACCCTGATATTGAAGCTTCTCGCATTAACAAAGCTCTTAAAACAGCGGCTTTAGAGAGTGAAGTGAGTATGAGTGAGCTCTATGAAAAATATCCGGATTTTAGTTTTGACGTCAAAAAAGAACAAGAGCTTTTAGTAAAGCACGATAAAATCATCTTGCAATTTCCTTGTTTTTGGTATTCTTCCCCACCTCTTCTTAAAAAATATATTGATGATATTTTTGAATACGGCTTCGCTTATGGCAGTAGCGGCACAGCTTTAAAAGATAAAGAATTTGGGCTTTGTGTTAGTTTTGGAGCGAAAGAAGATGAGCTTTGTGAAGTAAGTATGTGTAAAAGAGTTGAAGATATTTTTATCCCGTTTAAATGTTCTTTTAGCTTTGTGGGTGCTCGGTTTATCAAGCCTTTTTTTATTTTTGATGCTCAAAATTTAAGTGATGAGGATTTAAAAGAAAAAGCAAGAGCTTATAGGGATTATATTAAAGCTTAAATTTCTTTAAGGAAATTCATACAATCAGGCTTAAAAACTTAGAGTTTTGAAAAGAATTTAATGTTTAAATTTGACAAAAAGAGATTTAAATGAAGCGTATAAAAATTGAGGTTTTAAAGACTTATTTTGATGAGGAACTTGCTAAGGAATACGGCTGCTTAGGACCTTGTCCGGCTCATAAGGTCGGAGAGGTTTTCATAAGCGAAGGTTTTTCAAAGCCTGAAGGTTTTTGTGATGAGGCTTGGAAAGCCATCTATCAATATGTTTTTGCTCTAGCTCATATGAATAAAGATGAGGTTTTTTATTATAAAGATTGGATTACAAAGCCCGGCGTTGCCATTAATTCTTGCAATGATGGCATACGTCCTGTTGTCTTTAAAATCACAAGATTAGAAGATGAGGCACAAAAACCAAAAATGTATGAAATTGAATGAATTCTGCTCGTTTTAAATTCATTAAAATATCAATCATAGCTTTTAAATTCTAGTTTTAAATTCACATATTCTTTAAAACTAGAATCAAGCATACAATTTTCCAAACTTCTTTGAGAAAATAAAAATCTGCCATCGCACACAAAGCCTAATTCTTCCCAGTCTGTATTGTTTAATTTTTCGCAAAGTGTTTGCAAGATTTTATCATTTGTCTTAAATTTAGGAAAAATAGCTAGAACCGAGCCATCATAAGCCTTACATTTGTGGATAAAAAAAGGCTTTTTATTACGCGTTTTGATATTGACATAAATACGTTTTAAATCACTTTTATAGTAAGCTCTTCCCCATTCCCACCAGTTGTTTTCGTTGAATTTTTTAATTTTTCTTTGCATTAATTTTTCCTTGAAATTTTGCAAGTATTTGCAATTTTTGGCGTATTCCCCATAAATCATTTTTCTTGTTTTTCCACTTTTTGCAGTTGTGGAATTGACAAATTCTGTGTTTCCAAATTTTTCATTCTTAAAGATAGAATCAGCCCCACTGACTGCTCCAACCTTTACGAAAAATAACTCATTAAAAGCGATAAAATAATGATTTTTAGTAAAAAGAATTTGTCCATTAATGCAATGAAATTCTTTTCTGCATTTTGTGTTCCTTTGGAAATTTCCTTTCTCAAAACGCCAGATTGCACAATTAGGTTGAGCTTTTTTAAAAATTTTTTTATCCCCTAAGTCAATAAAATCTGTTATTGTGCCTTGTTTGAAAATAAAATGATTGAGTTTTATGCTTGAAGTGCTTTTTAGAAAATCTCTTGGTGTGATGAAAATCAATTCACCCCTATCATTTAAATGCAAAATACATTTATAAATAAAAAAAAGATAGAGATTTGAGCGTAAATCAAAAAAATTCTTATAAGGGGCTAAGAGTGATTTCGTCGCGTTTAAAATATCTTGATAACGCACATAAGGGGGATTGCCGATAATGCAATCAAATTTTTCATTCAAAGAAAAAGCAAAAAAGTCCATATTTAAAATTTGGTTTTGTGAAGTCAGCCTTTTTTGTCCATTTTGTTTCACATCTATAAAATCAAGTTGAGATTCTAAAAGGACATTTTTATCAAGCTCTATGCCGATTTTATTGTTTGGAAGCTGTTTAAAGAATGCTCCATTTCCACAGCTTGGTTCTAAAAATCTTGGATTTTGTAAATTTTGTGTGCTTTGAATTAAAGCCAACATATCATCAACTATGTTTTGAGGTGTAAAGACTTGCCCATAGTTTTGTATATTAAGATTCATAAAAATACTTCTTAAAAGAAAAATAAGCATCGGCTCTAAGTTTTAAAGATTCTTCAAAGGCATTGAGTAGAAAATTTTTTGCAAGTTCAAAACTTTTTGGAGTGAATGTGCGGTTATTGTCCCATTTGGCTTGAAAGGGAAGATTATTGCCATTTGAAACAAGAATTTCTAGTCCTTTTAAAGAATTTGCAAAGATGTCTTTAGGATTGTTTTTTGTGCTAAAATTATGTTTAAAAAAATAAAATTTATTTTTTTTATAATTTTAATCATTAAATTTTTTAACACAAAATTACTCACATTTATAAATTTCACCTTCTATAAGATATTCGTTTCCTTCCCAAAATGCATTCCAACCTTTTTCCATATTTAATATGTGCAAAGTATCCCCCATTAATATCGAGGTTTTATTTTTCAAATCATTAAGAGCAGATTCTCTTAATTCTAAAAGACTCATTGAGTTCATAGTATCTATTTTTTGTCCTATTTCTCTACCTAATAATATGCAATTTTGAGGTTTTTCATAGAGTACTTTTATATTTTTGGCTAAAGGTAATAATTCTGTTTTTTGCGTACAACCTACAAAAATTATTATAAAAACCCATAAAATTATAAAAAGTTTTTTGTTTTTAATATCTAAAAGAGTTTTGGGCAACATATTTATCCTTTTGTTATGGTTTATTATACCAAACATTCATTAAAAAGTTTGATTATGTTTTGATTTGTTTTAATGTCTTGAAATTGTCAAATTTTTAATTAAAAACGAGGTGATTTTTTATTCTTTGATAGCAAATATTTCAATTTTGATAATATATAATTAAACTGATAGTTTTAGCTATCAGTTTAATCGATTATTCTTTTCTTGTTTTTGCATCAACGATAAACAAAGCTTGATTGAGAAGTTTAAAATCTGCTATAAATTTTAAAGTTTCATCACTCACAAGCCATTGAATGAACTCGCTTGCATTTTTATAATCCACTTGAGGACAATGCTTAGGATTAACAGCAATCACCGAGTAAAAATTCTTTAAATCATCGTCGCCTTCATTGACAATCACGAGTTTGGGATTGTTTTTTTCGTTGTCTTTGTATTTAATATAAGTTCCGCGGTCTGTTAAAATCACTCCATTTTTTTCCTCTGCGATTTTAATCGAAGCCAACATTCCTTGTCCGCTTTGTTGATACCAGCTTTCTTTTTCAGGCACTTCACCTATGCTCTTTTTCCAAAGAGCTTTTTCTTTATTGTCTGTGCCGGATTTGTCCCCTCTTGAAATGAAAGTGATTTTTTCAGCCTTGATAAGCTCTAAGCTTTCTTTAAGATTTTTGCCTTTAAATTTGGAGGCTAAATCTTTAGGTGCAATCACTATAAAATCATTATACATAACCGCCGTTCTCTCTACACCAAAACCCTTTTGCATAAATTCCTTTTCTGCTTTTGGAGAATGCACAAACAACACATCTGCATTGCAATCTTCGCCAAGTTTTAAAGCCGCACCTGTGCCAACAGCCACCCATTTAAGGGTATTGCCACTTTGTTTTTCATACAGCGGTTTTAAAGCATCAAGCAAACCTGTATTGTCTGTGCTCGTAGTCGTTGCCATTTTAAGCTCTGCTGCATTAAGACTTAAAGCAAGTAAAGCTAAAGAAAAGATTTTTTTCATTGTTTTTCCTTGATAATTTGAGATTAATAAAAAATATTTTAGCATAATTATGCTAAACTTGCTTAAATAATTTTAAAAAAGAGGAAATTTTTGGATTATATTTTTGAAGGTTTTAAACAAGCTCTTTATTTACTTTTTAATGCCGATGAAAGCGTTATTTCGGCGATTAAAACCACACTTTTAAGCTCTAGCGTTTCTATATTTTTAGCTTTGATTGTCGGCTTTCCTTTAGGTTTTGCTTTAGGTTTTGTTCAGTTTAAATGTAAAAATTTTATCAAGCTCATTGTGGATACTAGTCTTTCTTTTCCAACCGTTGCAGTAGGTTTGATACTCTATGCTTTGATTTCAAGTCGCGGTCCTTTGGGGGAATTTGCTTTGCTTTTTACCATAAAAGCTTTGATTTTAGGACAATTTATCCTAGCTCTTCCCATCATCATCGCCCTTTTTTCCAATTTGATTGAAAATATGAATGTGAAGCATTTTTTATTGATTAAATCTTTTCATTTAAGCCCTATAAAACTTATTTTAACCATACTCTATGAATTAAGATTTGCCCTTGTAAGCATCGTAGCTTTAGCCTATGGACGTATCGTTGCAGAGGTTGGAGTTGCGATGATTGTTGGTGGAAATATCAAATACGACACAAGGACTATCACCACAGCCATTTCTCTTGAAACAAATAAGGGAGAATTTGCAAGTGGAATCGCCTTGGCTTTAGTGTTAATTTTTATCGCATTTTGTCTTAATTTCATCATACATAAACTTAAAAGAATCAAATGATAAGCATTAAAAATTTATATTTTTCTTATGGACAAAAAGAGATTTTAAAAATCAAAAATTTAGAGCTTGATACGCGTAAAATCAGCGTTTTAATGGGGGCTAATGGGAGCGGAAAATCCACACTTTTAAGGGTGCTTAAATTTTTAGAGGGTGATTTTAGTGCAAATATTTGCTATTTTGGTAAAAATAAACTCGATGATAAACAAAAACGTTTAATTTACATCTTGCTTCCAGAACCTTCTTTACTCAATCGCAGCATAGAAAAAAATTTCCATTTTGTTTTAAAAGTTTATGGAGTGAAAAAACAAGAATGGACAAATCGCATAAATGAGCTTTTAAAAATGCTTGATTTGGACGCGACACTTTTAAGCAAACATCCTAATGAGCTTTCTTCGGGGCAAATTCAAAAAATTGCTTTTGCTATGGCTTTAAGCGTTAGGGCTAGGTATTATCTTTTAGATGAACCGAGTGCTTTTTTGGATAAAAATTCCATATTATTGTTTAAAAGAGCTATTTTAAAAATGCAAACACAATTTCAAAGCGGTTTTTTAATCGTAAGCCATGATAAAACCTTTTTAGATTCTTTGGCACAGGTAAAATTTTATTTGCACGATGGGGAAATTTTAGAATTTGAAAATACAAATATTTTTGATTTGGAAAAAGGTGGGATTAGGTTTTCGAATTTTATTGATTTTCAAGATAAAAATTCAAAAAAAATTGCTATAAATCCTTATAAAATCGCACTAGGAAAAGATTTGAAATTTCTTATAGAAAAGGCAAGAATCATTGCAATAAGGACAAAAAAAGATTTTGTTTATATACGTGTTATTTCAGGAGAAAAGATTTTGGAATTTGTGCTTTTGGACGCAGATTTTTTAAAAGCACGGCTTGAAATTCATCAAGAACTTTGCTTGAGTTTTGATGAAGATGCGATGTATTTTTTGCATTAATTTTTTAATGAATTTTTGTAAGGGTTTTTTAGATTTTTAAAATAAAATATTTCGCAGTTTGAAAATCACTGATATATTTCAAACAAGCTCATAAAATTCAAGCATAGTTTTTTAGTTTTACTTTTGAAATACATTTATAAATTAAAGTTTAAAAAACAAAATTTAATGATTTTTATAAGCAAAATTCATTCAATACTAAATTTTCTAAAGAGACAAAATGCTTTGTTATAAAAAATTCTTTATTAAAGCAATATTTTTATATAAGACTAAATTAAATTTTCATCTGCATTTTCTTTATGCACATAAGATTCAAATACAAATTGATGTTCATTTGGTAAGGCTTTAAATAAAGCATTCGCTAAATTTCTTATCTCCCAAAGTGCAGATTTTGAGCTGCGAAGTGAAAGAAAATTTTGCAAACTTCTTGCATTGATTGTAAGAGTGAGTTCTGTTTTATAGCTTTCAGGTAAGCAGTATTTAGCCAAATCAAGCGATATGCTTTCTTGTAAAATCATTCTTAAATTTTCCAAAGCCCTAATGCTCGCATTATCAACCTTTTCATTGCCACAAAAGACTAAATAACGTGAAGCATTTTTAAAATCATTTTCCTTAAATTCACTTTCATTTCTTAGCTCTTTTAAAGTGTATCTTGTACTTTTGACGCTCGGGCTGGTGTGGCGATGCCTTGCAAGCTCTTGCAAACAAGCTCTTGAAATCCCTTGAATGTAAAAAGTATAATTTAAATGCTCTAAGGTTGAAGCATGTTTAAATTTATTTCCCACTCTGTCAATAAGCTCTTTATCTTTTTCGCCTCCATTGTCTCCTCGTTCAAAACTTTGCCAACAAGTCCTTATAGCGTGAGAACAAACAGATAATGGGGTATAAGAAAGTAAAGTGATTTGCATAGCTTTTCCTTAAAAATTCAAAAAATTTATAAAATTTAAGAAATTTTACCAAATCAAAGTATAATTATGCTAAAAATTTTCAAGGCTTAATGTAAATTATGAAAAAAACAAAATACATTTTTATAACCGGGGGCGTGTTGAGCTCTTTAGGTAAAGGCATAGCCGCAGCTTCGATTGCAACTTTGCTTAAAAATTCAGGTTTTAAGGTGAGTATTTTGAAAGCTGATCCCTATATTAATGTGGATCCGGGAACTATGAGTCCTTTTGAACATGGAGAGGTTTTTGTAACAGACGATGGTGCTGAAACAGACCTTGATTTAGGACATTATGAGCGTTTTTTAGATGAAAATTTATCACAACTTAACAATTTCACCACAGGACGCGTTTATCAAAGCGTGATTGAAAAAGAAAGACAGGGAGAATATCTGGGAAAAACCATACAAGTCATCCCACATATTGTCGATGAAATTAAAATGCGTATTAAAAAAGCGGGAGAACATAAGGATATTTTAATCGTAGAAATCGGCGGAACGGTTGGAGACATTGAAGGTTTGCCTTTTTTAGAAGCCATTAGGGCTTTAAAATTAGAAGTGGGCAAAAACAATGCAATGAATATTCATCTCACCTTAGTGCCTTTCATCAAAGCTGCGGGGGAGTTAAAAACCAAACCAACTCAACACAGCGTAGGAGAATTAAGACGCATAGGAATCAGTCCAAATATGATTATTTGTCGTAGTGAAAAGCCTTTAAATCGTGATTTGAAAGATAAAATCGCCATTTCTTGCGGTGTGGAGAAAAATTGCGTCATAGAAAGTGTGGATGCGGCAAGCATTTATCAAATTCCTTTGAATTTTTTAAAACAAGATATACTCGGTGCAATTGCTAGTGTTTTAGAACTTAAAAATTTAAAACCAAATATGGACAATTGGAATTTTCTTGTTAAACGCGTGATTGCTCCGAGCAATGAAGTGAAAATCGCTTTTGTGGGTAAATATGTCGATTTAACAGAAAGCTATAAAAGCCTTACTGAAGCTATCATTCACGCGGGTGCAACCTTAGATACAAGGGTGGATATTAAATGGATAGATAGCGAGAAACTAGAAAATTTGGATTTAAAAGAAAGTTTTAAAGATATCAGCGGAATTTTAGTTGCTGGAGGATTTGGACGCAGGGGAGTCGAAGGTAAGATTAGGGCAATTTCTTATGCAAGAGAACATAAAATTCCCTTTTTAGGAATTTGTTTAGGAATGCAGCTTGCTTTAATCGAATTTGCAAGAAATGTTTTAAAACTCAAAGATGCTAATTCAACAGAATTTGATGAAAAATGTGAAAATCCTATCGTGTATTTAATCGATGAATTTATAGACTCAAATGGCAAAAAGCAAATTAGAACGAGTAAAACTCCTTTAGGGGGGACAATGAGACTTGGTGCTTATGAATGCAGGATTAAAGAAAACACTCTTTTAAGTCAAATTTATCAAGGCAAAAAAAGCGTCAAAGAAAGGCATCGTCATCGTTATGAAGCCAATCCAAAATACCGCAAAGCAATGGAGAGCAAAGGACTGATTGTGAGTGGAGAGAGTCAAGGACTTATCGAGGCAGTGGAGCTTAAAGACCACCCATTTTTTCTTGCAGTGCAATTTCATCCTGAATTCACTTCAAGACTTGAGAGAGCAAATTCTGTCATTTGCGGATTTATCAAAGCGGCTTGTGATTATGAAAGCAGTGAGTAAAGACGATATTAAAAGAATTTTAAGCCTTCGTTTCGAGAAAGATGTGCATACTAAGCTCTGTGATTTACCCTTGCCCTGTTGCTTAAAAGATGCTTATAAGGCTGCAAATCGCATTAAAACAGCCATAGAAAAAAACCAAAAAATAGCTATTGTTGGCGATTATGATGTTGATGGCATTATCTCTTGCACTATAATGGCAGATTTTTTTGATGATATAGGCTTTGATTATGTGGTTAAAATTCCTAATCGCTTTAAAGACGGATATGGGATTAATGAAGAAATTGTAAGTGAGCTTGATGTGGATTTGATTATAACGGTAGATAATGGTATATCGGCATTTGAAGCGGCAAAGCTTTGCAAAGAAAAAAAGATAGACCTCATCATAACAGACCACCATATGCCTTTGCAAACCTTACCTGAAGCTTTTGCAATTATTAATCCTAAGCAAAAAGATTGCACCTTTCCCGATATTGAAATTTGCGGTGCTCAAGTGGCTTGGTATTTAATAGCGGCTTTAAAAGAAGTTTGCAAACTTAAATATGATTTGTGTAAATTTATAGAACTTTTAGCCATAGCAATTATAGCGGATATGATGGAACTTAGAGATATTAACCGTGTTTTGACAAAAAAGGGTATAGAATGCATTAACAAATCCAAAAGAGCTGCCTTTAAAGCAATGAAGCATTATTATCAAAAGGATCAATTCACTTTGGATAATATAAGTTTTCTCATTGCACCGCTGATTAATAGTGCTGGAAGAATGGACGATGCAAGTCTATCTTATCGTTTTTTGCACACGAAAAATTTTGACGAGGCTTTGAGTTATTTAGAGCAAATTGTGAATTTCAATGAAAGTCGCAAGGATGAAGAAAAACAGCTTTTTGAAGAATCTTTAAATCAAGTCAGAGAAAGCGATTCTTGTGTGATTGCAAGTGGAGAAAATTGGCACGAGGGAGTGCTTGGCATCGTTGCAAGTCGCTTAGCAAAACATTTTAATAAGCCTTCTTTCGTTTTTTCCTTAAATGGGACCAAACTTAAGGGCAGTGCAAGAAGCGTTGGCAGCATTGATATTTTAAATCTTATCACTCAAACTCAATCTTTATTGAATAATTATGGCGGACATAAAAATGCGGCAGGACTTAGTTTAAATTTAGATAATTTTGAAGCATTTAAAACTCAAATGCAAATGCAGTGTTCGCAAATTCCTGATGCAAATTTTTTGGATACAGATGAAATTTTAGGAATTTTAGAGCCTAAAGATATTGATTTTGAAATGCTTGAACTTTTAGAATATTTTGAACCTTTTGGTTATAAAAATCCGCGTCCTCTTTTTGTGATTAAGGATTTAAATGTTAAGAATAAAAAATTTTTAGATAAAAATTCAAAGCATTTAAAACTGATTTTAACTAAGGAAAATAAGGCTATTGAAGCTTTATTTTTTAATTTTGACAAAGAACCAAATTTAAATGAGAATATCACTTTGCTTGGAAGTGTATCCAAAAATAAATTTCGTGGGCTCATCACGCCTCAATTTATCATTAAAGATATTTATAAATCATATTAAATGAGACGCATTTTTAAAAAATTTATATTGATAAAAATATGATATAAAACTTATATGAGGCATAAAAAGTTTTGTTTTTGAGGAAAAATTATGATAAAGTCTAAAGCAAAAATTGCGATTTTAGCCACAGGAGGGACTATTGCAGGGGTTGCTGGGAGTCAAATTTCTAGTGTGGGATATACAGCAGGAGTCGTTGGGGTTAAAGAACTTATCGAAGCTGTGCCAGAAATTGAAAATTTAGCACAAATTCAAACAAAGCAAGTTGCAAATATCGATAGCTCAAATATGAATGATGAAATCTGGCTCAAACTTATACAAGAAATCAACAGCTGTTTTAAACAAGGCATCGATGGTGTCGTTATCACTCATGGAACGGATACTATGGAAGAAACGGCGTATTTTTTAAATTTAACACTTAAACATCATAAACCTGTGGTTTTAGTCGGTGCGATGCGTCCCTCAAGTGCTAGGAGTGCTGATGGTCCTAAAAATCTTTACAATGCTATATCCTTAGCAACAGATAAAAACGCTCAAGGCAAAGGGGTGATGGTTGTGATGAATGATAAAATTTTAAGTGCAAGAGCAATTGTAAAAACGCATACTTTAAATGTGGATGCTTTTTCTTCGCTTAATTTTGGAGATTTGGGCTATATTGTCGATGGAAAATGTTTTTTTTATAATGAAATTTTAAAACTTCACACCAAACAAACGCCTTTTGATGGAGAAAAAATCAAAACCTTGCCAAAAGTGGATATACTTTATACTTATTCAAATGACGGAAGCGGAATCGCTGCTAAGGCTTTATTTGATAATGGTGCTCAAGGTTTGGTTATCGCAGGAAGCGGGGCCGGTAATATACACGAAAATCAAAAAAAAGTGCTTAAAGAATTATTAAAACAAGGTCTTAAAATTGTGCTAAGCACACGAGTGGCACAAGGGCAGGTTATGCTAAGCGAGGAGGATATTAAATTAGGTTTTATCAGTGCTTTGGATTTAAATCCCCAAAAGGCTAGAATTCTCTTAATCTTAGCCCTAACTCAAACCAAAGATATACACACAATCAGGGAATTTTTTCAAAAATATTAATTATACTGACCTAAAAAAAGACTTTACCCAGCTTAAATTCGATGACATTCAAAGAATGAAATCCGCATACAGCATAAGAATTTATAATATGCTTGTATGTGAGCTTAAACAAAACAGACAAAGTCTAAGAATCAATCTTTCAGTCTTACAAAATATACTAGAAGTGCCAAGAGAATATAAGCATTTTAATCAAAAGGTTTTAAAACAAACCGCAAAAGATATTAATGGCAAATCTCATATCATCTTACTTGAAATTAAAACCCATAAGACAGGCAGAAAGGTTACAGAATTAGAATTCATCTTTGATTATAAAAACAATGACAGATGCATAAGAGAAGAAAAAGTATTATAATCCTTTGGTAACCCCGCAGCTTCGTTAAAATCACTTGTAAAAAAGCCATCCTCATCTACACTATAACCTAAGACTTTATCTACCGCTTGTGATTTATCATTAACTAAATTTGAATTTATTTCTTTGTTTTGTTTAAAGCGTTGCTTGAAGAAATATTATTATTTATTTGAGTATTCTTGTTTGAATTTAAAATATCTGTATTGTTTATATAATTATAATTTGAATAAAAATTTATCATTTGACTGCCTTTAAAGATAAATTTTATAAAATTAGCACAAAACGATAAAAAATAACAAAATTTTATCTTAATTTACCAAAATATCTGTCACACTAAATCTTTATATGGAATGCTTAACAATGAAATCATTATAAAAGGCTTGTTCTAAAAATCATCTTAAAGCCGATAAAGATATTTTTAAAACATAATTTTTCTCTAATGAAATGTTTTGCTTTTTAAATCAAATTCATAAAATTAAGTTTTTTAAATTTCAAAATTCATTAAGAAGAATCAAGCTCAAAGCCATGACAAACATTCCTCCTATCAGCCCATACAAGCTATCGTGAGCGTTTCCGTAGGCTTTGGCTGCAGGTAAAAGCTCATCAAGTGAAATAAAAACCATAATTCCCGCAACCACAGCAAAACTTATAGCCAATGTTAATTCACTCATAAAAGGTAAAATTACAAGTACTCCAACCAAGGCTCCTAAAGGTTCAGCAAAGCCTGAAAGAGCAGAATATATAAAGGCTTTTTTCTTATCTCCCGTAGCGTGATAAATAGGTAAAGAAACAGCTAAACCTTCGGGGATATTATGAATGGCAACAGCAATGGCTATGACAATTCCTAAGCTTATATTATCAATGCTTGCCATAAACGTTGCAAAACCTTCGGGAAAATTATGGATCGCTATGGCTAGAGCTGTAAAAAGCCCTGTGCGTTTAAGGGAATGGATATTGATTTTTTTAAGGGGCTCTCCGGGGTGAAATTTTGGCGTTTTTTTGGGATTTTTTGGCAAGGGACAAATTTTAAGTTCAGTGTAATCTTGTTTAGGTTCGTGAGGATTGACATCTTCTGGAATGAATCTATCAATCATAAGAGAGAGCAAAATTCCACCAAAAAAACAAATCAAAGCTAAAAATTCTCCAAATTCATGGTATTTTCTAAAGTCTTTAAATGCAGTCGGTAGTATCTCCATAAAAGAAATATAAATCATAACTCCTGCTGAAAACCCAAGTCCGATTGAAAGCATTCTTAAATTGTCTTTTTTTGAAAAAAATGCAATCACAGCTCCAATAGAAGTTGAAAATCCTGCAAATAAAGTTAAAATCATAGCGACAGAAAATTGCTCAAAATCTATCGGCATTCAGCTCATCCCTTTTCAAATTCTTAAATCGTAATCATAAAATATTTTAGCTTAATTCTGGGTTGATTTTGAGTAAAATTCTCATTAATATTTTATTAATTTTTTGTATGAATATTTATTGTTTTTTAAGCTATTTAGATTTATCATTGCGGGAAAAGTTAATATTTCTTAAATATTTTTAGGAATTTGAGAGAGAGGGGGGGGGGTTATGAATTTTTATCAACATCTTTCTTTTAAAGCCAAATTAGCTTGTATCGTTTTAACAACATTTATTTGTGCTGCTTGTTTTGTAGTTTTGTTTGTAAGAGGAGAATCAGAAATCGAAATGAATACTCGTGCTCAATTAAAACGGGTTTTTCAATCAGAAATCGAACAAAAAATAAAACTTGCAACCGATTCTTTAGCAGATTCTTTAGGTGCTATCGTCAAAGGTTTAGATGAAAAAGCTCAAATTGAAATTATAGCAAAAGCTATTGAGGAATTTCGTTTTGAGGACGATAAATCGGGTTATTATTTTGCTTATAAAGAATACACTCCTGTAGCTCACCCGACAAGAAAAGATTTGATAGGAAAATCTTTATACGATGCTACAGATAAAGCCGGAGTTTATTATGTGCGTGATTTATACAAAACTTCTAAAAATCAAAGCGATAAAGGAGAATTTGTATATTTTGTTTTTTCTAAACCACTTCCAAATGGCACTTTAGTTGATGCTCCTAAAGCAGCTTATGCACAAAAAATTCCTAATACACAAAATATTTGGATTTCTACAGGCGTGTATATCGATACCCTTGAAGAATATATAAAAGATGATGTATTAAGCATTACAGATGAAGTCAAAGAGGTGATTTATTTCACCATTATAGCTTCTATAGCGGTTTTTGCTATTTTATTCTTCCCTTCTTTATGGCTATTCTATGGTTCTTTAATACGTGGAATAAAAATTTTAGACCATAATATTATTTCTTTCTTTAAATATATTGACCATGAGAGTGATGATGTTAATTTATTGCCTTATGAGTCCAAAGATGATTTTGGGCAAATCACTACTTTGATTGCTCAAAGTGTTAAAAAGACTAAACAAGGACTCGAACAAGACAATTCTGCTGTAAAAGAATCTGTAGAGACAGTGAGCATTGTCGAATCAGGAAATCTCACAGCAAGAATCACAGCCAATCCAAGAAATCCTCAACTCGTAGAACTTAAAAATGTGCTCAATCGTCTCTTAGATGCTCTACAAAGTCGAGTGGGAAGTGATATGAATATCATCCACGATATTTTTGAAGAATACAAACACTTAGACTTTAGAAATAAAATAGAAAATGCCACAGGAAATGTTGAGGTGACAACCAATGCCTTAGGAGAAGAAATCATTAAAATGCTCAGACAAAGTTCAGAATTTGCTAATGCCTTAGCAGGAGAAAGCACTAAACTCCAAACCGCAGTCCAATCTCTCACCTCCAGCTCTAATTCCCAAGCAGCTTCTTTAGAAGAAACCGCTGCAGCCTTAGAGCAAATCACTTCTTCTATGCAAAATGTCTCTCAAAAGACTAGTGATGTTATCACTCAAAGTGAAGACATTAAAAATGTTACAGGCATTATAGGAGATATAGCTGACCAAATCAATCTCCTCGCTCTTAATGCTGCCATTGAAGCAGCTCGTGCAGGAGAACATGGACGCGGCTTTGCTGTTGTGGCTGATGAAGTAAGAAAACTTGCTGAAAGGACTCAAAAGTCTTTGAGTGAGATAGAAGCCAATACAAATTTACTTGTGCAATCCATCAATGATATGGCTGAAAGCATTAAAGAACAAACTCAAGGCATCACTCAAATCAATGAGAGTGTTTCACAGATTGACCAAAGCACAAAAGACAATGTTGAAATCGCTAATGAATCTTCTATCATTGCTAATTCTGTTAGCACTATAGCAAACAACATCCTTGAAGATGTGAATAAAAAGAAATTCTAATACAAACCCTAGAAGCTTTCTAGGGTTTATGCTATTGAGTTATATAAAGAGTATTGAGATAAATAATTTCATTCATTTAAATGATTTTAAATTCATCTCATATAAATTAAATCGATTGTTTTTTATATCTGTGAAACATTTTAAAGAATTTAATGTTTATGTGTAATGGATTAGAATTTAATATAGATTTTGAAGATATATTGTTTATTTAGTATGATTTAAATTGTTTTGTTTCAATTTTTATCCCTTGATTTATCTGCAATATAATCTTGATGTAAATTGAGTTTATTTAAAATTTAATCGCATTGATTCTTAGAAAATCCCTAAGTTTTTCATATTCTGTTTTTTCTAAATACCGATATTTTCCAGCTCTTAACATATCAAGTTCAACTATACCAAAAGCAACTCTTTTAAGATCCATAATTTTTAAGTCAAAATGTCCAAAAAAGCGTCTAAGCTCTCTATTTTGCCCCTCATTTATCACAACACGTAGTTTGGTATATCCTCCGCTACTACCGAAAATTTCATACTCCAAAAAGGGTGCAATCATCATAGAGCTGATTTTACTTTTGCTATGAGCTCCTTTTTTTTCATTTTTAATTTCCAAGCCATTTTCCATAGCTTCAACAACTTCTTTGTTAATATGTCCTTTGATTTTAAGATAATACTCCCTCTCCAAATCACTTTTCATCAAAGCAGAGGCAATCAAAGCAGAATCTGTAAGCAAAATCAAACCTTCACTTGCAAAATCAAGACGACCTATACTCAACCAAGAGCTGAATTTTTTAGGTAAATTTTCATAAATTGTTTTCCTTCCTCTATCGTCTTTATGTGAAACAAGCTCCCCTTTTTGCTTATGATAAACGATAACACTAAATTGCGTTTTTTTGTGAATTCTTTTATCTTTAATAAAAACCCTATCCTCCTGCTTAACCCTATCGCTAAATTGAGCAATTTTGGCATTGATTTTTACCAAACCTTGTTTGATGAGTTCGTCTGCTTCGCGTCTTGAATGGCTTGTATTATGCGATATGAATTGATTGATTCTCATTGAAACACTCAAATAAATTCTACATGATGAAAATTGTAGGCACTATGGTGGGGTATTTTTTAATTTTTCTAAAAATATGTTTTCTTAATACTTGACGTATTTGATTTTCTAGGAATTTTGGGTCATTAAGCACTTCGTCTTTGATATTGATGAAAAATTGTCCTAAAATCTCAACCATTTCTTTTGAAAAAACCCCATCCTGTTTGTCCGCAACCAAACCATAGCTAAAAACTCTTGGTTTATTGATAAGAGTTTTTGAAGCCTTATCAAGTTGAGCGATAATCACTACAATCCCATTATCGGCAAGTTTTTGTCTGTCGATGACAACATCGTGAGCGATTTGCTTATTGATTTGATTATCCACAAAGACTTTTCCGGTTTTGACGGTTTTAAGACGCTTGATATATTTTTGACAAAGCTCAATTTGATCCCCATCGCTCATAAGATAAATATTTCTTTCAGCAATCCCGCATTTTATGGCTGTTTCTTTGTGTTTGTTGATGTGATTGTATTCGCCGTGAATTGGAAGAAAAAATTTAGGCTTTGTCAATGTAAGCATAAGTTTTTGCTCTTCTATGCTTGCATGTCCGCTGACATGAATTTCGCTAAATTCTTGATACGCTACCTTAGCTCCAGCCTTAAGCAAATAATCAAGCACAGCAGAAACACTCGTTTCATTTCCCGGTATAGCCTTAGCTGAAATGATGATTTGATCGCTTGGTTTGATTTTGATGAATTTATGCTCATCGGTTGCCATTCTATAAAGAGCACTCATTGTTTCACCTTGAGAACCTGTGGTTACGATTAAAACTTCATTGTCTTTGTATTTGCTCACCTCATCGGCATCGATGAAAATTTTTCTGTCCAATTTTATATAACCAAGCTCCATAGTTGTGTATAAATTTCTTTCCATTGAACGCCCTATAACACAGACTTTTCTGCCATATTTTAACCCATAAGTTATGGCTTGATAGACGCGATGTATATTTGAGCTAAAAGTACTCATAATCACCCGACCTTTTGTTTTAGCAAAAATTTGATCAAAAGTAGGTCCAACAGAACTTTCGCTCTTTGTATAGCCCTCTTTGTAAGAATTTGTGCTATCACTTAAAAGACAAAGCACACCCTCTTCTCCATAATGTGCTAAGCGCCCTAAATCACTGGGATAATTATCAATGGGAGTTTGGTCGATTTTAAAATCTCCCGTGTGAATTATCGTTCCAGCCTTTGTTTTTATTGCTAAGGCTGAAGCATCGATGATAGAATGCGTGATATGAATCCATTCTATATCAAAATCACCTATTTCATAAACCTTGCGTTTTTCCACAGGTCTAAACCACTTGCGTTCATTTTTCAATCCATGTTCTTCAAATTTATTTGAAATCATACCTAAAGCTAAAGGTGTGGCATAAATAGGAAATTGAAATTCTTTAAAAAAATATGGCACAGCACCTATATGATCCTCGTGAGCATGAGTGATGATAATGGCTCTTATCTTATCCTTAATTTTTCGCACATAGTCAAAATCAGGGATTATAATATCCACTCCATGCATTGTTCCATCGGGAAAACTCATTCCAATATCGACGATAATTGCATCATTATTTGTTTCAAAAATTGTGATATTTCCACCTATCTCACCCAAACCGCCCAAAGGAGTGATGCGAATTTTATGTTCGCTTGAGTTATTATATTTAAGTGGATACAAACGATTTTCATGTGAAATTCTATTTGCTTCTATGCTCTTAGCAATCTCAATTTGCCAATCCTCATCTCCTATGAGCTTTGTTGGAAGATTGCGGTTTTTTTTCTTTTTATTTGTTGGGGACTGATTCGCGTTGGTTTGAGAATGTGTTTCTTGTTTAGCAGCACCTTCGACATTAAGGGAATCGGCGAGCTTTTTTCTGCGATTTTTGTATTTGTATCGTTTATTGTTTTTAGAGCTTGAATTAGGATTTTGAGCATTGTTTATAGTGGTGTTATTTTCATTATTTTCGTTCATATTTATCCTTTAATTTTTTATAAATTTCAAGGTATAAATCAACGCAAATTTCGTGTGGTCTTATATTTTCTTTAAGCTCAAATTGATTTAAAAGCTCTGTAATTTTTTCTCTGTGAAGCTTTAAATTCTTTAAAAGCTGCTTTCTTGGAGATTTAAAACAATCTTTTAAGAAAGCTTTAAAAGACCAAAGCTCACAAAAATCTTTAAATTCTCCTTTTTTAATCAAACTTATCACCGCTGAAGTAACCTTTGGCGGAGGATTAAAACAAGAAGGTTCAACTTCAAAGAGCATCTTTCTCTCGCAAATCATTGCACTTAAAACAGCTAAAGATGAAAATTCACTTTCGCCTTCATTTGCACAAAATTTAAGTGCCATTTCTTTTTGAATCATCACAATCAACCCTAAACAATGCTCATCTTCTAAAGCCTTTAGAATCAAACGACTTGCTATATAATAGGGCAAATTTGCAACCAAAAGATATTTATTTTCATCAAAAGAGTCAATTTTATTGGCATCTTGATGAAACAATTTTAATTTCTCACACTCTAATTCTTTTTGAAATTTCTTTTTTAAATAGGGTATCAACTTATCATCAATTTCATAAGCTTTTACCCTTGAAATTTTCAAAAGTTCTTGCGTTAAATCACCTAAGCCAGACCCAATTTCAACGATATTTTGAGTCCCTTTGGGTATGGCTTGGATGATTTGTTTTAAAACATTTTTATCGGTTAAAAAATTTTGTCCATAATACTTTTTAGCTTTAATCATATATTTTTAAACTTTTTATTCTATCTAAAAATTCTTAATTAAGTCTTTTTTTGGTAGAATTTATTTGAATTTTTCAATTGAGGCGGATTTAATGATTGTTTGTGCAGGTGGAAATGAAAGTTTTAAATTTGCAAAAAATATAGGAATAGGATTGATAGAATCTGCTATCAATTTAACAAGGCTTTGTTTGGAATCAAAACCGAAAACACTTATATTTATAGGCACTTGCGGAATTTATAATCAAGGAGAAATTTTAAAAATTTATAGAAGTTCTCACGCTTTTAATATAGAATTTTCTAAACTTAGTGCAAATTTTTATACCCCTGCTTTAAATGAAATCAATCTTAATGTTTCACGTGAAACTTATAAGATTAATTCTTCAAATTATATTTGTCAAAATAAAAAAGCCGCAGAGGAATTTTCAAATTTGGGTTTAGATTTTGAAAATATGGAGGCTTTTTCAGTTTTAAGTGTTGCAAAAAAAATGCATATAAAAGCCGAATGCATTTTATGTGCAACAAATTTTTGTGATGAAAATGCCCATAAAGATTTTATTAAAAACCATCAAAAAGCTAAAGAAAAACTTGAGAATTTTCTGGTTGATTTTATGGATGAAAATTTTTTATAATCTTAAACCATTATACAAAATATATTTTGTGATAAAATAAAATTTTAAAGAATGATTTTGAAAAAACAATAAGGAATATTTTTGAAAAAACTTATAAATATTTTAGATTTTTTACCTGAAGAGCTTGAAAATGAAATCAAACCAATGTTTCACGTGAAACAACTTTGTCAATGGATTTATCAAAAATATGTCGATGATTTTGATTCTATGAGCTCATTATCAAAGGATTTAAGACTAAAATTAGGACAGAAATATCATTTTTCCCCTCTTCAATGTGTGAATTTTTTACAAAGTCAAGATGGAAGCATTAAATATCTTTTTGAGCTTAATGATGGCTTACGCATAGAAGCTGTGCTTTTACCGATGAAAAAGGAAAAATTTGATGAAAAAGGAAAGAGAATTTCTCATACTAAATACACTTTATGCATCTCTTCGCAAGTGGGATGTAGAAGTGGTTGCAGTTTTTGTCTTACAGCAAAAGGTGGTTTGAAAAGAAATTTAAGTGCTGGAGAGATAGTCGGGCAGGTTTTATGGATAAAAAAACACAATAAAATTCCCTACGAACACCGAGTCAATATAGTTTATATGGGTATGGGAGAACCCTTAGATAATCTTAAAAATGTTAGCAAAGCCGTGCGAATTTTAGCTCATAATGATACTTTTGCAATCAGTCCGCGTCGTCAAACCATTAGCACAAGTGGTTTAGCAAAGCAGATTAAGGAATTAGGACAAATGAATTTAGGAGTTTTACTTGCAATATCCCTGCACGCAGTCAATGATGCATTAAGAACAGAGCTCATGCCTATAAACAAAGCTTATAATATCGCTTCAATTATGAGTGCTATTCGTGAATTTCCTATCAATCAAAGAAAAAGAATTATGTTTGAATACCTTTTAATTGACAATATCAATGATAAACGCGAACACGCTAAAGAACTTGTAAAGCTTTTAAATGGTATCAAAGCTAAAGTCAATTTGATTCTTTTTAACCCCTATGAAGGAAGCATTTATAAACGTCCTTGTATGCAAAAAGCCCTTGAATTTCAAAAATTTATGAGAGAAAAAGGTATCACATGCACGATTAGAGAAAGCAAAGGGCTTGATATATTAGCGGCTTGTGGGCAACTTAAGCAAAGGAGTGAAGAGTTATGAATACCTTAGATATTATAGAATTGATTTTTATTGCTTTGGTGGTTTTTATAGGCTTTGGCGGTATGGTTTATGTGATTTTAGACAAGAAAAAAAAATAACTTGATTTTCTAAAAATAGGGGTTGAAATTTAGATTATGTAAAAAATAGCACTTTAGACCATTAAGATTTAAAGCTATAAAAGCATTATAATTTTTCCCTTTGATTAAAAATTCTTGCGTTAAAAATTTTTAATCAATATAAAAATCCTAGAATCTTTATAATTTTGCAAAGTAGTATAAAAAAGTAGTATAAAATTATATGCATTGAAATCAATCATTAAAACATTTTGTATTTTAAATTTTATATCAGTTTATATCAATATTGAGATAAAATTTATTATCAATTATTTTTTTATTTAATTTTTTTCTATGAGACAAAATTTAAATTTTGCAAAATCGATTTAAAAGACTTTGAAAATGCTCAATGATCCCTCTTTTCTCAAATGTCCTTCATTGATTATTTTTCAGTTATAAAGAAGTTTTAAGCTAAAAGGATTTATTATAAAATCAATTCATTTATATAACAAAAAGGAACATATTATGCCCAAAAAACAACACAAATTTCACCCTAATGACACAAAGCTTGACAAAAAACTCGTTGAAATTACAGAAAATCCCGCTTTTAAAATCGCCCTCTTTTCTATGGCGGCGATGACCGTTCTAGGTAGCGTTGTGATAACTTCAGCTTTACCGACAATCACGAGGCATTTTGAAGAAATTTTGCAAAATCAAACTTCATTTTTAGAAATTTTTGCTTTTGAGCATTTGGATATTTTAACGCGTCTTGTGCTGACCATTCCTGCAATTTTTGTTGTGATACTCTCTCCCATTGCAGGAATGCTTATGGATAAATTTGGCAAACTTTGTTTTGTTTTCCCTGCGATGATTATATGGACGCTATCGGGCGTGAGCGGATTTTTCTTAAATGATATTTATGCGATTCTCACTTCAAGGGCGATTTTTGGAATGGCAACAGCCTTCATTATGACGGGAGCTTCAGCCTTGCTTGGAGATTATTATAGTTATGGGGGATTTAACCGCAGAGAAAATGCGTTGAGTTGGCAGGGATTTTTTTGTGCAATAGGTGGGGCAATTTTCATTTCTATTGCAGGTTATCTTTCAAGCTATTCTTGGTGCTATCCTTTTTTGGTCTATGGACTTGGAATTTTAATCACACTTTTAGCATTTATGTATCTTTTTGAGCCTAGAAAATTTAAATTTTACAATCACACTGAAGTGGAAGCAAAGGCGAATTATTGGCAGTTTTTTCCTATTTATTTTATAGGATTTTTTATTATGGTGATTTATTATATTTCTCCAACGCAACTTCCCTATTATATCGAGGAGCATTTGGGGCTTGACCCTAAATACATAGGCGTTTCAATGTCTGTTTCAGCTTTTTGTTATGGCTTTTTCTCTTTGAGTTATAAGGTCATTGTTAAGGTTCTTAATATCAAGCAAATCTACATTCTCACGCTCTTTATTGTAGGGACTTCTTTCTTGCTTTTATATTTCATTCACAGCTATGTCAATGTCCTTATCTCTTTAGCCTTGCTTGGAATGGGCGGGGGAATTATGCTTGTGAATAATTCTGCCTATTTGTTTTCAATCTGCCCAGAAAATGCAAGGGCAAGAGCCTATGGAATCCTTGCAAGTTGTATCTTTTTAGGGCAATTTCTCTCGCCCATTATCTCTCAACCCATCGTGCGACAAATCGGACTCATTCCTATGTTTTTAGTTTGGGCTGTGGTGATTTATGCTGTGATTGTGCCTTTTTTCTTTCTCAAATCAAAGAATAATTTTAATTAATTTTTTATATAATTTGCAAATTTATTCTTGGAGGATTTTAATGATAAAAACTGCTTATACCCCCCCCCATAAATATTTACAAAATGCTGTATTTAAAGAGCGATACATTAAACCAAACATTTCTTGGCGTGCTTCATATTTAAACGGAAAAAGAGGAATTTCGCGTGTATTTAGAATTCCTTTTGCGAGTCTTATGAAAAAATTTTTCTTAAAATCTTATTTTGAAAAAAGGGTTTTGCAGGGTAAGGTGGATTTGCCCTATTTGGAACTTGTCTTAACGACAAAATGCACAATGCGTTGCGAATCTTGCAACAATCTTATGCAATATTTTGAGCCACAAAAACAATACGCCTCCACTTTGCAAGGACTAAAAGAATCCTTAGAAGCTTTGTTTAAAAGGGTCGATAGCATACAAAGGCTTAGAATCATAGGTGGTGAGCCTTTGCTTTTCAAAGAATTGCCCGAACTTGTAGAGTATTTAGAACAACAAGATAAAATTTATACTTTTTCTTTGGTTAGCAATGGAACAGTTGATTTTAGCGACGATTTACTAAAAGCACTAAAGCATTCTTCAAAATTTAGAAAGGTGACCATTAGTGATTATTCTTTATCGCCTAATTTAAAGATTAAACGCGAACAAGAAAGTATTTTAAGAAATTTAAAACTTTATAAAATCCCATTTTCTTTAGATAGTAGCGGAGAAAATGCAAAATGGACCGATCCTGGAAAAATTTATAAAAGGAATCGTTCTAAAGAAAAAATCATCGAAAATTTCCATTTTTGCAAAATGCCTTGTGTGAGTTTAATGAGTGCGGAGGGAATTCGCAATGAAGAGGGAAAATTAAAAGAAAATGCTCACGCCCTAGCCCCAAAAGGAGCCATCTTCGTTTGCCCTGTGGCAAGCTCACTTTCACGACTTAAAGGGCTGGAGGAATTTGAGGGAGATTTTATCAATTTAGAAGATGAAAAGCAAAGATTTTTTGATTTTTATGCACAAGATTTTTTTAAGGCTTGTGATTATTGTCATGACTGGAGCAAACCAAGAAAACAGATTCCTATCGCCATTCAAAGCGATACAATTTTCAAGCTAGAACCTTAAAAATGGCAAAAATTTTACAAAAAAGCATAGAATTTAATCTTGCTTAAAAGCAAGATTAAAACCACCTCAAAGGCAAAATTTGAAAAATACTGAATAAAATATCAATATTCATATAGAATTTATAAAATTTATCTTTACCTATAAAATGATTTTAATTCTTATAAAAAGCTTTGCAAGACTCTTTGAAATATAAAGAAATAAGATTTTAATGCTCGATGGTTTAAATTGCAAAGAAATTAATCACCCCTTTTCATCTCTTAATCATATAAAAAAAAGCAAAAAGTAGCGAACATGCTCTTAGATGTATTTTTCAAGCTTTTCTAAGACTTCATCTATGATTTTGTGAGTTTCTTCATCGCTCATTTGCTCTCTTTGTTTGGTTAATAAAACATAGTCTTTATTGAAAGTTTCCCAAAATATCGTATCAAACACAGAAAACAATCCTATGCTAGGAATTTTTAAATTTGAAGCCAGATGTATCGCCCCTGTGCTAAGGCTTATCAGAAGTTTTGTCCTTTTCAGCAATGCGCACAGATTCAACAGCTCTGCGTTGTTTTCAAAAATAACAATTTCGCTTAAGAGTTTCTTATCAAAGGCTTCAAACTCCTTGATAAAATCCGTATGCACAGCACTAAAAGTTGGGATAACAACGGAGAGTTTTGGATGTTTTTGATGAATCTTTTGGATTAAAACAAGAAAGTCTTTAATCTCAAGCTTATATTTTGTGGAGACGCAAAAGGGATTAATCACTATGAAATCGCTAAGAGCATGTTTGTTTAAAAAATCCTCAACTCTCTTTTTATGCCACTCTTTAGGCTCTATCATAACATCTAAAGAGAGATTTTTAATGCGAGCGTCAAAAAGCTTTGGATTGATTTTCCTTGCGAAATGATAGAGCATTTCTGTTTCAAGATTGCACGGGGAAAATTTCCTTATAAAACTATGCCAAACAACCTTGCATTTAGAGGAAAATACAGATGGAAGTTTATTTCTTACGATAATGCATTTTACATTTGTGTCCTTTAAGAATCTGATTGTGGAATTTTCTGCAATAAGAGTGATGATAAAATCCAAGCGATAAGAGTTAATCGTCTCTAAAACTTGAGGATCATCTCTGTAATTTTCATTGGATTCAAACTTATCAATGAAATCAAAATTTTCAATCAATTGTTTTTGAACTTTAGAGCCAAAAAATATAACATTGGCTTTATAAATCGCTTTGATGGCAAGACAGGTTTTAAGAAGAATGAGGGCATCGCCTATTCCATGAGAGGCAAAAATCCCTACACTTAAATGCCCCCCCATTTGAGAATGTATTCATTTGTTTCTTCCTTATAGTAAAATTAAATCAAAAGCTTTAATCAGATTTTTCGTATTATAATACAAAAACTCGGGTTTATAGCTAAAATTTTTTAATTTTTAAAGTTTTTATGTGCAATTTTTAAGCTTTGCAAAAATTCTTGTTTGATGTCTTTTTTAGAACTAATATCAAAATTTTCATTTTTAAATCTAAATTTAAGTCTTTGAGAATGCAAAAGCAATCTCGAAGCACCTGTAAGTTTTACTCTTTCTTCTTTACTTAGCATATGGTCTAAAATACTTTCAATTTCTTGTTTTTCTAAACCATATAAATACTCGCCTAAAATTTTATGTTTCATATGAAACAAATGCAAACGAATTTGGTGTTGTCTTCCTGTTAAAGGTTTGCAGAGTAATAAAGAAGCGTTAAATTCTTTCCAAAAATCAAGCTTTTTAAATTCAGTGATCGCTTCTTTACCCTCTTTACAAATTTGCATTCTCATCTTAAAATTTTCATAATCATTATTTAAATTTATAGCCTCATTGACCCTAAATTCATCTTGAGTTTGCCCGAAAACTAAGGCAAGATATTCTTTTTGAATTTCCTTGTTTTCAAACATTTTCTTTAAAGAGCTTTGAGAATTTTTATTTTTAGCGATAAGAATAAGTCCGCTTGTCTCTTTATCTAACCTATGAGCCACACAAGCATTTTTGCCCCACAGATGCCAAATTTCATCACAAAGACTATATTGACAATGTCTGCCATTAGGATGGCTTAAGACCCCACTTTCTTTTTCAAGTATGGCAAAATCTTGGTTTTCAAAGACAATTTCAACCCCTTTTGGTTCATTTTTATAAACAATGAGTTCAACACAACCTTTTAAAATTTCATTCTTTTTTTCAACCAATTTTCCATCGCAAAAAAGTCTTTTTTTATCAATAAGTTTTTGTGCCTCATTCATAGAAATTTTTAATGCATCCTTAAGCGTTTGAAATGCCTTTTTTCCATTATTTGATAATTTAATTTTTATATAAGGCAAACTTAATCCTTTTCTAAATTTTTCTTAGATAAAATTATGATTTTTAAACTAAAATTATAGCCAAAAAAGGTTTTTAAGTTATGGTTGAAAGATATAGTAGAGAAATTATGGCTAAAAAGTGGAATTTACAAGCTAAATATGATGCTTGGCTCAAAGTAGAACTCGCGGCTGTTAAAGCTTGGAATAAATTAGGGCTTATAAGCGATACAGACTGCGAAAAAATCATAAAAAATGCTCAATTTGATATCAAAAGAATCGACGAGATAGAAAAGACAACAAAACACGATGTCATAGCTTTTTTAACGAGTGTCAGCGAGAGTTTAGGAGAAGAGAGTCGCTTTGTGCATTATGCTATGACAAGCTCTGATTGCATTGATACAGCTGTGGCTTTGCAAATCAAAGAAAGCTTAGAATTGATTTTAGAAGATTTAGAAACACTCTTAAATATTATTAAAAAACGAGCGGTGGAACATAAAAAAACTTTAATGGTCGGTAGGAGTCATGGAATTCATGGCGAACCTATTAGTTTTGGTTTGGTTTTGGCTCTTTGGTATGATGAGCTCACTCATTCTAAAGATTTACTTTTGCATACTAAAGAACTTATAAGTTATGGAAAAATCAGCGGAGCAATGGGAAATTTTGCCCACGCACCTTTGGAATTTGAAGAAGAAATTTGTAAGGAATTAGGCTTAAAAGCTGCTCCAATATCAAATCAAATCATACAAAGAGATCGTTACGCACAAGTTATCTCTGCTATAGCCATTTTAGCCGCAAGTTGTGAAAAAATCGCTGTATCGATAAGGCATTTTCAAAGAACAGAAGTTTATGAAGCTGAAGAATATTTTTCACAGGGGCAAAAAGGAAGCTCTGCAATGCCACATAAAAGAAATCCGGTCTTGAGTGAAAATATCACAGGGCTTTGTAGAGTACTTCGCTCCTTTGTAACACCAGCTTTAGAAAATGTTGCTTTGTGGCATGAAAGGGATATTTCACATTCAAGTGTTGAGAGATTTATTTTGCCCGATTCCTTTATAACAGCCGATTTTATGCTTGTACGTCTTGCAAATTTAATTGACAAGCTTCTTGTTTATCCTAAAAATATGATGAAAAATTTAAATCTTACAGGCGGACTTGTTTTTTCAGGAAGATTGCTTTTAGAACTCCCATTTAAAGGCATAACGCGTGAAAATGCGTATAAAATTGTCCAAAGGAACGCAATGAAAGTTTGGAATGATTTACAAAACGGAAAAGCAGCTCTTAATTCTAAGAATGAAAGCTTGTTTTTGCTTGAACTTTTAAACGATAAAGAATTAAGACAGAGTTTGAGTGAAGAAGACATTAGAAAATGCTTTGATTATGAGTATTATACGAAAAATATTGATGCAATTTTTGCACGAGTTTTTAAATAATTTTTAAGGTAAAAATATGAAAGTCATCAAAAGAAATGGACGTACAGAAGAGCTTAATGTTTCAAAGATTAAAAAATGCACTCAAGATGCGGTGAGGGATTTAGATGGAGTGAATTTAAGTGAATTAGAACTTGATGCAAAGATTCAATTTCGCGATGGAATTTCAACAGAAGAAATTCAAAAAACCTTAATCAAAACTGCAGTCGATAAAATCGATGTTGATTGTCCTAATTGGACCTTTGTAGCCGCAAGACTTTTTCTGTATGATTTGTATAAAAAAGTTAATGGAATGAATCGCTACAATCATTTAAGAGATTATTTTGAACGAGGTGAAAAAGAGGGACGTATTTTACTTGGACTCAAAGAAAAATACGATTTAGATGATTTAAATGATTATATAAAACCTGAAAGAGATTTGCAATTTACCTATTTAGGAGTAAAAACTCTCTATGATCGCTATCTTATTAAAGATAGTAAGGGTATGCCTATAGAATTACCCCAGCAAATGTTTATGGCTATTGCGATGTTTTTAGCACAAAATGAATTCAATCCTCAAGAATGGGCTAAAAAATTTTATGATTTAATTTCTAAATTTGAAGTGATGTTAGCCACTCCTACTCTCTCAAATGCAAGAACCACGCGCCATCAACTTAGCTCTTGTTATATAGGAAGCACTCCGGATAATATCGAAGGAATTTTTGATTCTTATAAAGAAATGGCTTTGCTTTCTAAATTTGGCGGGGGCATAGGTTGGGATTGGTCTAAAGTACGTGCAATGGGCGGAAGCATTGATGGGCATAAAAATGCAGCCGGGGGGATTATCCCTTTTCTTAAAATTACAAATGACATAGCTGTAGCTGTGGATCAGCTTGGCACAAGAAAGGGTGCAATTGCTGTTTATATAGAAACTTGGCATATGGACATTAATGATTTTATTGATTTGCGTAAGAATTCAGGCGAAGAAAGACGTAGGGCACACGAGCTTTTCCCTGCTTTATGGGTGAATGATTTATTTATGAAAAGGGTTAAAGCAAACGACAAATGGACCCTTTTTGATCCTGCGGATACTGCGGATTTGTGTGAGCTTTATGGAGAGGATTTTGAAAAACGTTATGAAGAATATGAAAAAAATGAAAAAATCACCAAAGAGATTATCGAAGCTAAGGAGCTTTGGAAGAAAATTTTACTCAGTTATTTTGAAACGGGTTTGCCATTTTTATGTTTTAAAGACAATGCAAACAAAGCAAATCCAAATTCCCATGTAGGAATCATTCGCAGTTCAAATTTATGCACAGAGATTTTTCAAAACACAGAGCCAAATTATTATCAAATCAAAGTTGTTTTTGAAAATGGCAAAGAAAGTTATTATGATGAAGATGAAAAAATTACAATCGATGGAGGCTATGAAAAACCAGCAAAAAAAATCAGCACTCTTGACAGCATTGAAGGCAATAAAGTCTATATAGTTGAGAAATTAAAAAATGATGGAAAAACCGCGGTGTGTAATCTTGCAAGTATCAATCTTAGCAAGGTTCATACCAAAGAAGATATACAAAGAGTTGTGCCAACAGCCATTAGAATGCTTGATAATGTGATTGATCTTAATTTTTATCCTCATATTAAGGTTAAAAATACAAATTTACAATCCCGCTCTATAGGACTTGGTGTTATGGGTGAGGCTCAAATGCTTGCTGAAGCAAAGATTTTTTGGGGAAGCGATGAGCATTTAAACAAGATTGATGAGATAATGGAAGTTATAAGCTATGAAGCCATTAATTCAAGCTCAAATTTAGCGATAGAAAAAGGGTCTTATCCGGATTTTCAAGGCTCGAATTGGAGTAAAGGAATTTTTCCTATTGATGTAGCAAGTACGAAAGCAAAGGCTCTTACTTTAAGAGAAGGATTGTTCGATCAAAGCGAGTGTGATTGGGAGAAACTCAGACAAAAGGTTAAAAGAGATGGAATGAGAAATGGTTATTTAATGGCAATCGCTCCAACCTCTTCTATATCCATACTTGTAGGCACGACTCAAACCATAGAACCTGTTTATAAACGCAAATGGTTTGAGCAAAATTTAAGCGGAATGATTCCTGTGGTGGTGCCAAATTTAAGTCTTGAAACTTGGCAATACTACACTCCCGCTTATGAACTTGATCAAAAAATTCTTATCAAAGCTGCTGCGGTGCGTGGAAAATGGATTGACCAAGGACAAAGTTTAAACATCTTTTTATCTTTAGATAAGGCAAGTGGAGGTTATCTTAATGAAATTTATCAACTTGCTTGGGAGCTTGGTATAAAATCAACGTATTATCTAAGAAGCGAAAGCCCTGATAGCGAAAAAGTCAATGTTGCTGATAGAAGCATAGAATGTGAAGGGTGTCAATAATTTTTTATGCAAAATTTATACGCTTTGATTCTTGGAATCGTAGAGGGTTTAACCGAATTTCTGCCCGTTTCTTCAACCGGACATATGATTTTAGCCACAACAATTTTAGGTATCAATATAAAAAATGGCGAATTTTGGAGTCATTTTTTAATCATCATTCAGCTTGGTTCCATTTTAGCCGTGCTTTTTGTATTTTGGCACAAGCTCTTGCAAGGATTTAAACTTTGGTTTAAACTCGCAATTGCATTCATTCCCACCGGATTGATAGGATTGTTTATCTATGGTTTTATTAAAAACTTGTTTAATGGCTATGTGGTCGTGTTTATGCTGATTTTTGGCGGAGCTGTTTTCATTGTCTTAGAATTGAGGCATAGAGGCAAGAATTATGCGGTCAATTCTTTAGACTCAATCAGTTTCAAACAAGCTTTTTTCATAGGTTTAATCCAGTCCTTAGCCATGATTCCGGGAACTTCAAGGAGCGGAGCAAGTATCATTGGCGGACTTTTATTAGGACTCAATCGCAAGGTTGCGACAGAATTTAGCTTTTTACTCGCTCTACCAACTATGATGAGTGCAACCGCTTATAGTGTGTATAAAGAGCCGAGTATATTGAGCAATACAAATTCCTTAATCCCTTTATTAATAGGCTTTATCACAGCCTTTGTGGTGGCAGTTTTTGCGATTAAAATTTTTTTAAAATTCATTTCTAAATTTGATTTTATCGTCTTTGGAATTTATCGCATTGTTTTGGGAGTTTTGTTTTTTTGTTTATATATTTTTGGTATTTTAGATGCTGGAAGTCTTTTTTAATTTCAATGAAATTATGTTAAAATGCTTTGATATAAAAGTTTTATATTTTCATTTTAAAAATTTTTAGAAGAATGAAATTGAGATTACATTTGAGTTTTATAAGAGGATTTGTATGGATTTTTCAAAAATAAGCGTGATTATAATCGTCAAAAACGGCGGAGCAACTTTGTTAGAATGTCTTAATTCGCTTAAAAATTTTGGTGAGATTGTTCTGCTTGATAATGGCAGCAGTGATGATACCTTAGAAATTGCTTATAAATTCAAACAAGAATTTCCAAATTTACGCATAGAAAAAAGTGAATTTATCGGCTTTGGTGCATTGAAAAATCTTGCTTTAAGTTATGCAAAAAATGAAGTAATTTTTAACATCGATGCGGACGAAGTTTTAGAAAATTCTTGTTGTGAAGAACTTGCTTTGCTTGATTTTGATAAAGAATGTATTGTTTCTCTCCCGCGTCAAAATCTCTATAAGGGTGAGTGGATTAAGGCTTGTGGCTGGTATCCTGATTATGTTTTAAGAGTGTTTCATAAGGATTTCACACATTTTAATGATAATGTCGTGCATGAAAGCCTCATCATTCCACAAAATGCAAACATTATAAAGCTCAAAGCGGGGCTGAAGCATTACGCCTATGACAACATCTACGGACTGCTTGATAAAATGCAGTTTTATTCTGACCTTTGGGCACAGCAAAACCTCCACAAAAAAGCTTCTATGCTTAAGGCTCTCGTGCGTGGGAGTTTCAAATTCATAAGGGATTATTGTTTTAAAAAAGGTTTTTTGTATGGTTATAAGGGATTTATTATAAGCTTTTGTAATTCTTTGGGAGTCTTTTTCAAATACGCTAAGCTCTACGAACTCACGCACAAAGCCCCTACTTGTGCCTTAATCATCACCACTTATAACCAAAAAAAACGTCTGGGTTTGGTGCTTGATTCTGTAAAAAGGCTTGAAGTTTTACCACAAGAAGTTTTAATCGCCGATGATGGAAGCACGGAGGAGACGGCAAGCTTGATTAAAGAGTATCAAAAGACTTTCCCCTGCCCCTTAAAGCACATTTGGCAAGAAGACAGAGGCTATCGGCTCAATGCAAGTCGCAATAACGCAATCAATTCCACACAATGCGAATACATCATTATCGTTGATGGGGATATGATTTTGGATTCCCATTTTATCAAGGATCATCTGGATTTTGCCAAGCATAAAGTCTATTTACAAGGGGGGCGCATTATCTTAAATCAAGCTCAAACAGATGAAATTTTAAATGGGGGGCAATATGACAAAAACAATATTCCCAAACTTCCCTTTGCTTTTAAAGCCCTTAGGATTCCGCTTTTATCAAGCCTTATTTATAAGAACTCTCGCATTACAAGCGAGGTTTTTGCCCATAAAGAATTGATTAAAGGCGTGAGGGGTTGCAATATGAGCTTTTATAGAGCAGACTTTGAATCCATCGGGGGATTTAATGAAAATTTTATGAGCTGGGGACGCGATGATAGTGAGTTTGTCGCGAGATTTTTATTCAATGGCGGAGAATTAAGACGTCTTAAATTCAAAGGCATAGCCTATCATCTTTGGCACAAAGAAAATGACAAAACAGAACTCTCAAGCAATCACAAACTCTATCTTCATACAATTCAAAAGAGAATCAAAGATTGGAGAATAGAATGAAAATATTACTCACAGCAAACACTATGAGTATAGGGGGGGGGGATTGAACGCGTTGTATGCAATCTCGCTAATGCTTTTGCAGAGAGAGGGCATGAGATAAGCATCTTTGCATTGCATAAAGAGGGAGCGGATTTGTCGCGATTGCATTCTAAGGACATTCAAGTCAAACTCTCCACCCATCGCTTAGGATTTAAGAAGCCCAAGAATAGATAGGGTAAGATTCTAAGAGAGTTTTTGCGCCTTTTTATAACACCACTGAATGCCTATTTGCTCTATCAATGCAGAAGGGATTTTGAGAATCTCATTTGCAAAGAAAACCCCGATTTTATCATTTGCAACGCCCCCTTTAATACGCTCAATAAAGTTATTGCAAAGTACAAAGAGAGAGCCGTTAAAATCGTGCATGGAGCCTATGAGTTTCACAATAATTTTCATCAAGATTTCTCAATATTCCCTCACATTGTTTTGCTTAGCTCCAAAGAACTCAAATCATTCCAAGCAAAATATCCAAAGAGTCACTTATCTATCATTCCAAATTTCATTCCCACAATCCCTAAAAAAAGCACAAATCATGCACAAAAGATTGTTTTGAGTGTGGGGAGATTGACACAAGAAAAAGGATTTTCGCGTTTGATTGAAATTTGGGACTTGGTGCAAAAAAATCAAGCCTTTAGAGAGTGGAAATTACACATTGTCGGCGAGGGAGGATTAGAACAAGAGCTTAGAGAGCAAATTAGTGCAAAAAATCTTAATGATTCTATTATACTAAAACCCTTTACAAAAGAGATTGAAAAGGAATATTTAAGTGCAAGCATTTATGTGATGACGAGTTTGTATGAGGGTATGCCTATGGTGCTCTTAGAGGCAAGTTCTTTTGCTCTGCCAAGTGTTGCTTTTGATGTAAATACTGGTCCTAGCGATATAATAGAAGATTCAAAAACAGGCTTTTTGATTGAGGATAATGCCCTTGAGAGCTTTGCAGAAAAACTCTGTGTTTTAATGGAGAATCAAAACTTAAGGGAACAAATGGGACATGCAGCCAAAAAGCGTATGCAAGAAAAATTTTCTAAAGAGGTGATTATGGAAAAATGGGAGGAATTGTTTGAGAGTTTGAAGGCTTAGCGTTTGTTTGTGAATTCAATAGTGCTTCAATTTAAAGCCCAGACACAAAGAAAATGACAAAACAGAATTCTCAAGCAATCACAAACTCTATCTTAATCCATTAAAACATAAGGGAAAAATTTAAAATCCTGCTCTATCGTTTATGCTAAAGATAAAAACTATAAATATGAGAAAATGATATTGGACTAAAATTAGGCTTAATTTAAAAAAAAATTAAGCCTTGCATAGTTACAATTACAGCTTAAGAGTTTATAGAGGTTGGTTACAATATGGAAAAAGAAATTATTGCTTATTTAGATAATGAAAAAATCATAGATACTCAAAGCATTAACACTAAAAATTCTAAGGATTTAAAAGCCCTTTATTTTGATAATTCTAAGCCGAGTTTAGAAGTTTTGCGTCATTCTTGTGCCCATTTAATGGCTCAAGCGATTAAAATTTTATATCCGGAGGCTAAATTTTTTGTCGGTCCTGTTGTAGAAGAGGGATTTTATTATGATTTTAGAGTGGAAACAAAAATCGGTGAAGAGGATTTAATAAAGATAGAAAAAAAGATGAAAGAACTTGTTGATTGTGGTTTTGAAGTTCAAAAATATGAAATCAGCAAAAAAGAAGCTTTAGAAAAATTTAAAGATGATGATTTAAAACAAGAAGTTATGCTAAGAATTCCGGATGAAAAAATAAGCATTTATAAGCAAGGAGAATTTGAGGATTTATGTCGAGGTCCTCATATCCCTAACACTAAATTTTTGAAATTTTTTAAACTAACTCGTATAGCGGGAGCCTATTTGGGTGGAGATGAAAAAAGAGAAATGCTGACACGAATTTATGGCATAGCTTTTGCGGATAAAGAGAGTTTGAGAAAACATTTGCACATTATAGAAGAAGCGAAAAAAAGAGACCATCGCAAACTTGGAACAGAGCTTAAGCTTTTTACCTTTGATGAGCAAATAGGCGGAGGCTTACCGATATGGCTTAGCAATGGTGCAAGATTAAGGAGTAAGCTCGAGCAGTTTTTATTTAAAATTCATCGTCTAAGAGATTATGAACCTGTGCGAGGACCTGAACTTTTAAAGGCTGACGCGTGGAAAGTGAGCGGACATTATAGCAATTATAAAGAAAATATGTATTTTACACAGATTGACGAGCAAGAATATGGCATAAAACCTATGAATTGTGTCGGGCATATTAAAATTTATCAAAGTGAAATAAGAAGCTATCGTGATTTACCTCTTAAATTTTTTGAGTATGGTGTGGTGCATAGGCATGAAAAAAGTGGGGTTTTACACGGGCTTTTTAGAGTGAGAGAATTCACACAAGATGATGCACATATTTTTTGTATGCCAAGTCAAATCAAAGAGCAAGTGCTTGAAATTTTAAGTTTTGTGGATAAATTGATGAAACTCTTTGATTTTGATTATGAAATGGAAATTTCAACCAAACCTCAAAAAGCAATTGGAGAGGATATAATCTGGGAAAACGCTACAAAAGCTTTAAAACAAGCTCTTGATGAACAAGGTTTAAAATATGGCATTGATGAAGGTGGGGGTGCATTTTATGGACCAAAGATTGATATTAAAATCACAGATGCTTTAAACAGAAAATGGCAATGTGGGACTATACAAGTGGATTTTAATCTTCCTCAAAGATTTAAACTGCAATATTCAGACAATCACAATGAAAAACAACAACCTGTTATGTTGCATCGTGCTATTTTAGGAAGTTTTGAGAGATTTATAGGAATTTTAACAGAACATTGTGGGGGTGAATTTCCTTTTTTTATTGCTCCGATTCAAGTTGGAATCATTCCCATTTCACAAAATCATTTTGCATATGCAAAAAAAATTCAAAAAGCTTTAATGCAATTAGGAGTGGATAGCGAAATTTATGAAAAAAATGAAAGCTTAAATAAAAGGATTAGGACTGCGGAGAAGCAAAGATTGCCGATGATTATCGTTTTAGGAGATGAAGAGACGGCAAAAGAAAGTGTTGCTTTAAGAGACAGAAGAGCTAAACAGCAAAGCAATTTGGGTTTAGAAGAATTTATCAATTTAATCAAGGAGAAAATGAATGAGGTGCATTTTTGAGTAAAGAAAAAGAAGTATTGCTCAATGAAGAAATAAGAGCAAATGAAATTCGTTGTATAGGCGATGATGGCAAGGTTTATGGCATCATTAGTTCAGATGAGGGTTTAAAACTTGCAAATCGCTTAGGGCTTGACTTGGTGATGATAGCCCCCGATGCAAAACCTCCGGTTTGTAAGATAATGGACTTTGGAAAATTTCGTTATCAACAAGAAAAAAAGCAAAAAGAAGCTAAAAAAAAGCAAAAAGTTATAGACATTAAAGAAATCAAACTTTCCGTTAAAATCGCACAAAATGATATAAGTTACAAGGTTAAACACGCTCTTGAATTTTTAGAGCAGGGAAAACATGTAAGGTTTCGTGTGTTTTTAAAGGGCAGAGAGGTAGCAAATCCTGAAGTAGGAGTGGCTTTATTAGAAAAAATTTGGGCTATGGTTGAGGACAAAGCAAACAGAGACAAAGAACCAAATTTTGAAGGAAGGTATGTTAATATGCTTGTAACACCGAAGAGGGGTTAATTTAAAGGACAATGAATGTTGCAAAATTTTACTCAAATTAAGGAAAGATTTGATTCTTTAAATCAAGATTTTACACATTTTATGAATTCTAATGATATTTGCACACAAATTTAATAATGCAAGAATCTCCTCGTTTTTTAAAAGAGCAAATCATCACTTATTTAGGCAATAAAAGAGCTTTGCTTGGTTTTTTAAGTCAGGGTTTTGAGTTTGCTAAAAAAGAGCTTAAAACAGAAAAAATCAGCTTTTTGGATATGTTTAGCGGTTCAGGCATTGTCTCTCGTTTTGCAAAATCTTATGCCAATTTTATCATTGCAAATGATTTAGAGCTTTATTCAAAAATCATCAATGAATGTTATTTGCAAAATAAAAGCAGAACTTTGCAAAAAGAGCTTAAAAACTATCATCATTTGCTTACGCATGATTTAGAGCTTCAAAAAGGCTTTATTACAGAGCTTTATGCACCAAAAGACGCACAGAATATACAAAAAAATGAAAGAGTGTTTTACACATTAAGAAATGCAATGTATATCGATAGTATGAGGGCAAAAATTGACGCACAAATCCCCAAAGAATTAAGTCATTTTTTCATCGCTCCCCTGCTCTATGAGGCGAGTGTGCATTCTAATACCAGCGGAGTCTTTAAAGGTTTTTACAAGGGAAAAGACGGCAGAGGTAAATTTGGGGGTGAGGCAGGAAATGCATTGGGGCGAATTTTAGGCGATATTTCTTTAAAAATGCCTATTTTTTCAAATTTTAATTGCGAATTTAAGGTCTTGCAAAAAGATGCAAATATCTTGGCTAAAGAGCTTGATTTTGTCGATGTGGCTTATCTTGATCCCCCTTATAATCAACATCCTTATGGTTCAAATTATTTTATGCTCAATTTGATTGCAGCTTATCAAAAACCAAAAAATATTTCTCATATAAGCGGTATTCCAAAACTTTGGAATCGCAGTGTTTATAATCGTCAAAAAGACGCGGAAGATTCTCTTTTTGAATTGATTTTAACCTTAAAGGCAAAGGTGATTTTGCTAAGTTATAATTGCGAAGGTTTTGTAAAAAAAGAACAATTTATAAAAAAACTTAAAACTCTTGGAAAATGCGAAATTTTGGAGCAAAAATACAACACCTTTCGTGGCTCAAGAAATCTCAAAAATCGTCCTATGCACATACATGAACAGCTTTATGTTTTAAAAAAATCTAAAATATAAATTTAAGATTTACAGAAAATTTTAGTTTTTAAAATTGTTTCTTATAACTTAGCATTTTTTGGTGTTAAATATACTAAAAATAATATTTTTTGTTTAGATAATTTTTAAAAATTATCATTAAATTGAAGCATTTTATCTTAATCTTAGTTATAAATTTAAAACTTTGCTTAAAATCTTTAAAAATTTCTCAAGTTTTAAGCTTCTTTTTTTTAAAAAAATATTAAAATGAAAGCTTTTAAAGGAAAAAGAATGAAATTAAAAATAGGAATTTTAGGAGCGAGCGGATATGTAGGAAGTGAGCTCGTGCGTTTGTTGCTTTTGCATTCTAAGGTTGAGATTGTTTATTTGGGTTCTAAGAATCATAGGGGAGAAAAATACAACAAACTTTATCCAAATTTTAATTTTGATTTGCTTTTTGAAGATGAAAATTTAGACAATTTGGATAAAAAAATTGATGTTTTATTCACTGCAACTCCGCACGAATTCACAGCAAAGATTTTAAATGAAAATTTACTTTCAAAAATGAAAATCATTGATTTAAGTGCAGATTTTCGGCTTAAAAATCCACAGGATTATGAAAAATGGTATCATTTTTCTCATAGCAATTTACAGCTTTTAGATTCTGCTGTTTATGGGCTTTGTGAGCTTTATGAGGAAAAAATTAAGAAGGCAAATTTTATAGCCAATCCGGGTTGTTATACAACTTGTTCTATATTGAGTCTTTATCCTTTAATAAAGGAAGATATTATAGATTTGGATTTTATCATTATTGATGCAAAAAGCGGTGTGAGCGGAGCTGGACGCGGGGTAAAAATTGAGAATCTTTTTTGTGAGGTTAATGAAAATTTCAAGGCTTATGGAATTTGCACACACAGACATACGCCCGAGATTGAAGAGCAATTAAGCCTTGCAGCAGGGCGAAAAATCACTCTACAATTCACCCCCCATCTTGTGCCTATGCAAAGAGGTATTTTAACGAGTTCTTATGTAAAACCTAAGATAAATTTAAGCGATGAAGAGCTTAGAAAAATTTATGAAAAATACTATAAAAACAAGAAATTTATAAGACTTTTAGCACCGCAATTATTTCCTCAAACGCGGTGGGTTAAAAATACTAATTTCGTGGATATAAATTTTAGCATTGATAAACGCACAGGTTTTATTGTCATCATCAGTGCTTTAGACAATCTCATCAAAGGTGCGGCAGGACAAGCGATTCAAAATATGAATTTAATGTTTGGTTTTGATGAGGATGAGGGACTTAAATTTTTAGCAAATATATAAGGAAAATTATGATCATAAGAGCAATGAAAAAAAGCGATTATAAAGCGGTTTATAAACTTTGGTGTGAGATTAAAGGTTTTGGACTTAGAAGCATTGATGATAGCGAAGAAAATATACTCAATTTTTTGGAAAGGAATCCAAATTTAAGTGCGGTTGCAGAGATTGAAGGCGAGATTGTAGGAAGCATACTTTGCGGACATGATGGACGCACGGGCGGATTTTATCATGTTTGTGTGCATTCTAATCATCGAAAAAAAGGCATAGCTCACGAAATGACTCGTTTTTGTTTGGAGGCTTTAAAACGTGAAAAAATCAATAAAATCGCACTCATTGCTTTTAAACGCAATGATTTAGGAAACGAATTTTGGAGACATTATGGCTTTACTTTAAGAGAGGACGCAAATTATTATGATTTGTCTTTAAACAATGCAAATTTGACGAATTTTAATGAGTGATGAAAGGAGAAATATGTGGTCTAGAGAAAGCGATGTTGATGATTATGTTAAAGACACGTTAAAAAAGTTAGGATTAGTCAAGGGTGAGCATTTTAGGCAACAAGATGCAAGTGCTTATCTTAAGGAATCATTAAAAGGCTTTAGTAAAACAAAAAATGCAAAGGGCGGTGGAATCCCTGATTTTACTTGTGAAACTTTGAAATATGATAATCGCGTTGTTCCTGTCCTTTTTGAATGCAAATTTAGTGCCAACTCAAAAGGCACTTTTGTTGATAGAATGGCAAGTTTTGATAAGGATAATAATGTAAGATTTGATCAAAATGCCATTTCTGGCTACGCTCTTAATGGAGCATTGCATTATGCAAGAGGGATTTTAGAGAGAGAGCAAGAAAAAGAGAAAAGAGAATACGAAAATTGCATTGCAGTGGCCATTGCAGGGAAAAGTCCTGAGGATATTGCCATAAAAGTTTATTTGGTTTTTGGAACTTCATCAAATGCTTTCATAGAAACCAAAACACAAAATTTAGACTTCCTAAAATCACAAGAGAGTTTTAAAGACTTCTTAGATAACGCACGACTCACAGAGATTCAAAAAAATGAAATTTTAAAAAAGCAAAAACTTATTTTAGGGCGATACAATAGGGATTTAAATAAACTTATGCATTCTCACAATATCACAGCACCACAGAGGGTTTTGTATGTTGCGGGATTGATACTCTCTATGCAGTCTTATTATGATGAAAAATACAAGAGAATCTGTTCGGGTTTAAAGCCAAATGATCTTGATGGGAAAAATGACGGAGAACGCATTTATAAGCAGATAGAAAAATACTTAGAAATGAAAGTGTCTGATAAAAAGAAAAGGGATTTAATGTTAGCTTCATTTAATGAGATAAAAAAAGATCCCTATAGAGATGAGATTCCAAAAAACTTTACAAGCAAACAGGGACAAAAGAAAAATCCAAACAACCAAATAGTCGCACATTTATTGAGTGAGAGTGCAAGTATTAATAAGCAAATTTTTGCTTATATTTATGAATACATTTATAAAGAGATTGATGGCTTCAATGCACACAGAGGGCATTTAGATGTTATGGGCGAACTTTATAGTGAGTTTTTGAAATATGCCTTAGGAGATGGTAAAGAACTAGGAATTGTGCTCACACCGCCCTATATCACTAAAATGATGGCAGAGATTTTAGAGATTACAGATACAGATAAGGTCATGGATTTAGCTACAGGAAGTGCGGGTTTTTTAGTCTCTGCTATGTCTTTAATGTGTGAAAAGGTTAAGGAAAAAGAGCAAAGAGGAGATTTAAAAAAGGATTATGGAGATAAATCAAGCGAAGAGCTGATTAATGAACTTAAGAAAAATCAACTTTTAGGCGTGGAACTTAATGCTGAAATGTTTGCTCTAGCTGTAACAAATATGATTTTACGCGGTGATGGCAGTTCTCAAATTTATAAGGGGAATAGCTTTGATGCAAGTATTGCTCAAATTATAAGAGAATTTGGTGCGGATAAGCTTCTTTTGAATCCTCCTTTTACCTTTGAAGAAAATGGAATGCCTTTTATCAAAATAGGGCTTGATAATATGTCTAAAAATGGCTTAGGAGCTATCATCATACAAGATAGTGCAGGGAGTGGTAAGGCTATTAACACAAATAAAGAAATCCTAAAGCACCACACCCTCATAGCAAGTATTAAAATGCCTCCCGATTTATTCCAACCTATGGCGGGAGTGCAAACAAGCATTTATGTTTTTCGGGCAAAGATTCCGCATGATTTTGAAAAGAGTGTGAAATTCATAGACTTTAGAAATGATGGCTTTAAAAGAGTCAAAAGAAACTTGCAAGAAGTGGATAATCCCTCTCAAAGATACGAAGACATCATTAGAATCTACAAAGGGGGATTAAACGCCAAAGTGGATTCTACGCTATGGAATCTTAAAGAGCTTTATGTGGAGGATACTATCACGCAAAATGGCAATGATTGGAATTTTGACCAGCATAAGACAATAGACACCAAGCCGACTTTGGAGGATTTCAAAAAATGCGTGAGTGATTATCTCGCTTGGGAAGTGAGCAATATACTCAAACAAGAAAACAAGGCTTCTTTGGGAAAGTCTCAAAGCCCTCGTTTGAAAGAGCTTGATGAAAAATTCAAGCAAAACGGGGGCACTTGGAAAGAGTTTAAGCTTGAAGACAAATTTGAACGTGTCGCTTTTAAAAAATTAGCTTACAAAAAATCTGATTTACCAGAGAATGCTACGCAGGAGTATGATTTGCCTGCTTTAACTTGTGCAAGAGAAAATCAAGGATTATCATGCTATGTCCCACGCAATGAAGCAACAATTTTAAAAAATGTCATTTCGGTTGCTGCAAATGGAGACGCCCCCGCCTTTTATCAATCGCAAGAATTTACTATTTTGCAGGATGCTTATGCTATAAGATTTAAGGACAAAGAACTCAATTCTTCGCAATATTTATTTTTAACCACACTTTTGCAAAAGGTATTAACTCAATTTAACTGGAGCAATAAATCAGGTTGGGAGAGAGTGAAAAAAGAAAAGATTTTATTGCCTATTGACAAACAAGAAAATATTGCCTTTGATTATATGGAATCTTATATAGCGGAGCTGGAGGCGGAGCGTGTGGAGGAGCTGGAGGCGTATCTCAAAGCCACAGGCTTTGAGAATTTCATTTTGAATCAAAATGAAATGTTTGCTTTGCAAAGCTTTGAAAAGCTCTCAAATCCACCAAAGAATCAAAAAGCCTTAAATAAAGATTCTGATTTTATAGGGGGGGGGGAATTAAATTATCCGCTTGATGATTTCACCAAAGAATCTTTCACGCAAACCCCTCAAATACAATCAAACATTTCAACCGCCCCCTTTGCAAATCTACAATGGAAAGAGTTTAAAATCGCAGAGCTGTTTGAAAAAATAGAATTAAAAAAATTAAATTCGCTCGATACGAGAAATTTTAGAGTTACCAAACCCGATAAAGAACATACAATACCAGCAATTGTGGCAAAAGTTGGGAATAATGGTGTAATGTATTATGTAAATAAAAATGATTTTGAAACGACAAGTAATAAGATAGTGGTAATTGCAGATGGTGCTGTTGCTTCGGGTTTGGTTTATTATCATGAAAAAGAATTCACCATACTTCATAACGCTTATACTATTGCATTAAAAAATAAAAACGAGAATAGGGAAAACGGCTTATTTTTGGCTATGATAATACAAAAATCCATTTTTGAATTGTTTAATTACGAAAATAAACCGACTTGGAACAAAGTAAAAAATGTTTCCATTTGTCTTCCCATTTATCCCGCTTCCTCGTGCAAAAAAGAGCAGAATGCAGACCAAGACCACCAAATCGCCTTTGATTTTATAGAAACCTTTATCAAAGCCTTACAAAAAGAGAGTTTAAAGCAAGTTGATTCTTATAATCAAGCAAAAATCAAAGCCCACAAAGAAGTCATAAAGGCTTAAAATTTAAGAGTTAAAAATTGACTCAAAAAAATCTTTAATCCATAAAATCTAAAATAAAAATGTTTAAATACTTTATAAGCCCTTTAGTGAAAATTTTTAAAAAAATTGTAGATTTATAAATAGAATTTTTAACTTTTGAGCATTAATATTTCATTGTAATTTCTTAGCTTTTAATGTGTTTTAATCGCTTTTAAGATTAAAGATTTTCATTTAAATTCTTTTAAAAATACTTTGCTTAAAAAAGTGCAAATTCTAGCTTATCGCTTTTTACAAGGCGTTTAAATGATTTCTATTTGAGTGCTTTTTAGTGTTTCTATCTGTTTTAGCAAACCCGCAAAACTTGACTTTGCAACGCTCTTTATCAGCTTTTAGAGGCTCTTTGTGAAGCTTTAAAGGGATTAAACAAAGAGATTAAACTTTGTAAAAAACAAGAAAAAAGTCGCGTTAAAGCCTATAACTTTTTGTGTGTGAGTTTTAAGTCTCTTAACAAGAGTGTTTTTTAACAAGCTCAAAGTTTTAAGAATTTTTTACTCAAATATTCTCAACACATTTAAAAGATGCGTTTAAAAATTCAAAACAAAAAATTATGCAAATTTCAAAAAGATAAAACAAGTTTTATGCTTTCTTAATATTTATTTTTAAATTCTTAAGCTAAAATCTTATATAATCTTAGAATTTGTTATAAAATGACTTGAGGTTAATAAATTTTTAAAGGAAAAGAGGTTGATGAAACAATACCTAGAAAAAGCTCATGTTCTTATAGAAGCTTTGCCCTATATACGCAAATTCAGCTCTAAAATCATACTCATTAAATATGGCGGTTCAGCTATGGAAAACGAGGAGTTAAAGCATTGCGTGATGCAAGACATTGCCCTTTTGAAACTCGTGGGTTTAAAGCCTATTATCGTTCATGGTGGTGGCAAGGATATTTCAAAGCTTTGTGAAAAACTTTCTTTAAAGAGCGAATTTAAAAACGGCTTAAGAGTGAGCGATAAAGCGACGACAGAGGTCGCTGAAATGGTGTTAAATCGTATCAATAAAACTCTGGTGCAGAATTTACAAAGTTTAGGTGTTAAAGCCATAGGAATTTGCGGTAAGGATGGTTTGCTTTTAAAATGTTCTCAAAGGGACGCAAATTTGGGCTTTGTGGGTAAGATTGAACAGGTCAATGTGGAGATTTTAGAAGAGCTTTTGGAAAAGGATTTTTTGCCTATTATTGCACCGATTGGAATGGATGAGAGCCTCAATACTTATAATATCAATGCTGATGATGTTGCTTGTGAGCTTGCTAAGGCTTTAAAGACGGAAAAACTTGTTTTTTTAAGCGATATTGAGGGTTTGTATGAGGATTATAAGGATAAAAATACCTTGATTTCAAAGCTTTCTATAAAAAGGGCTAAAATGTTGCTTGATAATATAGAAGGCGGAATGCTTGTCAAGCTTAAATCCTGCATCGATGCTTGTGAACATGGAGTTAAAAAAGTGCATATCTTAGACGGACGCGTTAAGCACTCGCTTTTGCTTGAATTTTTTACTGACGAGGGCATAGGAACCCTTATCACAAAAGAGGAGTATCAATGAATTTCAAAGAGCAAAGTCATATTCTTAAAACTTATAAAAAATTTGATATTGTTTTAAAACGGGGCGAAGGTGTTTATCTTTTTGATGAATCGGATAAAAAATATTTGGATTTTTCAAGTGGTATCGGTGTTTGTGCTTTGGGTTATAATCATTCTCAATTTAACAACGCAATCAAAGCACAAATGGACAAGCTCATCCATACAAGCAATCTTTATTTTAACGAAACCATTGCAAGAGCAGCACAGAATTTAGCCAAAGCAAGTGGTTTAGAAGCGGTGTTTTTTTCAAATTCTGGCACAGAAGCCATTGAAGGAGCCATGAAAGTGGCTAGAAAATATGCTTTTTTAAAAGGCAAAAAAGGCGGGACTTTCATCGCTTTTAAACATTCTTTTCACGGACGCACTTTAGGAGCATTGTCTCTTACTGCTAATGAAAACTATCAAAAACCTTTTAAACCCTTAATCAAAGGGGTGCAATTTGCCCGATTAAATGATATAAAAAGCGTTGAGAAACTCATCGATAAAAAAACCTGTGCCATTGTCTTAGAAAGCGTGCAAGGTGAGGGCGGAATAAAGGTCGCGGATAAAAAATTTTACCAAGATTTAAGAAAACTTTGTGATGAAAAAGATTTGCTTTTAATTGCTGATGAAATTCAATGCGGAATGGGAAGAAGCGGAAAATTTTTTGCTTATGAATGCAGTGAAATCTTGCCCGATATTGTCGTTTGTGCGAAGGCTTTGGGCTGTGGATTAAGCGTTGGAGCCTTTGTGGTGAATGAAAAACTTGCAAATTCTTCTTTAGAACCCGGAGACCACGGCAGCACTTATGGGGGTAATCCTTTGGTTTGTGCGGGAGTGAATGCGGTTTTTGAAATTTATGAAAATGAAAAAATCCTAGAAAGGGTTAGCAAACTCACGCCTTATTTGGAAAAAACTCTTGAAAATATGGTTAAAGATTTTTCTTTTATTAAAAAAAGAAAGGGTTTGGGTTTTATGCAAGGACTTAGTATGAAAAAAAGCGTTAAGGTTGCAGAATTCTTAAAAAAATGCCAAGAAAATGCCCTTTTGCTCTTAAGTTGCGGAAAAAATGATTTACGTTTTTTACCCCCTTTAATCATAGAAAAAGAACACATCGATGAAATGAATGAAAAATTAAGAAAGAGTTTGAAAGAATTTTAAAAGCATTGTGAGAATTTTTGATGAATGTCAAGTGATATGTAAAAAAGCAAATTCTATAAGCTTTTTACAATATCTTAGTGCGTTTAAAAATTTTAACTCAAAGTGAAATTCATTGCTGCAAAATGCTTTTATATTTTTTAAATGCAAAAAAAAATCTTTGCTTATTTTAAGGCGGAATTTTACTGATTTTTGCCTTTTTTACAAAAGATAGCTAAGTATTTTCTTCACCCCATCGTTGAAAATTTCTAACATAAATCATTAATACCAGATGATGAAATTGTCTTAATAAATTTAGAATTCTTTTATCTTTTTTCAAAAAACAAGCCAAATTTTTACTCTATTCTTGGCTTTGTTATGAATACAGAATTTAAAAAATTCACAAAATTAACCGGCTTTGTATTATTGTTTTCAAAAGGATTTTATAAATATGTTTTTTATATTTATATATTTTTATTATATCTTTTTAATTTTATATTATTTAAAAAACCTTTGTAAGCGATAAAGAAATTCCTGTCAAAAGGCGATTTAAATCATTTTTGAATTGATTATTTAAAATTTTAAAACATGAATTTTTTAATTTTCTAAGAACTTGTTTTAATCTTAAATATTTATTAAAAAAGGTTATTCATACAAGGCATTAAGCTATAAATTTGATTTTTAGTGAATATAAAGAGCTTGGCACAATGCTAAAAATTTTAGTGAAATTGTTAAAATTTATGCCAAACACTCACTAAAAAACTATCTTGTTTTTTAACTTAAAAATGATAACATAAAACATTCTTTTAAATTTCATTTTATCCGCAATGTTTTAAAGCAAAATAGAATTAAAAAAATATCATAGCACCTGAATATATGGTTTTATCATAGTTTTAATGAAGCTTAAAAATTTAACGCATAAAGAGCCATTAACAAAAGATTAAGAGAATTTTGTAAGAAAATGAACAAAATTTTATATTTAAAGATGAATTTTTAAGTTAGAGCAAAGCTATTGTAAAGCCTGCTCTAAGGTTTTTAATAAGCTCTTCTTCTGCATTCTATGTCGATTTTTCTAACGCTTACATCTTTAATTTGTGCAGGTTGATTTGGTTGAGTGTTTGGATTTTGATACCCATAGAAAATTTCTGCTTCTAAAAAAGTTCCCACTTTAAGGTCTTTGAAAGTGCCGTATTTATCCATACCAAAAAGTCCGCAATCGTCCATATCAATTTCGGTATTTGGAAGAATTTTCATATTCAGCCTTTCTCCATAAGTTGTTTCGACTAAAATTGTCTTTGTTGCATCATTGACATCTACAATAGTCCCGTAAATTCCATCCGCATAGGCTGTGCTGACAAGAGCTATTAAAAGCGTAGCAAGAATTTTTTTCATCGTTTTCTCCTTAGAAAATATTTTGCAATTTTATAAAAATTAAGTGAAGCGAATGTGAAATTATAGTATAATTTAGATTTATTTGCAAAAAATTTGGAGAATTTAAGGAAACTTGCGATGAGGTGGATTTTAGGATTTATTATAGCTTTGCTTTTGACAGCTTGTAGCGATTCACAGAGTGAAAACACATCTTTGATTAGGGCAAAAAGTAGCGGTATGATAAAAGATTCCACTCTTTTTGTAGAATTTATGCCAAATTCTTTAAGCGATGAGGATAAAAATTTAAAGCAAATCAATGCTGTGCTCAATGATGAAAAAGTCAATATTGACATAAAAATCAAAGACAATATTGTGCATTTGTATCCAAAATTAAGAGCAAATACAGCTTATACCTTGAGTTTTGTTTTAGCTCAAATTCCTATTGATTTAGAATTTAACACCCCTTTTGTGAATTTTGAATTTTTTAATTCTCATTTTGAAAACTTAGACAAGCAAAAATCAAGACTGATTTTAGACCTTCCTAAGAATGCTTTTTATGATTTAAATCTTTTAAAAGAATCCTTAAATTTAAGCATAGAGGGTGAAAATCTTGCTTTCACACTCAAAGATTTAAAGGATTTTTATCGTTTAGAAAGCGAAAATTTTAATCTTAAAACAAAGAGTCAAGAACTCATCTTAGAGCTTGATGATAAAAAATTAGGTTTAAAAGAACCTTTTAAAACTCAATTTCAAAGCCCAACTCAAGATACAAATGAGGATTTTAGGGTCATAAGCAATTCTTTTGATGAAAATATTATCACATTAAAATTTTCACAAAATTTAGATGAAAAACAAAATTTTAAAGATTTTATAAGTTTAAAACCTGAACTTCCTTTTAAGGCTTGGAGCGTGGGAAAAGAGCTCAAAATTTCTGCAAATTTTATTCTCAATTCAAACTACAAAATACACTTAATGAAAGGGCTTAAATCCTCTCAAGGTTTAATCCATCAAGGTGAAGAGGTGGAAGTGAGATTAAAAAATTTACCGCCTGCTTTGTCTTTTGCACAAGATGGGATATTTTTAGCCACTGATGCCAAAGGAGAAGTCGGTATAAAAACGCTCAATATCAATGAAATTTCTTTCAGCCTTTGGCAGATTTTTCCTCAAAATATCAGCGAATATTTAAGATATAAAAATTTAGAAGGAGATAAAAAGGCTGCTATAGATGATTATGATTTTACAAATGATATGAGATATATGGGTAAAAAGGTGCTTCAAAAAGAACTTAAGATTAAAAATGTGCAAAATCAATGGGTCAATACAATTTTGGATTTAAATGAGTTTAAAAATCTTGGAGGAGTCTTTGTTATAAGGGTGGATTTTAAAAAAGACGCAGTGAGTTATGATTTTGAAAATGAAGAGGAGGAGTATAAAATTCTTAACAATGCCCATATCACTAAAAATCTTATCTTTTCAAATATCGCAGTCATTGCTCAAAAAATCAATGATAAACTTTATATCCATACAAGAGATTTTGTTCAAAATTCTGCTTTAAGCAATGTCAAAATAGAGCTTATAAGCCCTGCAAATGAGCTTGTAAAAACTCAATTGACTGATAAAGAGGGCAATGCGTTTTTTGATTATGAGGGCAATATTTTGTATATTTTAGCAAGTAAAGATTCTCAAGCAAGTGTGCTAAAGCTTACAAGTCCTTTATCTACAGAGGGTTATGAGGTCGATGGTTTGCAAGTTCAAGGTCAAATCAAAGCTTTTATCTATACCGATAAAGATGTCTATCGTCCGGGCGAGAGTGTGCATTTAAATGTTGTTGCAAGAAATGATAAAACATCCCTTTCTCACCCCATCACTTTTACACTTTTTAATCCTCAAGGACAAAAGATTATCGATGAAAAGGTATTAAAACCACAAAGCGATGGATTTTTTTATGAAAAAATTGATACAGATAAAAATGATTTAAATGGAATTTATAAAATAAAAATTGAAGCGGCTAAACAGAGTTTTTACAAAGATATTTTGATGCAAAGTATCGTGCCAAATCGCATTAAAGTCAAGCTTAATACAGAGGAGAATTTGACGCTTAAGCAAGATGAAAAATTATTCTATACTATTGATGCTCAATATCTTTTTGGTGCAAAGGCAGGGAATTTAAAATATGAAACCAAGATTGATTTTTGGCCAAAAATTTATAGCAATTCTAAATATCCAAATTATATCTTTGAAAATCCAACCTTACTCAATCTTAGCAGTACTCAAAGCCATCAAGGCGTTTTAGATGCGGATGGCAAGGCTGAAGTGTCTGCAGAATTTCCAAGCAAAATTCTTAACGCACAAGGCTATAATTTTAATGCAAGAATAGTCAGTGATGTTTTTGAAAGTGGCGGTCGTTCCGTTAAGGCTCTTAAGGATGTGCAGCTTTATAAATATGATTATTTTATAGGGATTAAAGCTCTTGAAAATCGTTATGTTAAACAAGGCTCTAAGATTGATTTTAGTGTGTTGGTGAGTGATTTGAATGAAAATTTACTTGCAGGTAAAAAGCTTGTTTATCGCATTTATGAAAATCGCTATTCTTGGTGGTGGGATTATGATTCTTATAATGATTTTTTACGTTCGATTAAAAGGGATAAAAACTCAAATTTAATCGCCACAGGAGAGCTTATAAGTTCAAATTCTCCTTTAAATTTTGAATTTGATACAAAGGGATATTATGGAGAAATGTTTATAGAATTAAGCGATGAGCAAACGGGTGTTAGTGCGGGAGAGAGCTTTTATGTGAGTTCTTGGGGTGAGCCAAGCCGGGCTAATGTGTTGAGTTCTTTAAGGATTAAAAGCGATAAAACAATTTATCATATTAATGATATTGCAAAGCTTGAATTTGAAAGCATTAAGGGAGCAAAAGCCTTAGTGAGCTTGAGTGATGATACAAAAATCATTGACAGCTTTGTCATCGATACAGAGCAAACAAGCACGACGCTTGATATTCCTATTAAAAAAGAATACCTGCCAAATATTTATGTGAGTGTGAGTCTCTTTCAAGATTATCAAAAGCTTGAAAATGACAGAGCTTTGCGACTCTTTGGTGTTGTGCCTTTAAGGGTTGAGGATCCTTCTAACAAACTTGAACTCGAGCTTAAAACGCCTGAAAAAATTCTGCCCGGAGATGATTTTGAGATAGAAATACAGAGTAAGGATAACAAGCCCTTCACTTATACTTTAGCGGTGGTTGATGAGGGTGTGTTGGATTTAACAAATTTTAAAACTCCTGATATTTGGGGGTATTTTTATGCTAAAAGGGGATTAGCCCTTCTCACTTATGATAATTATAGTCAAATCATTCCTAAAGCAACGGGTGGAGATGGTTTTAATGTGAATGCAATGAATAAAGTTTTAAGTAAAAATCTTGATGATACAGCACAAAGATTTAAAAATATTGCCCTTTATCAAGCCCCTATGCAAAGTGATGCTCGAGGTTATGCTAAGGTTAAATTTAATATGCCAAATTATGTTGGTTCTGTGCGTGCTATGCTCATAGCCGGTCGCGACAATGCCTTTGCCAGCAAAGAAAAAAATATACAAGTAAGCTCTCCTGTGCTTATGCAAGAAACACTTCCAAGAGTCTTAAGAAATGGAGATGAATTTGAGTTTTTAGCACGAATTTTTAAGACAGAAGATGCTGTTAAAGAAGCGATTTTAACCCTTAAAAGCCAACAAGATTTAATCCATTTTGATAAAAATGAGGTGAAAATAGAATTTGGTCAAGAAAAAAGCAAAGATGTTTTTATCAACGCAAAATTGAGCCAAGAAGCTGTGGGAATGGATACGATAGAGTTTGAGTTAAAAACTAAGGATTATGTTTATAAGGATGAGATACCTATTGATATAAAGGCGATTAATCCTTATACTTACGAGAGCCAAACGCAATGGATTAAGGCTGGAGAGAGCAAAGAATTTGCTTTAAGCGATGATTTTATAAAAACAACGCGCAGTGCTGTGCTAGAGCTTTCACCGACTCCTATTGTTAATTTAGACAAACGTTTAAAATATCTTATACGTTATCCCTATGGTTGTATAGAACAAATCACTTCTGCAGCCTTGCCACAAATTTTTATTGATAAATTAAGCACTCATTTTGATAAACAAGAAGCAATCAACCATATCAACACCACCATAGAAGAATACTCTAAATTTCAAACAAGCAATGGAGGTTTTGCGTATTGGAGAGGAGGAGAGGATTCGAGTTTATGGGGAAGTAATTATGCCGGAATGTTTTTGCTTTTAGCCAAAGAAAATGGATATTTTGTCCCCGATGGAATGCTTCAAAGATGGATAAAATATGAAAAGAATTTCATCCGTTCAAATGACGATAATGAGGATTATATTTTGGATTTAAAGGCTAATTCTTTGTATTTACTTGCCCTTGCAAAAGAACCTAATATCGGTGCGATGAATCTACTTTATGAGGATTTAAATCGTCTTAATAATACTTCAAAATGGCAACTTGGAGCGGCTTATAAACTAAGCGGTATGGAAGAAACAGCAAAAAAAATTGCCAGCCTTGCTTCTACAGAGCCTGATTCATCTTATAATTTTTATGCAAACACTTACGGCACGGCTCTTCGCGATAAGGCTATAATCTTCAATGCCTATAAAGAAATTTATGGAGAAAATAATGAAGTTTTATTAAAAGAACTTAGCGAGGCTTTGCTTTCAAATGATTATTTATCGACACAAAGCTCGGCTTATTTGCTTTATGCTTTAGCTCAAAGTGTGAATTTGCAAAAAGCACAAGATAATTTTATGGATGCAAGTTTGAATTTAAATGGAGAGGAGATTGCACTCACACAAAATCAAGCTCAAAATTTTAAGCTCACACAAGAAAAAGCTATCATCAAAACAAAAAAAGATATTTTTGTGAGTTTTGAGCAAGAGGGAATCAAGCTTAAAAATTCCAAAGCTTTTAGCAATCGTTTGAGTATTGTGAGAGAATTTTACAATGAAAAGGGTGAAAAAATTGATGAAAAAAGACTCAAATCTTCTCAAAGTTTTTATATGAAATTAAAAATAAGTCTTGATTCAACAAGCTCTGGAGTCCAAAATATAGCCTTAACTCAAATTTTACCAAGTGGTTGGGAGCCAGCAAATACACTTTTAGACGATAAAATGCCGGAATTTGCCAAAAATTCGCATTATGATTTCATAGATATAAGAGATGATAAAATTATGTGGTTTTTTGATTTGTATGATTCTAAGAGCTTTTTTATAAAACTCAATGCAATCACTCCGGGAACTTATACCTTAAGTGGAGCCTTTGCGGAGGCTATGTATGATGGAACTTATCAAGCTTTGAGTGAGAGTGAAAAAGTCAGTGTAGAGAGATGAAAATTCTAAAAAATATTCTAAAAATTTTTGGAATTCTTGGAATTTTATTCTTTTTTTGGGCTGCTTTTGTGTATTTTAGTTTTGATAAAACAGAATTTTTAAAAACATTTCAAAGCAGATACAGCAAGGTTTTGTATGATAGAAATGGAGAGCTTTTAAGCGTTTTTTTAAATCAAGAAGATCAGTGGCATATTCAGGCAAGGGAAATTCCACAAAGATTAAAAATCGCTGTGATAAATTATGAGGATAGGAATTTTTATTCTCATAAAGGTGTGGATTTTTTAGCACTTTTAAGGGCTTTGAAAAATAATATTTTTCTCAATCAAAGAACAGGTGCAAGCACTATAAGTATGCAAACCATTAAACTTTGGGATAAAAAAAACAGGACCTATTTAAATAAATTAAACGAAATGATTCAAAGTTTTGCCTTAGAAAATCATTTCACAAAAGAGGAAATTTTAAGATTGTATCTTAGCAATGCACCTTATGGACGCAATCTTGTTGGCTTTGAATCGGCAATTTTGTTTTATTTTGATAAAAATCCTAAGAATTTAACTTGGGCACAAGCCGCACTTTTAGCAGTTTTACCCAATCAACCCGGATTGATTCATTTAGAAAAAAACAAAAATTTACTTTTAAAAAAACGCGACCTTCTTTTAAAAAAACTTTACGATAAAAAAATCATAGAAAAAGATATTTTCGAGCTTTCTTTAAAAGAGCCTTTGCCTCATTTTAAAACCCATAAAAATATAGCCCCTCATCTTGCTTTGAAGCTTTTGAGTGAAGATAAAAAGCAAGTTGTTTCAAGTATTGATAAAAAATTACAAATCAAATTTGAAAACAAAGCCTTAGAATTTGCACAGGGTTTAAAACAAAAGGGCATACAAAATTTAGCCATCATTTTAGCCGACACGCAAACGTATAAAATTCTAGCTTATGTGGGTTCTCAAGATTTTTATGATTTGGAAAATTTAGGGCAAATCAACGGTGCAAGGGCTAAAAGAAGCGAAGGTTCTACCCTTAAACCTTTTTTATTTGCTCTAAGCATTGATGAGGGACTTATAAGTCCAAAGTCTATCTTGCTCGATGTTCCGACTTTTTTTTCGAATTTTAATCCCCAAAATGCAAACAAAAAATATTATGGTTTAATTTCTGCTGAAGAAGCCTTACAAAAATCCTTAAACGTGCCTTTTGTTTCGCTTTTGCAAAATTATGGTTATGAGAAATTTTTTTATAAGTTGAAATATTTTTTGGATTTTAAAGATGAAGATTATCAAAAATACGGGCTTTCTTTGATTTTAGGCACAAAAGAATTAAGTCTTGAAGATTTAACCCAGCTTTATTTGGGCTTGGCAAATTATGGACAAATAGCGGATTTATCTTTCTTAAGAGATGAGCCTTTAAAGGGCTTAAAAACAATGTTTTCAAAGGGTAGTGCGTATTTAACCTTACAGAGTATGAAGAATGTGCAAAGATTTGGTTTGCAAAATTATGATAAAACAAAGATTGTTTCTTGGAAAACAGGGACAAGTTATGGCAGAAAAGATGCCTTAGCTTTGGGTGCAACACCGCGATACACCTTAGGAGTTTGGGTGGGAAATTTTAACGCACAAGCGAATGCAAATTTGTATGGAGTGAGTATAGCCGGGGATTTGTTTTTTGAGCTTTTATCCTTACTTGATAGGCTGGATTTGGAATTTCAAATGCCTCAAGATTTGTTTAATATAAAACTTGATTTGATGAGTAAATATCGCTATGATGAGAGATTAGGCGGAGCCTATACATACACTCTTTATCCAAAGGAGGCTAAAATTTTACGCACTTCACCTTTTTTGAAAAGAATTTATGAATTTCAAGGCAAAGAAGTGGATTCAAAAGATGAAAATTTTAAGGATGCAAAAATACAGATTAAGCTTGATTTGCCTTTGAATGCACTTGATTTTTTACATCAAGAAAATTTAAATTTTAAGAGTGAAAAAAATATCAAAATTCTGTATCCAAAACAAAATTTAAACATTCTTTTAGCTAGGGATTTTGATAAACAAAAGGCTCTTGTGGTTAAAATAGCGAATTTAAAAAATGAAAAAGTTTTTTGGTATCTGAATCAAAAATTAATCTACGAAGGAGAAGCAACAAGCCGAATTTTGGATTTAAAACCAAAAATTTATTCTCTTTTTATCATCAGTGAGAGCGGGGAGAGTGATGAGGTGAGATTTGAGGTAAAGCAATGATTTGGGGATTAAATTTTTCAAAAAATTGAAAAATAATTTTTAAATCTAAAATAAGAATTATCAGTATTTTAACCATAATAAAATTTTTGTTACTTTAAGTAATAATTTTTTTATTTTTTATCTAAATTTTTCTTATTTTTTAAACTTAGAAAAAAAAAAAAAACGATATAATGACTTAACTTAGATAAACATTATATATAATTTTTAAGTCGTTTTTAAAGGAAAAAAAATGAAATGGACTCTAACAACCAAAGCTACTTTGGTGATTTTAATCTCTTGTATTTTAGGATTTTTGGTATTTGGCACTTTGCAATATATGCATAGTAAAGAAAATTCTTTAAATTCTGAATTTTTAACTTATAAAAATAAGCTCGATTCTATACAAATGCTTCTTCAATCTTATATTGGAGAAAAGCAAGATATGATTAATAAATTAAGAGACAAGCTTATTTATTCTGATGATGAAGATGAAATTGTAAAAACCCTTGCCTTAGTTGAATCAACGGGAGGATTTAACTTAATTTATTATGGAATTGAAAGCAATGGTAGAATGCTAAGAAGCAATGGAAACAATGTTTATCCCTCAAGTGGATATGACCCTAGAACTAGAAGCTGGTTTAGTGCTGCTAAAAATGCGGGAAAGGATATCATTCTAAGTGATGCTTGGATTCAAGCAAGTAAAAAAATTCCTGTTTTTGGCTTTAGTGCCCCTGTTTTTAAAAACAATGCTTTTTATGGAGTTGTGAGCGGGGACCTTGCTTTAACGCCTTTGAATGAATACATTGCAAAATTAGAAAAGAATTCTGTCTTTGAAATTTTTGGAATGGACTCTAATGGAAAAATAGTCATTTCTGACAATCCGGAATTGATTTTTAAAGAAAATGAAACTTCAAAATTATTGTTTGAAAACAATATACAAAACAAATTTTTATTCTTTAAAGAAGCACAAGAGGATAAAATAGGAATTTGTTCTTCAAATCAGCTTATAGGCTGGAAAGTCTGCGTTGTGAGCAATGAGAGCGAACTTTATCAACAACTTCACAATAATACGCAGTATCTTGTGGTTTCTATTTTTATATTTGTTTTATGTTTAATTATCGTTATGAATATTGCTATAAGAGCAATCATTAAGCCTGTATCTTCTTTAAAACTTGGTCTTTTAGAATTTTTTGATTATCTCAATCTTAAATCACAAAAGGTAAAAAATATAGACATTAAAACTTCTGATGAATTTGGACAAATGGCAAAGGTTATTAATGAAAATATCGCTAAAATTTACAAAACTTCAGAGGAGGAAAGGCATTATGTTGAGGAAATTTCAAAGAGTTTGGAAAGTGCGAAAGAGGGAAATTTCTCTCATATCATCAAAGTTAGCTCCAAAAATGCTCAACTTGAACATTTAAGAGATTATCTCAATCAAACTTTAAATGATTTAAATCATAATTTTGAAACCATTGAAAACACCTTGGAGCTTTTCAAACAAAATGATTTTACGCAGACAGCAGATACGCGTAAAAGCAAGGGTGCCTTACTTAAAATTTTAGAAAATATTAACGAAACAGGAAAATATATACGCTCCATGCTTACAACTTCAAGTCATATGGCAAATTTATTAAACGAGCAATCCTTAAAACTCCAAACAGCAGTCCAATCTCTCACCTCCAGCTCTAATTCCCAAGCAGCTTCTTTAGAAGAAACCGCTGCAGCCTTAGAGCAAATCACTTCTTCTATGCAAAATGTCTCTCAAAAGACTAGTGATGTTATCACTCAAAGTGAAGACATTAAAAATGTTACAGGCATTATAGGAGATATAGCTGACCAAATCAATCTCCTCGCTCTTAATGCTGCCATTGAAGCGGCTCGTGCAGGAGAACATGGACGCGGCTTTGCTGTTGTGGCTGATGAGGTAAGAAAACTTGCTGAAAGGACTCAAAAGTCTTTGAGTGAGATAGAAGCCAATACAAATTTACTTGTGCAATCCATCAATGATATGGCTGAAAGCATTAAAGAACAAACTCAAGGCATCACTCAAATCAATGAGAGTGTTTCACAGATTGACCAAAGCACAAAAGACAATGTTGAAATCGCTAATGAATCTTCTATCATTGCTAATTCTGTTAGCACTATAGCAAACAATATCCTTGAAGATGTGAATAAAAAGAAATTCTAATACAAACCCTAGAAGCTTTCTAGGGTTTATGTTATTGAGTTTATGGGGCTAAATTTTAAGAGTGCTGATTTGAAATCAATTTCGTTGATTGTAATCAATTGATTTAAAAGATAAAACCTTATTTTGTTTGAAGTTGAAAATTAATTGAGTTTTGTATATAAAATTTTAACTAAATTAAAAAATAAAGCAAAATATGCTATAATCCTAAAATCAAGCATCATTTAAGGAAAAACAATGGATTTAGAAAACATAAATTTAGAAGATATTTTGGAAAATCACACAGGGCTTTATAATCCTCAAAACGAACACGATTCTTGCGGGATTGCTGCAGTTGCGAATATACGCGGTATAGCTTCTCATAAAATCATTTGCGATGCTTTAGAAATTTTAATGCAACTTGAACACAGAGGAGGTAGCGGTGCAGAGGAAAATTCGGGCGATGGAGCGGGAATTTTAATCCAATTGCCCCATGATTTTTTCAAAACGCAAGAGCTGGGTTTTGAGCTGCCTCGTAAAGGCGATTATGCGGTTGCACAAATGTTTTTATCTCCTAATTGTGATGCTAAAGAAGAGGCTAAAAAAATCTTTTTGCAAGGTTTAGAAGATAAAAAACTCGAATTTTTAGGCTTTAGAGAGGTGCCGTTTAATCCTAGCGATATAGGACAAAGTGCCTTAAGAGCTATGCCTTATTTTTTACAAGCCTTTATCAAGCGTCCTGCAAAAATTAATCCGGGTTTGGAATTTGAAAGAGTGCTTTATAGTGCGAGAAGGCTTATAGAAAAAAGGGCTATAAATGTGCCAAAATTTTATTTTTCTAGTTTTTCTTCAAGAACCATTGTTTATAAAGGAATGCTTCTTTCAACGCAATTGAGCGATTTTTATCTTGATTTTAAAGATGTTAATATGAAATCAGCCATTGCTTTAGTGCATTCAAGATTTTCCACCAATACCTTTCCAAGCTGGGAGAGAGCTCATCCAAATCGCTATATGGTGCATAATGGAGAGATTAATACCATACATGGAAATGTGCATAATATCAAGGCGAGAGAGGGTTTGTTAAGGAGTGATTATTTTGAAAATTTAGACTCTATTTTTCCTATCATAGCAAAGCCAAGCAGTGATTCTGCAATGTTTGATAATACCTTAGAATTTTTAGCTCTAAACGGCAGAACCTTAGAAGAAGCCTTTATGATGATGGTGCCTGAACCTTGGCACAGAAATAAAAATATGGAAAGCAAAAAAAGAGCTTTTTATGAATACAATTCTTTGCTTATGGAGCCTTGGGACGGACCTGCGGCGATTATTTTTACGGACGGGGTGATTATGGGAGCAAGTCTTGATAGAAATGGTTTTCGTCCCTCTCGCTATTATCTCACTAAAGATGATTTTTTAATTCTTTCGAGTGAAACGGGAGCTTTAAGGATTGATGAAAAAAATATCAAGGCTAAAAAAAGATTAGAGCCGGGAAAACTTTTGCTTGTGGATACAGCAAGGGGAAGATTGATTGCAGATAGTGAGATTAAGGAGCATTATGCGAATGCCAAACCTTACGAAGAATGGCTTAAAAATTTAGTTGAACTTGAAAAACAAGGCAGTGGTGAATACACTCATAAATTTTTAAAAACTGATGAGGTTTTGAATTTGCAAAAGGCTTTTGGTTGGAGCTATGATGAACTTAGAATGAGTGTTAAAGCTATGGCAGAAACAGGCAAAGAAGCTTTAGCAGCTATGGGCGTGGATACTCCTTTAGCGGTTTTATCTAAAGAATATCAGCCTTTGTATAATTATTTTAAACAACTTTTTGCTCAAGTTACAAATCCTCCTTTGGACGCGATTAGAGAGGAGATTGTTACTTCAACAAGAATTTATTTAGGTTCAGAAGGAAACCTTTTAAAACCTGATGAAAACAATGCTAAAAGGGTTAAAATTTCTCTTCCTATCATCAGCAATGAGGAGCTTTTTAAGATTAAAAATTTGAAGAAATTTCAAGTTAAAGAATTTTCCATACTCTATGATTACACAAAAAACAGCTTAGAAAAAGCTTTGAACAATCTTTTTGTCAAGGTTGAAAATGAGATTAAAAAAGGAGCTTCAATCATCATCTTAAGCGATAGAGGAGTCAATGAAAAAAATGCCTATATCCCTGCTTTACTTGCGGTGGCAGGTTTGCATAATTATTTGGTGAGAAAATCCTTAAGAACTCATGCGAGTATTGTTGTAGAAAGTGCAGAACCTAGAGAAATTCATCATTTTGCTTGTTTATTAGGCTATGGTGCAACGGTGATTAATCCGTATTTGGTCTATGAAAGCATTCACACTCTTATACAAAATAAAGAGCTGAATTTGGATTATGAAAAAGCGGTGCAAAATTTCATTCAAGCAAGTTCTAATGGCATTGTGAAGATTGCTTCAAAAATGGGTGTTTCTACCTTGCAAAGTTATAATGGCTCTCAACTTTTTGAGTGTTTGGGCTTAAATTCTTGTGTGATTGAAAAATATTTTACTTCTACGATTTCAAGAATAGAGGGTATAGCTTTAGAGGATTATGAAAAAGAATTAATCAATCTTCATCGTAACTCTTTTAGCAGTTTTTCTAAAACACTAGATTCTAAAGGAATTCACAGCTTTAGAAGTGCTAAAGAAGAACATTTAATTGACCCTTTGGTCATTTTTAATCTTCAAAATGCTTGTCGCAATAAAGACTACAAACAATTTAAAAAATATAGTGCCTTAGTTGATGAAAAAAGAGTGAATTTAAGGTCTTTGATGGAATTTGATTTCAGTGAAGCTATTAGTATTGATAAGGTTGAGAGCGTTGAGAGCATAGTCAAACGTTTTAAAACAGGGGCGATGAGTTATGGTTCTATCTCTAAAGAAGTGCATGAATGCTTGGCTGAAGCTATGAATAAAATCGGTGGAAAATCAAATTCAGGCGAGGGTGGCGAGGACGAGCAACGTTATAAAATCATAGATGGAATCAATAAAAATTCCGCAATTAAACAAGTTGCAAGTGGAAGATTTGGAGTGGATTTAAATTATTTAGTCAGTGCTAAAGAAATTCAAATCAAAGTCGCACAAGGGGCAAAACCGGGTGAGGGCGGACAGCTTATGGGCTTTAAGGTTTATCCTTGGATTGCAAAGGCAAGACATTCAACTCCGGGCGTTACACTCATTTCTCCCCCGCCTCATCATGATATTTATTCTATCGAGGATTTAGCACAGCTGATTTCTGACTTAAAACACTCTAATACAAGTGCTAGAATTTCGGTTAAACTTGTCAGTGAAAATGGTATAGGCACGGTTGCAGCGGGTGTGGCTAAGGCGGGAGCAAATTTGATTTTGGTTTCAGGTTATGATGGAGGAACGGGAGCAAGTCCTAGAACTTCAATCCCTCACGCAGGAATTCCTTGGGAGTTAGGACTTGCTGAAACTCATCAAACTTTGATTTTAAATAAATTAAGAGATAGGGTTAAACTCGAGGTTGATGGAAAGCTTATGAATGGTAGAGATTTGGCTGTAGCTGCTCTTTTGGGTGCTGAAGAATTTGGCTTTGCAACTGCACCGCTCATTGTTTTAGGTTGCACTATGATGAGGGTTTGTCATCTTAATACCTGTCCTTTTGGAATCGCAACTCAAGATAAAGAATTAAGAGCTCGTTTTAAGGGCAGGGCTGAAAGTGTTGTGAATTTTATGTATTTCATCGCTGAAGAGCTTAGGGAATATATGGCAAGACTTGGTTTTGAAAATTTAGATGATATGATAGGAAGAGTGGATAAATTAAAGCAAAAAAATTTAGAAGGTAAGCTTTCTAAAATCAATTTGGATAAAATTTTAAAATTCCTTCCTACTTATAATAAAAGTGCTGTGCATTTCAAAGGTTTTAAGGATAATAAACTCGAAAAAACCATTGATTATAGAATTTTACTTCCGCTTTGCAAAAATGCCTTAGAAAAAAAACAAAATATCAAGCTTTCTTTGGAGGTGAGCAATCAAAGTCGTACCTTTGCTACTATGCTTTCAAGCGAAATTCTTAAAAATTATGGTAAAGATTCTCTTAAAGAAGATAGCATTTGTATCACAGCTATAGGCAATGCAGGCAATAGTTTTGGAGCATTTTTATGTCGAGGCATTAAGCTTGAGATTATCGGCGATAGCAATGATTATTTAGGTAAGGGTTTAAGCGGAGGAAAGATTATTGCTAAAATTTCAAATGAAGCCACTTTTTCGCCCGAAGAAAACATCATTGCCGGAAATGCTTGTTTGTATGGAGCTACTGAAGGTGAAGTGTATTTAGATGGTATAGCTGGAGAGAGATTTTGTGTCAGAAATTCGGGGGCTAAAGCTGTGGTATTAGGAACCGGAGTGCATGGTTGTGAATATATGACCGGAGGTTTAGTTGTGGTGCTTGGTGATGTGGGAGCAAATTTTGCTGCAGGTATGAGCGGAGGAGTTGTATATATTTTTGGACGCTATAATGAAGCTCATGTCAATACTGAACTTGTAGATATAAAAAATCTCAATTCTAAAGATGAAAAAGAGCTTAAAATTATGATAGAAAAACATATAGAATACACAAATTCTAAAAAAGCTAAGGATATTTTGCAAAAATTTGACAGAAAAGATTTTTTTAAAGTATTGCCAAGAGACTATGAAAAAATGCTTCAAACCATCGAGCTTTGTAAAAAGGAAAAAGACCCTGTATTAGCGGCTTTTTTAAAGGTAAGCGGAATGAAAAATCTGTAAAATGAGAATTTTACAGATTTTAGTCAAATTTTAAAATTAAATGAGGTTTTTTTTGTAGAAAATATATAAATTTATGTTTAAAGATAAAAATAATTTTATATTAAACCACAACGAAATTAAAACTTTGTGGAATATAAGTGGCGATTAAAAAAGGACAAAGTTTTATAGGGTTTTTCATATTATAAGGTGATAATACTTAAAGAGCAAATTAAAAATCTATAAAAATTCTATAATTCACTTAAAAATTTAAAGCAAAAAATAAATAATATAAAGCTTACAATCCATAAATAAAGAAAAATATTATAGATTTAAACCTTTTATAAAAAATCTAAATCTTAGCTTTCAGAAAAGTTTCTAAGATTTTAATTTTAAAAATTCTTTAAATCTGTCATAAATTTGCTGATTTCTCTGCTCTATATCTCCTTTATCCCATTTGTTCTTTTTCCTAGTCCCTAAATCTTTCACTTCTTTGAAATATTTAGCGACATTTTTGTAGTTATCTTGCTTTTTGGCAAAGAAATGGTCACTGCACTTAATGTTTGATTTTCTATCTAACAAGATTTTATTGCCAATTTGCTCTTATGCACTTCTTATCTGATTCAAATTGCATTTACATCTCTTTTTTTATTTTTTAGGATTATATCTGATTCAGTTTTAATTTCAAATAAACATCATATTTATTATAAAGTTTCTTATTTGAAAAAGTTTTATTGTATTTGGTTATTTTTTAGTTTTTATTTTATTCTAAAAAGTAAAATCTAGAATATTATTTTCTATTTGTTAAAAAAATATTTGTTTTCATTTACAATCCAAACCAACGAAATTCTTACTCACCAGTGCCTAGAAAATGTCCCATTATATCGCTTGTAGCACGTTCAGCCTCAAGTAAATTCTCCTACAAATCCTTTAAATTCTCTCTCCTCCAAGCATAATCTCTTTGATAATTTGGAATGCTAAAAATCTCATTATTAAAGACTTCTTACTTTCTTTTGCATAAAAATAAAACATTATACAAAAAAAAGAAATCAAGTCAAAATACCTTCAAACAAAGCATTCTAAAATATAAATCGCATTTAAAATACAGACAAATAAGAAAAAATTTTAATTTATTTTGGCACAATTATACTTTAGATTATTTTAGGATTATCAATGCAACTTGAACAATTCTTATTAACACTCAAACAAAACTCAAATTTTCGCTCCCTTAATCCTCTTAAACACGAGGGAAATTTTGTATTTAAAAAGGGACGCAAACTCCTTAATCTTGCAGGAAATGACTATCTAAATCTTGCAAATTCTTATGCTTTAAAAAAAGAATTTTTAAGTGCAATAGACTCAAATAATTTATATTTTTCAAGCTCAAGTTCAAGGAGTTTGAGCGGAAATTTTGAAATTTATGAAAAAATTGAAAATTATCTTAAGACTCAATTCGTTGAAAAAGAGGTGTTGCATTTTAACAGCGGCTATGCCCTAAACACTTCTTGCATTGCAACTTTAGCAGAAATTGGCAAGGTTTTATTTTTAGCAGATCAATTAATCCATGCAAGTATGATTGATGGGCTTAGATTGAGTCGGGCTAAGTTTTTTCGCTTTAAACACAATGATATGCAAGAGCTTGAAAAACTTTTAAAAAAATATCATAAAGAATACGAATACATCATCATTTTAAGTGAAGCACTTTTTAGTATGAATGGAGATTTTATAAATATCAAAACTTTAATAGAATTTAAAAAATTATATAAAAATATTTTACTTTATATCGATGAAGCTCATAGTGTAGGTTGTTTTGATTATAGTGGGCTAGGATTTATTAAGGCTTTAAATTTGCAAGATGAGGTGGATTTTTTGATTTTTACTTTTGGAAAAGCCCTCTCTTCAATCGGAGCTTGTATGATTTGCAAAAATGTGTTTAAAGACCTTTTTATCAATAGAGCAAGGGCTTTGATTTATTCCACAGCCTTACCTCCAATCAATGTTGCTTGGAGTTTATTCATCTTTAAAAAGCTTAAAGAATTTCAGCAAAAAAGGCAAAATTTAGCTCAAATCAGCACTTTTTTCTCGCAAAGTTTAAAGCAAGGTGCTTATGAAATTTTAGGACAGGCTCATATCATTTCTTTAATCTTAACTCAAAATCACAAAGCCTTAGAATTTGCAGAAAAACTTGAACAAAATGGCTTTTTTGCTCCAGCAATCAAAGAACCCACAGTACCTAAAAATACAGCCAGAATTCGCTTTTCTTTACATTGTGATTTAAAAGAGAGTGATTTGATAAAAATTTTGGAGCTTTTATGAAGACTTATTTTTTGCATAAAAATGAAAATTCCAAAGAATTGATTTTATTTTTTGGCGGTTTTGCCTCTCATTTTAGCCATTTTAAGCACCTTAGCTCAAAGAAAAATGTTTTAATGTGTTATGATTATGAAGATTTTAATTTAACTTTGAATTTAAATTCTTTTGAAAAAATCACTCTCATAGCTTTTTCTATGGGAGTTTGCGTTGCAAATAAACTTTTAAGAAATGTAAATTTTTATTCAAAGATTAAACTTAAAATTGCAATCAATGGAAGCAATTTAGGTATAGATAAGAAATTAGGAATTCATCCGCGTGTTTTTTTAAAAACTATAAAAAAATTTTCTCTTGAAAATTTCAAAAAAACTTTATTTAAAGAAGAGATTAATTTGGCTAAAGACTTTGTTTTTAAACAAGAAAAAGAATTGAAAAAAGAACTTGAGAATTTATGGAATTTTGCAAATAAAGAGCAAGAATCATTTTTACTTTGGGATAAAATTTATGCGAGTAAAAATGATGAAATTTTCCCCACTTCAGCCCTTGAAAATTCTTTTAAAACACTTGATTTTATCGATGCACCTCATTTCCTTTTCTTTCATTTTAATGCTTGGGATGCGTTTTGAATTTTTTAAAAGCAAAAGAAAGTTATGCAAAAAATGCTTTAATCCAAAATTTTATGGGCAATAAACTCTGTAAAAAACTTAAAAATTTAGGATTGTTGGATTTTGAAAGGGTGTTTGAGTTTGGTTGTGGGCAAGGAGAATTGAGTCAAAAACTTCAAAGAATTTTGCGTTTTAAGCATTATGTGAGTAATGATATGATTGATTATAAGATGAATTTTAAGGTTGAACTTTTTGATATGAATGAGCTTTCAAAGCATTTTTTAAGCACACAAAAATTTGATTTAATCACTTCAAATGCTTGTTTGCAATGGCTTGATTTGGATAGAATTTTACCCACTTTAACGCAAATGCTTAATGACAATGGACTTTGTTTGTTTTCGAGTTTTGCCCAAAGAAATTTTGAACAAATCACTCAAAGCACAGGACATTCTTTAAAATACCTCAATCTCACTCAATATCAAAAAATTTTTGAAAAAGATTTTGAAATTTTAGAGCTTAGCGAAGAGCTCATAACCTTAGAATTTTCAAGTCCTTTAGAGCTTTTTAGACATATGAAATTAAGTGGGGTGAATTCTTTAGGAAGCTTTTTTTTGAGTAAAGAATTTTTGAAAAAATTTGAACAAGAATTTAAAAATTGTTTAACTTATCATCCCGTTTATATAATATGTAAAAAAAATATAAATAAGGTATGAAAAGGGATTTTTTTATGTTATAATAAAATAATTTTATAGAAAAAGGAAAAAAATGAAAAACATCTTTGTATTTTTTGCCATATTATTTTTTTCACTCAATTTACACGCTGAAAAAATCAGTGTCTTTGTCGCTTCAAGTGCCTCCAAAGCGATGAGTGAGGTTAGAGATGAGTTTATAAAAACACATCCTAAAGATGAGATAGAGCTTGTTTTTGGTGCTTCTGGTAAGCATTATCAGCTTTTAAAAGAGGGAAGAGAATTTGATCTTTTCTTTTCAGCCGATGCAAAATATGCAGAACAAATCAGCAAAGATTCAAATGCTATAAGCGAACCAAAGGTTTATGCTTTAGGTGTTGTGGCTCTTTATGCCTTAGAAGATAAATTTTTAGAAAATGGGATAGAAGGCTTGGCTGAAAAATCAGAGCAGATTAAGCATTTAAGTATTGCAAATCCTAAAGTGGCTCCTTATGGTGAGGCTGCTGAAGAAGTGCTTCATAATCTTAAAATTTATGATATTTTCAAAGATAAAATCGTCTTAGGCGACAATATCTCTCAACCTGTACTTCATGTTGATAGTGCGGCAGCTGAAGTGGGCATAGTGGCTTATTCTTTAGTTTCTGCTGTGAATAAGCCTAAAGGCAAGGCTGTGATTATCGATGATAAACTTTTTAAGCCTTTAGAACAATCCTTTGTCATCACAAAATACGCAAAAGGCAAGGAACTTGCTAAAGAATTTGCAGATTTTGTTGTTTCAGAAGAGGGCAAAAAAATCATCAAAAAATATGGATTTAACACGCCTTGAATGTCTTAAGAGGAGAGGTAATCACGCTTTTAGATGAAGGCGATATTGTGATTGTAAAAATTCGCATTAAAACGCAAATTTTTAGCGTTTTAATGCTAGGAATTTCTTCTTTGTCTGATTTGAGAATCGGCAATGAAGTGGATTTGCTTTTTAAAGAACATGAACTAGGATTTATGGTTTTAAATTCCAAAACCAGCGTAGAAAATACTTTCTTAGCACACATTACACATCTTAAAAAAGGCAAACTTTTATGGGACGTGGAATTTGATTTTGAGGGTTTAAAACTTCATTCTATCATCACAGCACAAAGGGGCGAAGAATTAGGACTTTTACACAAACAATCTTGGCTTTGTTTTGTTAAAGCTAATGACATTATTTTAAGGACTTAGATGTTTGATTATGATTTTTTACAAACCTTGTGGTTGAGTTTTAAACTCGCTTTTCTTACGACCTTTTTGCTTTTTTTTGTTGGAATTTTTATCGCTTATATGTTTGCTTTTGTGAATTTTCCTTTAAAAGCTATTTTTCAAGTGATTGTTGCTATGCCTTTGGTTTTACCGCCGAGTGTTTTGGGATTTTACCTGCTTATAGCTTTTTCACAAAATTCAATCATCGGTGCGTTTTTAAAAGAATATTTTAATCTCTCTTTAGTTTTTACCTTTGAAGGACTTGTCTTTGCTTCTATGATTTTTTCTTTACCTTTTATGGTTAATCCTTTACAAAGTGCCTTTTCTTCTCTCAATCCAAATTTAATCCACGTTTCTTACACGCTTGGAAAAGGTAAAATAGAAACACTTTTTAGAATCATTTTACCAAATTGCAAAGCAGGAATTTTTTCAGCTTGTGTGATGGCTTTTGCCCATACAATCGGTGAATTTGGAGTTGTGATGATGATAGGCGGACATAAAAAAGGCGAAACCTTAGTTGCAAGTATAGCCATTTATGATGAACTTGAAGCTTTAAACTATACCTTAGCGCATCAATACGCGTTTGCATTATTTGCTTTAAGCTTCATTTTGCTTTTAAGCCTTTATTTTGTCAATAAAAAATTCAACAATTAAGATAAAAAATGATAAAAATTGACATAAAACATTCTATGAATTCAGCACAAGGGCGGATAAAACTTGAATGTCAAACCATGTTTGATGAGGGAAAAATAAATGCTATTTTTGGTGAAAGCGGAGCGGGTAAGACGACCTTGCTTAAGATTATTGCGGGGCTTATTAGACCTGAATTTGGACGCATTGAGGTCGGAGATAAAGTGTGGTTGGACACTCAAAAGGGCATCAATCTTTGCGCTCAAAAGAGAAAAATCGGCTTTATGTTTCAAGATTATGCTCTTTTTCCAAACATGACAGTTAAAGAAAATATTTCTTACGCTTCACATTCAAAGAAAAAAACAGAAGAGCTTTTAGAGCTTATGGATTTAAAGAACTTATCCAAAATTTACCCTAAAGAGCTTTCAGGCGGACAAGCACAAAGAGTGGCTTTGGCAAGAGCCTTAGCAAGAGAGCCCGAATTTTTGCTTTTAGATGAGCCTTTGAGTGCGGTTGATTTTAAGATGAGAGCTTATTTGCAAGATGAACTTGCTCAAATTTTAAATCATTTTAAACCCACAACCTTGCTTGTCAGTCATGATTTGGCTGAAATTTATAAGCTTAGCCATAAAATTTTAGAGCTTAAAGGGGGTCAAATCATAAAAAATGTCCCTAAAAATGAGTTTTTTACTCAATCAAATATCAGTGCGAAATTGCGTTTGAGTGCTGTTTTACTTGAGATTAAAAGAAGCGATATTATGGTCATTTTCACCCTGCTTTTAAATGAAAATCTCATAAAAATCACCCTAAGCGAAGAAGAATTTTTAAAATACCACAAAGAAGTTAAAATCGGCGATACACTCTTGCTTTCTATCAAGGCTTTTAATCCCTTAATCATTAACGAAAAAATACTATAATTTTCATTTTATCAACTTTTCATTAAGGAGCTTGAATGTTTCATTTAAGAAAATGGGGGGGGTATCTTGCTCTAAGCCTTGCCACTTTTTTAGCTTTTATTGCGACGGGATTTATTTTTTCTCTTGTCAATGATTTTTACTCTCCACGTCTTTCCTTTCAGTTTTTAGCCGCTTTTATCCCTGCAAGTTTGATTTTACCCTTAGTTAAGCCACGTTTTTTAAGCCTTTGTTTATTTGTTTTGTTTTTATTGATGGAGCTCATACAATTTAGTCATATTTTTTATTTCAAAACGCCTTTAAATGTCTATTCTTTGCATTTAATGTGGGGAGAATTTAAAGAAATTGCTTTGGCGAGTCAGGGGGTTTTGCCTTGGGGATTATTTCATGTCTTTGTGCTTTTGTGTGTCTATGGAACTTTGATTTTTCTCTATCTTAAAATTCAAAGCAAAACAAGCTTCATTGCTACGATTTTACTCATTTTATTGCTAAGCATTTTGCCCTATAAAGCCCTTTTTAAAAGTCCGCATATAAGAAATTTTGTTCCCAGAAACGATGATATAAGTTTGTTGAATGATTTGAAGGTCTTCACTGCGTATTTTTTAATCTATCTTAAAACAAAAAACAAAGACATCCCAAAATATTTGCCCTATGAACTCTCATATGAAAAAGTTTCACCAAGAAATATTGTTTTGATTTTAGGAGAAAGTGTCAATGCCAATCACATAGCTTTGTTAGGATATGAAAGAAACACCACTCCAAAACTCAAAGAATTAGCTTTAAACGATGAAAATTTCATCGCTAAAAAGGCTTTATCAAGCTCTGTTTTGACAAATGTTAGTTTGCCTATGTTTATGAATATTTCTTACAATCACAATGATATACAACATATTTTAAATGAAAACACGCATCTTTTTAAACTTGCTAAACAAGCGGGATTTAAGACTTATTATATTTCTAATCAAGAAGAATCTCTGCTTTCTTATATGAGTTCAAATTTTATTGATGTTTTATACACGAAAGAAAATTATGCTTTAAAATCTTCAAAAATAGGTGATTTAGTCTTGCTTAAAAAACTTGATGAATTAGCCCCTTTATTTAAAGAGGGTTCGAATTTCATCGTCTTTCATCAAAGAAGTTCCCATGTTCCCTATAAAGACCAATACAAAGGCTACAAACAAGCCGATGTTTTTCCTTTATCGCGTGATTTAAATCAAAATATCATCAATACTTATGATAATTCAATCATTTTTGATGACTATGTTTTATCGCATATCTTTGAAAAATTCAAAACAATGAAAACGCCTACTTATATACTTTTTGTGCCCGATCATGGTGAAACACTAGGAGAATTAGGCGAGAACAATCAAAGCGAATTCCATCATGGATTTTTGAGCAAAAATGTTGCGAATATTCCTATTTTTGCAAGTGCGTATGGGGTGAAAAAGGATGATGAATTCATCAAAGATTTAAGGCAGATTTTTACACCAACGCATTATGAATTAGGTGTAGCACTTGCTAAACTTATGGGTTTTAAAATCATCAATCCAAATTTTAAGCAAGGAATTTTTTATATCAATGGCAATGATTTGGCGGGAAACAATGGCTATATAGAAGTTTTAAAGCAGGGAGAAAAATTAGAATTTAAAACCCATTCGCCTTAAAAAGATTTTCAATTTTTGCTTACAAAAATAATTTTTAACAACCAAAAAGCGATTAAAATTTTCATTCTTTTTTGAATTTTAAGTGAAAAATTTAATGCTCTTTAGGAATCTTGTAAGCTAAGAATTTTTTAATTTGATTTTAAATTATCTCTTAGAGCAATTATCAATTTTTGTTTTTAGTATAATTTTTAATCAAAATTATAAAGGTATAAATGTCTTATAATTTGCTAAAAAATTTTAAAAGAGTGTCAATCCATATTTTTTTGATGAATTTAAAAAGCAAATTCCCATAATATTTTAAGCAAGATGAAGGGTTTTTTTAAGTGCTAAGGAGGCTAAAGTCAAACCAAAACACGCTGTAACACCCATAAAAGAGCCTAAGTCTTTACAATGAGGCGTTTCATCAGAAAACACCACATCAAAATCCCCCTTAAAACCTGATTTTCTAAGTTCATAGCGGAATTTTTTCGCCAAAGCATCCCCGTGAGTTTTAAAAATACTTGCAATTTTAATACGCGTAGAATCAAGCTTCCTTGCCCCGCCCGTTGAAGAGATGAAGATTTGTTTTTTAAAATCAATTTCTTTTGCCAAAGCAACTTTTGCAGGTATATCATCAATGGCATCAATGATTAAATCAAATGCACCTAAATCAAAATTTTTCAAAAATTCCTCATCAATTTTTGAAACTATGCCTTTAGCATTATAAATTCTTTCAAAAACCTTAGCTTTTTCTTCGCCTATATATTCACTATGAATTTGGCGGTTTTGATTTGTGATTTCAAAACTATCCGCATCAATGAGGGTTAAATGTGTAAAACCTGTGCGAAAAAGGGCATCAACGCACATTCCGCCCACTCCACCAAGTCCGCAAACTAAAACCTTTGTTTTTGTGATTTTTTCAAAATTTTTATCTTTAATTAACCATTTGACGCGTGTAAATCTGTCATTCATTGTCTTAATCCTTGAGCCATTTTTTTAAATTTTTCATCTTTTTATAAGCGGTTAAATCAAGCATTATAGGCGTAATTGTCGCATAACCTTGTTTTAAAAGTGCAATATCTGAATCTTTTTCATCTTCAAAATCCAAATTCGAGCTTGCAAGCCAATAATACTCAACTCCTCTAGGATTGACATTTGAATGAGCCTCGTAATTATAAACCCTTTTTCCGGCTTTGCAGATTTTAATGCCTTTAAATTTCGTTTTTACAGAAGGAAAATTGATGTTTAAAAATTCTTTTTTTTCCAAAGGAAAGCCTTGAGCGAAGATCTTTTTAATGATTTCTTTTGTGATTTTTAAAGCTTGTTTAAAATCAAATTCTTTTTCGCTGTTTTTATAAAATTGAGAAAGAGCGAGGGCAGGAATTCCTTGCAAAACCGCTTCCATTGCACCCGCACAAGTGCCAGAATAAGTTATATCCTCGCCCACATTAGCCCCCTTGTTTATCCCGCTAATCACAAGGTCAGGCAAACGATTTTTATAAAGAGCATGTAAAGCCAAATATATGCAATCTGCCGGTGTGCCATCATCAAGTTTATAAAATCTCTTTCCCACGCGTATAAATCTTAAAGGCTTAGTTAAAGTGATAGAATGAGAACAAGCGGATTTTTCATTAGCAGGAGCAACGATAGTGATTTTAGCTTTAAACTCTTTTTTTAGCATTTTGATAAGCTTTTTAAGCCCCTCACTCTCAAAACCATCATCGTTGGTGATTAAAATTTCTTTCATATAACAAATTTCCTTGAAAATTAAAAAGAAATTCTAGCACAATTTTGTAAAAACTCATAAAAGTATAAAGGTAAAATTTCACAGCTTTTCAATTAAAAATTTATAAAAAGCCATTTTATTAAGATAACAATATATTAAATTCTAAGTAAATTTAAAGTAGAATGCTCCAATTTTTGATATGTCAATTTAATATACAAAATGATGTGCTTTGCTAATCCCTTTTAAAGGGCAAAAAATAATTTAAAAGCAAGAACACACAAAGCTATCGCAAGGTAGCGTCAAAATCAAAGCGTCATAAAGGCTTTGCAAGATTTAAATTAAGGCTTTGCAAAAATTTCAACTAAGGCATTGCAAAGTTTAGAATCAAACGCAATGCAAGATTGGTTAAAAGGATACATATGGATTATAAACAGGCATTTTTTTCAAGATTAGAGGATTGTTATTTAGGTGTGAAAGTCAAGGCTTTTCATCAAAAAGAACTTTCAAATGATGAAAATTATCAAAAAAAATTGCAAGAAGCACAAAAACAAGCCCATGCACAAAATGAACTCCAAGCTGCACAAAATGGCTTTTCTAATCTTATGCAAATCAAATACAAATATTTCAATCACATCAAAGATTCTTTAGAACAAGAGATTGACGCACAAAATGACCCATGGGATTGTAGAGACATTTATAATAAACTTTACACTTTCTTTGATTCTTATCTCAATGACACAGGCACACCATTTTTCAAAGACACGCCGATGTATAAAAACATTTATGCTAAAATTTACAGCAATTCCAAAGACACGAATCTTTTTTATAAAACGCAAAATCTTTATTATGTCAAATCCGACACTCTGTATCAAAGCCTTATTTTAGATGATGAAAGCGGGGAATATGAAGTCGTGTTTGATGCAAGTGATTGTCAGCAAAACAAAGACAACACAAAAAACAAAATTTTCTTTAAATTTGAAAATATCAATACACAAAACGATAAAACGCAAATTCTCATTAAAGTGACCAATCAAAAAGATTTGTTTTCACATCTTACTAAGGTCTATAAAGACAATACGAACGAGTTTAGCGATGAATTCAACAAAACTCTCAAAACGTATCACATAAAAATCACAGAAGAGGAACTCAAAAAAATCTTTAGAACCTACAAAAAACAACAAGAAATTGACTTTTTCATCCACAAAGACGCCAAGAGTTTTTTAGAGGAGCAGTTTGATTTGTGGATGTTTGCCTATCTCTATAAAGAAGACAGCTAAACCACATGGGATTTACAAACCATACAGAGATTACAAACCCTACGCAAAATCGCCTTTAAAGTGATAGAGCAAATCGCACATTTTGAAAATGAACTCAAAGCCCTTTGGCTCAAACCTAAATTTGCAAAAAACACGCAATATGTCTTTAGCCTTGATTTGCTTCACTCACGCGATAAAACCTTGCTTGAATCCTTAAGCAAAGATAAAGGCTTTGAAGCTCAAATTGCAGAACGGAAAGAACTCCATTTGCTTTATTATAGAAAATCTCGCAAATTCATTAAAATCCTTGATAAAACAGGGAGTATAAAACTAGATATGAGCGGATGCAGAGAGGATTTTGATATTTTTGTAACCCTTTCAAATCTTATGGGGCTTAAAATCAAACGAATCTTTTTAGAGCAGGGCGTAGAATCTTGCGAATTTGATAATGGTGCATGTGTCTCTCTCAATAACCTTGACTTCCGCAAATTCCCAAAACTTAAAAATTTAATATGGTGGGAGTAGAGATGAACATAAATATAAGAGCAGTCGTAGATGAATTAAAAAATATTAAAGTTGGAAATGTAATATTTGAATTAATAATGAATGCAATGCAGGCGAATGCTACGTATATTGAGCTTAAGATTACAGCTCGTAGCTTATATAACAAAGATGAAATTGAAATTTCCTATATAGATAAAATTGAAGTGATTGATAATGGTGATGGTTTTAATGAATGTAATATTAGGTCTTTTGGGGAATACCGTAGTGATTATAAGAAATCGTTAGGTTGCAAGGGTATTGGGAGGTTTATGTATCTCAAGCTTTTTGGGAATGTCAAGGTTATAAGTAAAAATAAAGAATTTGATTTTACCTATGATAATGGCATGACAGAGCCTAAGGAACGAGATTTTAATAATGAAACAAGAGTGATTTTGTCAAATCCAAAAGATAAACTTTCAATGAATTTTTCTAAAATCAGAGATCAAATTGTAGAACATTTTTTGGCTTATTTCAAAACAGGAAATAAAAATATTCAAATAGCTATTTATAAAAATGATGAAGAATTAGGTAAAATCAAAAGCAATGATATACCTTATTTTAAAAAGAAAGAATTTAAAATTAAAAAATATTCTTTTGTTCTATCATATTTATTTGGAAATAATGAGTTTAAAAATGAAGGATTTTATGTTGCAAATCATAGGGTTGTGGTAAAAAATTCAGATTTAGATCAAGACAGTAAGTATAATTTACCCAAAGAAAAAGATTTAAGAATATTTTATATCTTAGAATCTGATTATTTTGATAAAAATGTTAATGATGAAAGAAATGAATTTCAAATTTACCCTAAACAAAAAAACTCACTTGAGTTTCAAGATTTGAATTGGAATGAAATATACAATGAATTGGAAAATCAACTTAAAGAAATCTATAAAGAACATAATTTTGATATAGAAAATACAATTAGAGAAAATAGAAAAAAATCAATTAAAGAGTTGCCTTATCTTGGGGGATATTTTGAATATAGAAATGAGTTAAATGCAAATGATATGTTAGAAAATGCAAAGAAAGAGTTTAATGAAGATAAAGATTTTTTAAGAGATGATAGCAATAAAGAAAAAGAAGGTTATGGATCAAAATTAACTAAAGTGACTCAAGCAGAATTAGCTGAATATGTATTTGATAGAGATAAATTAATTCAACAATTAAAAAACTTTGTTAAGAAAGGTGGTATAGAGGCCGAAATTCATAATTTGTTTATGCCACAGAAAACATTTGATGATAAACAGAATTATAAAACCAATAATGTTTGGTTGTTTGACGATAGGTTTATGTGTTATGATAAAATTTTTAGTGATATGCAAATCAAAGATATTTTTCCAAAATTACATGGTAAGATAGAAAGACCAGATTTGTTAAGTATTATTTCAAATACTTATGAAAAAGAAAAAATCACTGATATTTTGCTTATAGAATTTAAAAAACCTGAAGACAGTAGAGATTATTTTCCAAAAGCAAATCGTCAAATTTTGGATTATGCTTCTTGTATTAATGAAGCATATCCACAAAAAAACTTAAGAATTTGGGCTTATGGTTTTTTGAAGTTTAGTGATATAATCCTGGAGGATCTTAAAAATGATGATTATAATAGGATATATACAAATGCAAAATTCCCTATTTGCTATAAATATAACAAAGAAAATAATGTGATAGTTAATTTTATGGATTATAATTCTTTAATTTGTGATGCAGAAAATAGAAATCAGTTATTTTTGGATATTTTACGAGGAAAATATTTGTGATGGCTAAAAACTAATCCCTTTTTATATTATAAAAATTAAGCGATAGAACGACTTCCCTTTATTCTAATACAGATGATTTAGTGCTCGATATATTTGTAGTATAGGTACAACCATTTTTAGCTGTAAAAATACTTAATAAAAAATCATTTGGATTTAATACAAATTTGGTTTATCTGGTCATATAATCTAAATTGTTGTTTGAGAATAAAGAATTTTAGGTAAGTGGGAGGATATAAAAAATGCGAGACATTAAAATGAACAATGCCAAAAAAGATAAGTGTTTTACTACACAAATTTAACAAAAATATTTTTGATATGTTATTTTTAGGTGATATGGCGATAACATTATGAATAAAATTAAAGATGTTGATTATATTTTTACGTTTGATTTGACTGCTGATGATAAATTTACTCGTATCTTTTAATGTGGCAGTGATAAATTTAGATTTAATAGATTTTTTAAATTGCTCAAAAATAATTAAAATAAACTTTAAGGCATAATCGCACTTGATAAGATTTATAGAATAGGGCAAGACACTTTATAATGGTGAATTTGTTTTTCTGAGCAATCTAGACTTATACAAATTGACAAAACTTAATTTGATATGGTGGGAGTAAATTAAAAAAAATATGGTAAAATTTTTTATATATGCTTACAAGAGGGTAATTGATGAAAGTTTCTATAAAAAAGATTGGGATGCTCGATGAGGCAGAATTTGAAGTGGGAGATCTAACGCTTATTTGTGGTGAAAACAACACAGGTAAAACTTATGCAACCTATAGTTTATATGGGTATTTGGATTTTATGAGGACTATTCGTAGAAATGTATTGCTAAAGATGAAAGGGAGTGTTTTTGATAGTATGGAACAAGTCAAAAATGAAACTAAACTTTCGTATGAAGAGATAAAAAAAAGGCTGGAAGGATATGTGCAAGAGAAAACAAAGATATATTCTAATCGTATATTATTCCAAACTATGGCAGGGAAGAGAGAGGATTTCTTGGATGCAGAATTTAATGTAAAATTTGAGATTTCTTTAGAAAATATAAAATATGCCGTTCAACGATATTTAGAGGATGACAATTTAAATAGAAGATATAAAAGAACAATACAACATACTATTTATGATGATGGATTAAGTTTTTCTAGTTTAAACAAAGAAAACTTTGATGAGTATCTCGATTATTTTTTTGATGCGATACTCAAGATAATATTTATGAGAAATTTTATTTTAAGCGTTGAAAGAACGGGAGCATCTATATTTCAAGAGGAGTTAGATTTCTATAAAATAGCAAAGTTAGAAACAATGCAAAAAATGCTCAAAGAAGAAAATATTGGATTTTTTGAAATAGAGAAAACATTAGACAGAAAAAAACAACTTTACCCTAAACCCGTAAGAGATAATATTGATTTTATTAGGGAAATAAAATCAATATCAAAACAAGAAAGTATTTTTAGGGAGAATAAAGATGAATATAAAATACTCTTTGAAATTTTAGGCAAGATTGTTGGAGGAAAATATAAAGCAACAGATTCTGGAATCTTGTTTCAACCTAAGGGTTCTAGAAAAGCTTATAATATTGAAATAGCTTCTAGTTCAGTGCGCTCTTTGTTAATATTAAATTATTATATTTTTCATGAAGCTCAAAAAAATGATATCCTAATGATAGATGAGCCTGAACTCAATCTCCATCCTAAAAATCAAATTCTCATTGCAAGATTGCTTGTTTTGCTTGTTAATGCGGGAATTAAGGTGTTTATTACCACGCATAGCGATTATATTGTGCGAGAGCTTAGCAATTGCATTATGTTAAAAAATCTTTCACAAAGTCAAATTCAACGGCTAAAAAAACGAGGATACAGCCAAGAATACGCTTTAGAAGACTCAAAAGTTAAGGCATATTTAGCAGAGAATATTAAGGGTAAAAATACTTTAAAAAAGGTGGATATCAAGAAGGAGCAAGGTATTTTTATAAAAACCTTTGATGAGCCTATAGATTCACAAAATGAGAATCAAGGATTGATTTTTGAAGAGCTTATGCGAAAATAAAAGGAAGAGCAATGACAAATAAAAAATTGTCCGCTTTTAAAATTTCTATTCATCATAGCCTAAAAGCAAAAGAGAAAAATGGACACTTATGCATCAGTGAAAAAGAAGAATCAAGTATCATTAAAAATATATCTTTTAAAAAAGGAAATAATGATGATGTTTTAATCATTCATCAAGATGCAAATTGTCCGGCTATTCAAAATTTATTTGAGAAAAAAGCTAAACTAGAAAGCTGTGATTTTATTGTTTTAATATGCAAGAATCAAAATTTACATATATTTTTTTGTGAAATGAAGTCAAGCATAAGCGAAAAAAATTGCAAAAAGGCTTTAGAACAAATCAATAGTTCCAAAATATTTTTAGAATATTTGTATAAAAATTATAGACAATATTTTGATGAAAGCTTTGAAATTTCACTAGATTATGCAAAATACTTCTGTATTTATCCTGCTTCAAATCCACAAAAAACTCTAACTTTTGCTTCAAGTCAAAACGTTTTGAAATTTAAAACTATCAAAATGGATTTAAAAGGTAATGCACTAGTCAATGATATTTATAAATTTTTTAGCATTTGAGTGTAGTTTAATGAATGTAAAGTTGAAATTGCAAGATACGTCAAAATCAAAGTTGTCATAAACGCATTGCAAAATTTAGTATCATTATTTATATACTTAAAATGAAAATTGTTTGAGTTAAAGCTGGATAAAGGAGAGAATAATGAGTTTTGTAGAAAGTAAAAATAAATTTGACAAACAAAATGCTCATAGAGATTTTTTTAATATATTTTTACCAGAACATTTAACACACAATAAAGAAGTGAAATTAATTAATCGCGATGGTAGCAAAAATGAACAATATTATAAATGGCAATTTCTTTTTAGTATTGTGGATTCTAAATTATTTTCTAAAGATTATATCGGCACAGAGCTTCATTTTTCTAAGGGCAATAAAAACTCCGCTCCTCTTAAAATTGATGCAGTGATTTTTGATGATAAAGCTTGGTTTGGTCAATATGAGGACTATCATTTACATAATAATATGGAAGCTCTACAATGGCTTAAAGAGCATATTTTAGTTGTGATAGAATTTAAAAAAAGAAGATTCAAAAAATATCAAAGAAGTATGGGATAAACAACTTAAAGCTTACATGAAAGAAAGCGAAAATTCTTTTTGTCTGGGTGTTTTATATGATACTGAACGACTTTACTTATTTAAAAAACAAAATAATAAATTTTTGCGTTATTCTCAAGAATTTAATCAAAAAGGTGAGGACTCTAAAACAGATGATTTGAGTTTGCATTTACCTGATCCTTATTTAAATCTACCGGATTTTGAGCATTTAAAAAACTTTTTATATCCTAAGCCTATTTTTCGAGATAAAAGAACCATTGAGGAACTAGATACAATTTCAGGTTTGCATTCAATGACACTTAATCTTGCAATGTATAATATACTTTACGCTTTAGATAAAGTGGGCTTAGTTAATCAAAAGGGTTATTTAATCCTTATCCAAATTCTTGCTTTGAAAATCTATGATGAAAAACACAACACGCCTTTATTGTTTTATATTTTAGAACAAGAGATGAATTATCAAAAAATATCTGATAAAAATATACAAAAATTTATTAATAGAATAGAAACTCTTATAGAAAATGCGAGTGGAAACTATCGCAAAATTCTCAAATCAAAAGAGCTGGATTTTAAAAATGAAAACCACCTTAAAGTATTAATTTGTGTGGTTAAAGAATTTCAGGATTATTCTTTTGTAAAATCTTATAAAAGTGATTTATATCAGCTCATTTTTCATCGTTTTGCCCAACCTTTTGCTAAAGATTCTAATGCACAATTTCTTACACCTTTACCATTGATTGATTTTTTAGTGAGCGTTGTAAATCCACGCAATGGCGAGAGTGTGATAGACCCAACTGTTGGTATTGCGGATTTTCTTTCTGTTTCTTATGTGAATTCTAAATCAAAACTTGATGACAATAATATTTTTGGTATCGACATTGATGAACAAATGATAAGCTTAGCTACACTAAATATGCTTCTTAACGGCGATGGCAATGCAACTTTAGAACAAAAATCAGATTTAGGCTCTATTGCAAATAAATTTGATAAAGACAATAATATTTTAGAATTAGATTCTAGTTTAAATAAAGATGGCAATTGGGACAATAGAGCTGATGATAAAGAGCTTAAAAAATTTGATGTTGTATTGATAAATCCTCCTTTTGGTGAAAAACGAGCCTTTATTCCGACAAACGAGCAAGAAAGAAAGATTATACAATGCTATGAAACTTGGAAATTTTATAATGGTAAAATAGATTTGGGTGTAGTGTTTTTGGAGAATGCATATAGAATCTTAAAAGACAATGGACGCTTTGGTATTGTGCTTAGCAATTCTATCGCGAGTATTGATACACATGGAAAAACAAGAGAATGGCTTATGAAAAAAATGCGGATTGTAGCTATTTTTGACTTACCTGCTAATACCTTTGCCGAAACAGGCGTGAATGTTTCTATGATAGTCGCTTATAAACCCAAAATTGATGAGTTAGAAAGGCTTAAAAAACAAGGATATAGTATCTTTATAAAAAACATAGAAAATATAGGCTATGAAGTCAAAACAATCAATCGGCAAAAAACTTTTGTCAATGTGTATAAAATCAATCCTCAAAGCTTTGAGATAGAGCTTGACTCACAAGGTAGGGCGAAACTCAACGAGGATTTTACTCAAACTTTAAATGAATTTAAATCTTGGTGTGCCTTGCAAGAAGAAACTTTACAAAATATATTTATCAAAGAAAAATAAAATGGCTTATGTTGATATTCCAAGAGAGATAAGTTCTAAAGAAATTTTAGAAAACGGGTGCAATCTTTCAAGCAATGCTTATAAAAAATTATTGATGAAAAATAAAAATTTTAAAACTTTAGGAGAGTTATTGATAAGAAATTTAGAGCGAAGCGATTTAGGCATAGAAGTAGGCTCACTCTCTTATGTGCCAAACTCAGCTTTTAAATTTATGCGTGCAAAGGCATTGCAAAGGTATAGTTTTTTACCAGAAATTACAGATGAAAGCCTACTTTGCATATTGCCACAAAGCTTTGTGAATATGGATTTAAAAGAAGGAGATGTGATTATCTCAAAAGATAGCAATATAGGCGAAGTGATAATTTTAGAAAAAGATTATCCAAATACAATGTTATCAGGGGCTATGTATAAACTTCCATTAGCACATCATAAATATTATATCTTAGCAATGATAAAACACAGAATTTTTAGAGAACAATTGGATTTTATCGTGCCAAAGGGTGCAACTATCCGCCATGCGAGGCAACTTTTTTTAGAATGTAAAATTCCTTTCCCTAATTTTAATGCCAAGCAGAGTATAGAATTTATAGAAACTCTCGCAAAATCTATAATTTATAAAGAAAAACTTATCAAAGAGCGGCATACTAAAATTCTAAAACTTATAGAGTCGGAACTTTTAGAGAATCAAAAGCCAAATGTTTTTAAATATGCTTACCCTACTTTTGCAGAGCTTCAAGAATCAGGGAGATTAGATACAGGAATTTATTGCGAGGAATTTAAAAAAATTGATTTTTTAATAAAAAATTATAATAGAGGTATATTTTATATCAATGAAAATAATATAAAAAGCGGAGCCACCCCTACAAGAAGATTTATAGGTAAAGAATATTTCTTGCCTTATCAATGGATTACACCTAGTCATTGCAGTGATTATGGGACAATTAAAGAAAGAGAGCGTATTAATTTTCTCGGAAATCCAAATATAACACAAGATTGTATTTTGCTTATCAATCGCGGACAAGGCAAGGATTGCGGTAAGAGTATTTTTTATTCATTTAAAGATTTAAGAATGGGACAACATAATCAAGGAATGTATAGAATTATTAAATATCCAAAAACACAGATGCTTTTTATACTTTGCTTTTTAATGCAAAATTTTATGCGTAGATATTGCTCTTTTTTGTCGCTTGGCTCTAAAATGAAAGAGTTAAAAATAGAACATTTTTTGCGAATACCTTTTCCAAATTTTCCAAAAAATTTACAAGAATAAATCGCTTTTTTATACCACAATCCTCATGCAAAGCTTGAATATGAAAAACTTGATTTAACAAATTTTACAATTAGAGACGAAGATTTTTGTAAAAGTGCTGGCATTTATGAACTTGATAAAAGTATAAAACATCTTAAAGCATTACTTGAATCTGCTATTGAAACCATCATTGAGGATAGAGAACTAATAATCTCTTTTTAAGGCGTTGAGATATTTTTATAAAGAGATTAAAATAGAATTTATAATTTAAATCCCTTGACCCTAAGGGCTTAGAGCATGAATCAAATTCAAGAGATAAAGCAGAGGGCTTTGAATCTGTCTTTAAAACCTCTTGTGCAAATTTTGAAAAAGACAAGATAAAAGTGCGTTTGTTTTATTACAATAGAGACGGAAAAAATCTCTTCAAAGAGTTAAAGCCTTATGTGAGAACAAGTGTGGAGGAGATTTTTAAATGTATGATAGAAAATTAAGCCACTGGTCTTTGATAAAAATAAAACAGAATTCATAAGGTTTTTTAAAAAAATATCTTTAAAGAATACAATAAAAATTTAACTTCAATAAAAATTCAAAAAGAAAAAACAGCACAAGAATTTAATTTTTTTAAAAATGATAACCTTTCGCAAACTTATTAAGCTATAATGATTCCTAAAATAGACAATGAATCTGTTCATTTTACATTAAAATATAAAGGAAAATTATGAATCATTTTTTATTTTTTAGGAATTTCATCGCTCAATTTTTTACACTCTCACTCTTTTATGCCTTGTTTTTAAATACTGCCTTTGCACAAAGTTCCTCTCAAATTTCTCCTCAAGTGCAAAAATTAGCCCAAACTCCAAAAGACACTCCCATTAAAATCACCACACAAGATAATTACACCCTTTGCTATATCCCGACCTTTTCAGCAGGTTCAGCATATGGTTCTTATATAGGAATTCTCAATTGTGCTGATAGTAATGCCCGCAGTGCTCGTTATGATGTTTTTGGACGCTTAGCCTATAATATCAATGACACTTGGTTGTGTATCACAGCTCCTGATTCTGTTGCTGTGCAAAGACGCGGAAAGGATTATTTATACCTCTCACCCTGCGTGATAAATCTTAAGAGCCAACAATGGAAAATCAAAGAAGGTGTGTTTTATTCATCCGATGAATCCTATAGCATTAAAGATGATGGCAGTTTTTTGTATGCAGTCAATCGCCTTGAAGGAGGACTTTACACGCATAAGCTTCATCCTTCAATGCAAGAATGGGCAAAGACTATTGCAACACCGGGTAATTTAAGTCTTGTTACTGCGATTTCTTGGACTCTCACGCATAAGGATGGACAAGAGAGATATTTTCTTACAAACAATCAATCCCTTAAAAACACCACTCCTCTTTATTATAATGTAACAAGCGGACATATTGCGACCTATGATTCTTTAAGTGGCACACTCTCTTGTATGTATTCTAATACAGGAAAGCAACAATGGGATTGGATTACTTGGGGTTTATGCACAGATTTAAAACCACCAAAAAACAACAGAGCCTTTTTTAAACCTGTGCCTTTAGATGATAAGCATTATGCTTTTTTAGATCAAGATGGTAATGTATTAAGAGTCACAAGATATGGTATTCATTGGGGTGTGCCTTATAGTGCAAATAAAGAATACATCAAAACAGACACAGCAAACAGCCCGACTTCAAATTTTGAAACAGATGCAGCTATGAGAGAATGGATGCGATTCATCTATGCGAATATAGGCAAGAACCTTCATAATTGTCCTGCTCCAGGATACAGCACTCAACAAAACAAAGCTCTTCTTTCTTTTGCAGAGCCAACTAATGAACAAAATCAAAGCTCTCTTAATCCTCCTTTGCCTCGTGATTTTGTCTTAAGTGAAGCATGGGTGAGAAGGTTGTATGATATTGGGACAACGGCTGATGGAAGCTTAGATTCTAGTGGTATATGTGGAATTTGTTTGTTGCATACTTATCAAATGATTGCAGAGCTTTTAGAAAATCCCTATCAACCACGTTCTCAAGGAGGCTATTTTTTTGATACATACAGGGGACGCAGTCCCTTTGAATCCTTTCGTGCAAGAAATCGTTTATTACACGATACCTTAGCAGATATTTTTACTTATTATGAACAAATTCCTGTTGCCGATATTTTTGCTGCCTTTCGCCGTGAGGGAGATAGAGCCATAGCAAGCAGTATTTCTATGTTACCACAATATAATTGGAGTATATTAGGAGATGGATACACGGTAAGGGATATGACAGATGTTATGCAAGCTATGTTAGATCGCCCTGTTGGAAGTGTTTTCTTTATGGCAGTTTGGGCTCGTAATCCTCATAATAATAGGCTTAGCGGTCATGCTGTTCCTGCTTTGAGATTGAATGAAGGGGTTGTGATTATGCCTACAAATACACGATTTTCAACCCTAGATAGTTATCGTTCAAGGCTCATTCCTGTGCAAAATACTGCAGGGATATTAGAACGAATTACGCGTTATGGAGGAAGTTATTTAAGACTTACAAGTTTGCGTGTGTTTGAAATTTCAAGCGTGCATCATAATCCCTTTGAAGAGCTTATTTCTTTAAGCAATTGCACAGGCGATGGCGAGGATAGAAGAGGAAATGCTCTCATACCTTTGCCCGAGCTTTTAAATCAATGCATCAGCGGACGTTGTGAGTGGTAAAAAGCTATGCCGAGTGAATTTTGAGGATTTTTATATTTATGGTAGAATGAGGATTGATTTTTAGCGGTTATAAAAAAGCAATTTTTGATTTAAACGTTATGTTTAAATCAAATCACTTTCTACAAAGAGAGCGAAATTTATACTAAAGAGGATTAAAATGATTTTTGAAAGACAAGAATATCAGCAAGAATGCATTGAGCATATTATGGCTTTGCTTGAGAATTTTGATTTTAAAGAACCTAGCACTTCAAACTTAAAAGAATGCTTTATGGAATTTTATAACAATCATCCTTGTCCCATTAAGACCTTAAGTGATAAATTTAATGTTGATATTCTTATGGAAACAGGCACAGGAAAGACCTTTACCTATCTTAATCTCATTTTTGAGTTGCACAGAAAATACAAACAAAACAAATTTATCATTTTCGTCCCAAGAAAAGCCATTTTAGAATCCATTAAACAAAACATTGAACTCACAAAGGATTATTTTTATAATGAATTTAAAAAACATCTTAAAAGCTATTTTTATAGCGACAGCAAAAGTCAATCTTCTATCATCAATCACTACATAAAAAACACCGATGAATTAAGCGTCTTGATTTTAACCAATAGTGCCATAGACAAAGACAAGAATATTCTTAATCAATCAAGCGAACATCAACCAAGCGGACTTTTTAAACTTAATCAACCAAGCGAACTTAAACCTAAAAGCATTTTTGAAAATATCATTGCTTTAAAGCCCATAAGCATTATTGATGAACCGCATTTGCTTAAGGGTGAAGCGTTTCATCAATACTTTTCTAAAATTCAAAATTTATATTTTCGTTTTGGAGCCACTTTCCCGGATAAAACGCACAGCCTTAGCAATCTCGTGTATTGTCTTGATAGCATACAAGCTTTCAATCAATACCTTGTCAAAAAAGTATCAGTGCATACACTTTTTGAGGATAATCTTGAACCAAAATTGATAAAAATAGAAGCCAAAAACAAAAAAGCCCTATTTTCTTATCATTTAGATAATATCGGATACATTAAAGAAGTATCTTGCAAAGAGGATTTAGGACAAGCCTTAAATTATCCTTCTTATAATGGTGTAGAAATTCTAAATTTTAAAGGACAAAAAGCATTTTTAAGCAATGGCAGTTTTTTAGAAATTCACAAGCAAAGTTATACATTAAATCAAAGTCAAATTTCTAATCTTTTAAGCACAAGCCTTGATTTACATTTTGAAAAAGAAAGGCGTTTATTTTCTCAAGGCATTAAGGCTTTAAGCCTTTATTTTATCCCAAATATATCAGATTTTCGCGGTGAAGAAGCTTGGATTAAAAAGGAATTTGAAAGACTTTATAAGCAAAAACGTGAGCAAATTCTTAAAGAAAATTTGAATGAAGATTATAGAAATTATCTCTTAAGAGATTTTGATAGTGAGAGACAACTAAGGGTTTGCGAGGGATATTTTAGTGGTGATAAAGGAAGCAATGACGAAAAAGAGGCACAAGGAGTGAAATTGATTTTAGAAGCGAAAGAAAAACTTCTCTCATTTGACACTCCTTTGCGTTTTATTTTTAGCGTGTGGGCTTTGCAAGAGGGTTGGGATAATCCTAACATCTTCACTCTAACCAAACTTGCAAGTTCTAGCAGTGAAACTTCAAGACATCAGCAAATCGGCAGAGGCTTAAGGCTTTGTGTGAATAAAGAGGGTAAAAGAATCACACAAAAATTTTTAGGCTACAAGGAAGAGGAATTTTATCAAATCAACAAACTTGATGTGATTTTAAATGGAGCTGAAGCGGGATTTGTTGAAGCTTTGCAAAAAGAGATTTTGCAATCAAGCTTTAGTTTTAATGGCAAAACCTTAAGCCACGAGAATTTAGAATCTTTAGGATTAAACGCAAGACAAGTGAGCAAAATGTTAAATTTATTAGAGGATTTTAAAGCTTTAGAATTTGATGAAGAGAATAATAATTATAAAATCATAGCACCTATTAATGAAGCTTTGAAAAATCACCAAGAATTTAAGGATTTATTAAAGGAGAAATTCAACGAAGTTTTAAACTCTTTTAGCCCGACGACAAACAGACACGAGCAAGTCAGCAATGCTAACATTAAAAAGGATAGAATCAAAATTCGCCCCAACAAAGCAAAAGAATTTAAAGAATTATGGCAAAATATCAATCACAAGGCACTTTTAACCTATAAAGACATTGACACTCAAGGGCTTATTGAAGCGATTAAAGCACGTTTTGATTCTTTAGAACTTCCTAAATCAAAAATCTCTATGCAATCACAAACTCAAACAGAAGCAGCACAATTCACCCTAACCCAAGAACAAGGACTAAAAGAATACGACTTTTCTAGCGAACATTTCACGAAAACAATCACTGCAAATCTCATAGAATTTGCCAATAAGCATAAATTTCCTTTAAATTTTATTCTTAAAATTTACAATGTTTGCGACAAACAAAATTTCAAAAATAATCCAGAATCCGCCCTAAAACATTTGCAAGAATTCATTCAAGAAGAATTGCATAAAAGTATGATTTCCTCTGTAAATTATCAATTCATTAAAACAGAAGCAAGCAATGAGGATTTGCTTTTTGATTCAAAAGGAGAGCCAAAAGAATGGATAGAATCTTATAAATTAGGGCATTTTATAGACAAAGAAGCGTCCGTGCTAGAAAATTATCTCTACGAAAAGGCTGTTTATGACAGCACATTAGAAAAAGCAGTCATCACTCAAGACCCGTCAAAAATCAACACCACAACCATTAAAGTTTTTGCTAAATTACCAAAGCTAAGCATTCCCACACCTTACAAAAATTATGAGCCAGATTTTGCGTATTTATTAGAAAACGAACAAGGAAAAAAGATGTTTTTCATTTGCGAGACCAAAGGCTACGAAAAAGAAAGTGATATGAGAACGCAAGAGGCTTTTAAAATACAATACGCAAAAAAATTCTTTGAAGCCTTACAAGAGCACCTAAAAGACAAGGTTAGAATTGTTTATAGCTCAAGGCTTAGCAAACAAACATTGATTGATGTTTTAAATAAAATTTTACCAGAGGAGATATGATGATAAACAAAGAACAAGTCCAAAAAATGGGCATTAAAATCATTGACACACAAGAGAGTAAAAACCCCTTATTTGATATGCTAAAAACGCATTTCCCTCAAACCATAAGCGAGGGAGCAGTGAATTTTGAAGTTCTCAAAGAACTTTTAGGCACGAAGCCCTCAAACATGCAAGGATACGAACTCACTTTCACAGGCAAAAACTTAGCAAACGCTCTTTATAACACGTCATGTCAAAAAGAACTCAAATTTGAAGAATCACAAAGTCATAACCCACAAAATTCTAAAAATGCTATCATTAGAGGCGACAATCTTGATGTTTTAAAACTTCTTAAAGCAAGTTATAGCGGAAAAGTTAAAATGATTTATATCGACCCGCCTTACAACACAAAAAACGACACTTTTATTTATCCGGATAATTTTAGAGAGGATTTCAATCAAATTCTTAAAGAACTCGGCTATCTTACAATTGATGAGGAGAGTGGAGAGGAAAAAGAAAGTGAAGCATTACAATACTTTCGCAATATCACCGCAAGCAGAACCCATAGTGCTTGGCTTTGTTTTATGCTGCCCCGATTGAAACTCGCAAGAGATTTATTGAGAGATGATGGCGTGATTTTTATCAGCATTGATGACAATGAACAAGCGAATTTAAAATTGCTCTGTGATGAAATTTTTGGAGAGGAGAATTTTGTTAATAGTGTTTTTATTTTGGATAATTTAAGTGGTAAAGCAAATGATAATTTTATTTCTAATGTTGGGCACACAATTTTAATTTACTCTAAAAATCGCACTATTCTCGGTGAAGTCGGTTTTAACAAAATTGAAAATATTCTTGGTGAGAAAATTGACGATAAATTTAAAAATGAAGATTCTTTCGGTTTTTACACTTTAAGTACATTTTGTAAAACAGGACAAGGGCGTTATAGAGAGGATAGACCTTTTATGTATTATCCTATTTTGGTGAAAGATAATAAGCTACAGCTTATAAAAAAAGATGAATTTGAAAAGATTTTTAATAAAGTAAATAGAGAGTTTGATGATGATTTTGTGGAAAATTTGAAAAATAAATATGAAAAAATGGGCTTTAAATTTCTACTACCATTAAGTTCAAATAATGAAAAACTAAGATGGACTGCATCTTATAAAACAGCAGAATTTTTAATTAAAGAAGAAGAGCTAATTTGGGATAATTCCATTAAGCAAAAAAAGAGACCTAGTGCTCAAGAAATGTTACAGGTTTATGCAAGCGGAGTTCCAAAAAGTTTTATGTATAAACCGCAATATTCAAATGGAACAGATGATCTTAATAATATTTTAAAAAAAGATGTATTTTCTTTTCCTAAACCCGTTTTTTTAATTCAAGATCTCCTAAAAATCTCCACAAACAACGCAATCAACAATACTTCTGCGGGGGGGGGGATTCTATGCAGTCTCATAGCTTAGAATCTCAACCGGATATTATTTTGGATTTTTTTGCAGGAAGTGGCACGAGTGCCCATGCGGTTATGGAGCTTAATGCAGAGGATAGGGGCAACAGGCAGTTTATCCTTGTCCAAATTGATGAGCCTATCGACGCAAAAAAGTCTAAAAGTGCTTATGATTTTTGCAAGAATGAGCTTCATTCTAAAGAGCCTTTTATCAGCGATATAACGATAGAACGTGTCAAAAGGGCGAGTCAAAACATCGCACAAAAATGTGTAAATGAAAATGCGGATTTAGGCTTTAAGGTCTATAAACTTGAGGATAAAACAAAGCTTATTGCTAATGAACAAGAATGTTTAAATTTAGTCTATCAAAACACCCTAACTCCGCTTGATAAAGCAAGAAATTTAGCCCTACAAAGTGGCAAAACTTTGGATAAAGATTTAAAAATCGTTTTTGAAAATGAGCTCTATTTCTGCGAGGATTCTTATTACCTCATTCACTGCACAAAAGAAATCCTAGAACATCTAAGAAAAACCCCAAACGCATACATCTTTTTTAGTATGTATGAGGATATAAGCTTAGAAGACCTGCTTAATCTGCAAAGCTTTGCAAAAGAAAGACTTCAATGCGTGGTTTGAAAACATGAAAACCTTTTTTGTTTGTGCCTTAGAACCTTCAGCGAATTTGCATTTAAAAGAAATTTTAAAAATTTACAGACAAGAATATGGAAAATTTGAGCTTTGTGGCATTTTTGATGAAGCTTTGTGCGAGGAATTTAAACTTAAAAACAAGCCACTTTATAGCTCACACGAATTTTCTGCTATGGGATTTGTAGAGATTATCCCCCTCATTTTTAAGGCAAAAAGAGCCATTAAAGAGCTAACACAAATGCTTTTAAAGAGTGAAATGCATTTGGTGCAAGAAAAGCAAGAATCAAGCAATGCAAAGAATTTGCAAAAATTAACAAATTCATTTGCAACATCGCAAAGCCCTAAAACCACACAAGAAATCAAAGAATCACAAAAATCTAAAGAATCACAAACAAGCACAATCTTGCAAACCCCTATAAATGCTGTGCTTTGCATTGATTCTCCTGCTTTTAATATCCCTTTGGCAAAGGCTTTGAAAAAAGCGGGTTCAAAGGTAGCAAGGATTTATTATATCTTACCTCAAGTTTGGGCGTGGAAAAAGGGACGCATACCTGTGATTGAGAGTCATTTTGACATTCTTGCTTCTATTTTGCCCTTTGATGAAAAATTTTTCACAAAAAGCGTTTATGTGGGACATCCGCTTTTAGATGAGATTAAAGAATTTAAAGATAAAAACACTCAAAATGCAATCCTTGCAAAAAAAGAAGAGCAAAAAACCATCGCCTTTTTGCCCGGCTCCAGAAAGAGTGAAATTACGCGTTTAATGCCGGTTTTTAGGGAATTAAGTCAAAATTTCAAGGGACAAAAGATTCTTTGTGTGCCTCCTTTTAATCTTAAAAAACTTGAAATTTATGGAGAACTTGAGGGCTTTGTGATTCAAAGTGATACGCCTAAAGTGCTTAAAAACGCGGATTTTGCTTTCATTTGTAGCGGCACGGCGACTTTGGAAGCAGCTCTTATTGGCACTCCTTTTATCCTTGCTTATAAGGCAAAAAAAATTGATATTTTCATCGCAAAATTCTTTGTCAAACTCAAACACATAGGCTTAGCAAATATTTTTTGTGATTTTGCAGACAAAGAGGCACTTAATCCTGAATTTTTACAAGAAGAAGTGAATGCAAAAAATCTGTTTAGAGCCTATTTAAACTACGATTATAAGGGCTTTTTTATGAAACTTGATTTTTTAAAAGAGTATTTAAAGTTTGGAAGTGCAAAAAATTTAGCTAAAATACTGCATGAAATTTAAAAATGAAATTTGATAAAGGAACATCAATGCAAAAAGAACCGATGAGTCAATTTGGCTATGATAAAATCACTAGCGAATTAGAAAGGCTTAAAACCAAAGAGCGTCCCGAAGTTGTCAAAGAGATTGATATTGCAAGAAGTCATGGGGATTTAAAAGAAAATGCTGAATACCACGCTGCAAGGGAAAAACAAGCCTTGATAGAAAGTCGTATCGCTGAACTTAGCGGACTTTTGGCTCGGGCTGAAGTCATTGACCCTTCAAGCTATGAGCATAAGAGTGTGAAATTTGGTTCAAGCGTTGTGATTATGGATATTGAAAGCGAAAAAGAAAGCAAATACACTCTTGTAGGTATCAATGAAGGAAATTTAGAAAAAGGTTATATTTCTATATCTTCACCTCTTGCAAGGGCTATGCTGGGTAAAAAAGAAGGCGATGAATTTAAAGTGCGTTTGCCAAAGGGTGAAAGTGAGTTTGAAATCATTTCTATAAGCTATGAGCCTTTAGAATTTTAGGCTATGGAAATTTTAAATCAAGCAATTTTTATCGCTGATGCTCATGAAAATGAGGAGAGAAGAGGATTTTGGGAATTTTTACAAGCCTTAAAAAAAAGAGAAATTCTAACCCCGCAACTTTTTTTAATGGGCGATATTTTTGATTTGCTCGTTGCAGAAATTTCTGCAACACATAGCTTTGCAAAGCCTTATATAGAGCTTTTAGAGGAACTTGCAGAGGAGATAGAAATTTTTTATTTTGAGGGCAATCATGATTTTAATCTCTCTGTTTTTTTTAATAAAGTTAAGGTTTTTAATATTAAAAAACAGCCTTTAGTTTTGCATATAAGTAAAGATAAAAAATGTGAATTTTATCTTGCACATGGGGACATTTTTTTAAATCCTTTCTTAGAATTTGCTTTAGGATTATTGAGGAATCATTATTTATTATGCTTTTTAAATGCCTTAAATTTCATAAGTTTTAATGCAATTTCTAAAAATATTTTAAAGAAACAAAAACAAAAAAAAATATTTGTAAAAATGGAAAATTTCGAGTTTTTGGCAAGAAAAAGATATGAAAAATTTGAAGCAAAGGGAGCTTGGGTCGTAGAGGGGCATTATCATCAAAATTTCTTTTTAAATGAGCAAAATATCAAATATTTTAATCTTGCTAGTTTTGCATATGAGAAAAGTTTTTTTGTAGTAGAATTTGGGCAAGAAATTAAATTTCTGCAATGCAAACTTTAGGGGTCAAAATGTTTGATGAAAATGTCATAAAAACAGGTTCAAATGAAATGGAGCTTGTTGATTTTCGTATCTTTAAGCAAGGACGCGATAAGGTTTATGAAGGAATTTATGGAGTGAATGTTTCTAAGGTTAGAGAGATTATCAAAATTCCTACCCTAACTGAACTTCCGGGTGTGCCTGATTATATCGAAGGGATATTTGACCTTCGTGGGGTTGTGATTCCGGTGGTTAATCTTGCAAAATGGATGCAAATCACAGAGCCAGAAAATGCTATGTTAAAACCAAGGGTTATTATTACTGAATTTAGCAATATTCTTATAGGTTTTATCATACACGAAGCAAAAAGAATTCGTCGTATTAACTGGAAAGATATAGAGCCAGCAACTTTTTCTTCAGGGAGTGGAGCCTTAGATAAAGGTAAAATCACAGGTGTAACGCGTATAGAAAATGATGAGGTTTTGTTAATCTTAGACCTTGAAAGCGTGGTCGAAGATTTAGGAATTTATACACCTAAAACAGAAATGGAAATCGGGTCAGTTGAGAAATTCAGCGGGACAGCACTGATTTTAGATGATTCTGTTACTGCTAGAAAACGTCTTAAAGATATGGTGCAACAAATGGGACTTCAAGTTGTGGAAGCTAAAGACGGGGTCGAAGGGCTTAACAAGCTTGAGGAGCTTGCTCAACTTTATGGTGATAATCTTAATAAAAATTTAAGGATAATTATCAGTGATGTTGAAATGCCACAAATGGATGGCTTTCATTTTGCTTCTCGTGCTAAGGCAGATGCGAGATTTAAAGAAATTCCTATCATCTTTAATTCATCTTTATCAAATGAATTTATGAGCGAAAAAGGAGTTCAAGAAGCCGGAGGAGAAGCTTACTTGGTTAAATTTAATGCAAGTGATTTCTTTGGTGAGGTTTCTAGTATTTTGAAAAAACACCAAAATAAGGGGTAAAATATGGAAGATATGCAAGAAATACTTGAAGACTTTTTGGTTGAAGCTTTTGAGCTAGTTGAGCAAATCGACCATGATTTAGTGGAGCTTGAAAGCAATCCTGAAGATTTGGAATTATTAAACAGAATTTTTCGTGTCGCACATACTGTTAAAGGTTCATCAAGCTTTTTAAATTTCGATGTTTTAACCAAATTGACACATCATATGGAAGATGTTTTAAATAAAGCAAGACACGGGGATTTGAAAATCAATCCGGATATTATGGATGTCGTTTTAGAATCCATTGATAAAATGAAAACTTTACTCAATTGTATTCGCGATAATGGCAATGACACAGCTATCGGTATGGATATAGAGCCAATTTGTGCAAAACTTACAGCCATTTCAGAAGGCGAAGCACCATTAGAAACACAAGCTTCTACACCAGCTTTAACTGAAACACCAGAAGAAGAGGTGCCAACTCCTAAAGAGGAAGAGCCTGAAGTTGATGTGAATCAGCTTAGTGATTCTGAAGTCGAAGCAGAGATTGAAAGACTTTTAAAGGTTAGAAAAGCTGAAGATCAAGCAAGAAGAGCTCAAAAGAAACAAAATGCTACTCAAGTGGCTCCAGCCGCTACACCAAAACCAAATTCAGCTAAACCTGCCGCAACGTCTGCAGGGGGCGGAGATAAAAAGGTTCCAGCGACTGGAAGTGGAAGCTCTATAGACCAGACCATACGCGTTGAAGTGAAAAGACTTGATCATTTGATGAATCTTATCGGTGAGCTTGTTTTAGGAAAGAATCGTTTGATTAAAATTTATGATGATGTTGAAGAGAGATATGAGGGAGAAAAATTCCTTGAAGAACTCAATCAAGTCGTTAGTCAATTAAGTATTATCACAACCGATGTGCAATTAGCAGTTATGAAAACGAGGATGCAACCTATTGCTAAAGTTTTCAATAAATTCCCAAGAGTTGTGCGTGATTTAAGTCGTGAGCTTGGAAAACAAATAGATTTAGAAATAAGTGGTGAAGAAACCGAACTTGATAAATCTATCGTTGAAGAAATTGGCGACCCTATTATGCATATGATTAGAAATTCGTGCGACCATGGGGTTGAAGATCCCGCAGCTCGTGTAGCAGCAGGTAAGCCTGAAAAAGGTGTCGTCGAGCTTAAAGCCTATAATGAGGGAAATCATATCGTTGTTGAAATTACTGATGATGGAAAAGGACTTGACCCGGTAGGACTTAAAGCAAAAGCTGTTGAAAAGAATCTCATCACTGAAAAAGAAGCTGAGCAAATGACAGATAAAGAAGCCTTTGCATTGATTTTTAAACCGGGATTCTCAACTGCAGCCAAAGTTACAAATGTTTCTGGACGTGGCGTTGGAATGGATGTTGTTAAAACAAATATTGAAAAACTCAATGGTGTGATTGAAATCGATAGTGAGCTTGGACAAGGAAGTTCGTTTAAACTTAAAATTCCGCTCACTTTAGCCATCATTCAATCTTTACTTGTTGGGACTCAAGAGGAATTTTATGCCATTCCGCTTGCTTCTGTTCTTGAAACCGTTAGAGTGCCGATTGATGATATTTATACTATAGAAGGTAAAAATGTATTGCGTTTAAGAGATGAAGTGCTTTCTCTTGTCTGCCTTTCAGATGTTTTTGGTGTTAAGCAAGTGCTTGAAAGCAGTGAGCAAACCTATGTGGTTGTTATAGGGGTTGCAGAATCAAAGCTTGGAATCATCGTCGATACTCTGGTGGGACAAGAGGAGATTGTTATTAAATCTATGGGCGATTATTTGCAAAATATTCAAGGTATAGCAGGAGCTACGATTCGTGGTGATGGTAGGGTTACGCTTATTATTGATGTGGGCTCTATGATGGATATGGCAAAAGAAATCAAAGTGGATATTAAAGCACAACTTGAATCAAATACGAAAAAACCAAAAGAAAAGCCAAGCGATTATAAGGTATTAATCGTTGATGATTCAAAGATGGATAGAGGTATAATGCAAAAAGCTTTAGAACCTATTGGGGTAACTGTGATTGAAGCGACGAATGGGGTTGAAGCACTCAATATCGTTAAATCCGGTGAGCATGATATTGATGTGATGCTTATTGATATTGAAATGCCAAGAATGGACGGATATACCTTAGCGAGTGAAATTAGAAAATATTCTAAATACCGCAATCTTCCGCTTATTGCAGTTACTTCAAGAACGAGTAAAACCGATCGTTTAAGAGGCGTTGAAGTAGGAATGACGGATTATGTCACCAAACCTTATTCTTCAGAATACTTGGAAAATGTAGTCCGCAAGAATTTAAAACTAGGATAAGATATGAGTAATGAAAAATTAGAAAATATTTTTAAGAAACAGCAAACTCAATTAGCTGGTCCTGAAGCAGATCAAGACGATGACGATATCATTCAGTTAGTAGGTTTTATCGTAGGAGAAGAAGAGTATGCGATTCCAATCCTTAATATCCAAGAGATTATTAAGCCGATTGAATATACTAGAGTTCCTAGCGTCCCTGATTATGTTTTAGGAGTGTTTAATATGAGAGGTAATGTTATGCCTCTTATTGATTTGGCTCAAAGATTCCATTTAGGAAAGTCTAAAATGACGCCTCAAACAAGATATATAGTTTTAAGAGGTGAAAACAATGGAAATGGAGTCGGTGGAAATGCTGGTTTTGTTATAGATTCTCTTACAGAAGCCATTAAAATTCATAGGAGCAGAATTGACCCGCCACCTGAAACTTTGATAAAAGATAAAGGTATGATTTATGGCATAGGTAAAAGAGATGATAGTATCTTAACAATTTTAAAGGTGGAAGCTTTACTTAAGCGTGAATTTTGATGATAAAACTTTGTGTTTTTGATTTTGACTCTACCTTAATGGATGGCGAAACCATAGATATACTAGCAGATGCCTATAATATGGGTGATGAGGTTAAAAAAATCACCCATGAGGCTATGAATGGAAAGCTTGATTTTTTTGAAAGTTTAAACAAAAGGGTTTCTTTACTCAAAGGAATGCCCTATGAAAAAGCATTAGAAGTAGGCAGGAGCTTACCTTTAATGCAAGGAAGCTTTGAACTCGTAGAATTTTTAAAATCTAAGAATATTTTAAGTGTTGTTTTTAGCGGAGGTTTTTATGAAGGGATTAATCCAGCTATGGAAAAACTAGGTATCTCTTTAGGTTTTGCAAATTTTTTACATTATAAAGATTCTAAACTCACAGGGCTTGTAGGCGGTGAAATGATGTTTTTAAATTCTAAGGGTTTAATGTTGCAAAAACTTAAAAAGCTCCTCAATTTAAAGAACGATGAGGTGATGTGTGTTGGAGACGGGGCAAATGATGTAGCAATGTTTGAAGAGAGCGGATTAAAAATCGCTTTTTGTGCCAAAGAGCTTCTTAAAAGCAAAGCAAATGTCTGCATTGATACAAAGGACCTAAAAGAAGTTATAAAGGTATTGAAATGAAAAAATTCTCTCTATGGTGTGATTTTATTGAAAACAGCTTTTTAGACAATGAATTTTTAACTTTGCTTGAAAATAAAATCAATGGTGCAACTTCAAATCCGAGCATCTTTAAAAATGCGATTTTAAATTCAGCCTCGTATAAAGAAAAAATCAGTCGATTAAAAGGCAAAAAAGCCAAAGAAATTTACGAAGAACTAGCCGTCTTAGACATTCAAAAAGCAGCCGATAAACTTGCTTTGAAATTTTTTAACAATGATGATGGTTTTATCAGCATTGAAATTGACCCAAGATTTTATGACAATACAGCTTTGAGTTTAGGAGAAGCTAAAAGGCTTTATACAGCCATTGCAAGAGAAAATGTGATGATAAAAATTCCTGCCACTCCTGCTTCTTATGAGGTTATGTATGAGTTGATGAAAATCGGAGTCAATGTGAATGCGACTTTAGTCTTTTCTCTTGAGCAAAGCCAAAAATGTTTTGAGGCTCTCAATGAAGGACTTAAAGCTTTTCGTAAAAATAATATCTCACTCAACCCCGATTGTGCAAAGAAAATTCGAAGTCCTAAAGGGGTTATAAGTATATTTGTGAGCCGTTTTGATAGGCTTTTAAATTCTAAGGCTTTGGAAAAAAATCGCATAGGAATCTTAAATGCAAATTTAGCTTATAATAATATTATTAGAAATAACGAGCCCAATATCCGTGCTTTGTTTGCAAGTACGGGGGTTAAGGGTGATGATTTAGCTAAGGATTATTATATTAAAGAATTGCTTTTTGAAAATTCTATCAATACAGCTCCACTCGATGCTATCCATGCTTTTCAAAAAGATTTTGAGTTTAAAAAACCTTTAATGAATTTTGAACTTTATACAGAACTTAACAAAATTATTTCCCAAGATGAAAGAGAAAAGGCTTGTCAGATTTTACTTGATGATGGTTTGGAGCAATTTTGCAGAGCTTTTGAGGAAATTTTAAGGGTTTTATGATTGATTTTATTGTAAATTTGGTTTGAGGGCATTATTTATTCAAAATAAAACAATCAGCTCAAAGCTTTAAATCAAATGTTTTAATCTTTTCAAAATGCAAATTTCACAACATCTAATTTAAATTAAACTTTTTTAAATCTGCAAAAAACATAAAATCATTTTCTAGCATATAGCTTAGCGATAGGCTTTTTTCTTAATCAAATATAATATTTTGTAATTTTAAGATTTTTAAAAATCCATTATTGTATTTTAAGTTTAAGATGAATTAATTGTATGAGCAAAGAAGGTAAAAGTATAAAACTTATCATTCTAAACTTTGTTTTATGAATTTTGTTTGCAAGGGTTTTGTTATTTTTTGCTTTATAAATTTTTGAGTTTTATTTGTTAAAAAATTTTGATGTATTATTTACAAGGATTTAAAATTCCTTAAAAGAAGTTAAAAATCAAACCAAATTTTAATTTCTAATCAAATTCTTAAATATAAAATGACCACAAATAATGAATTTATAAAAATTTTTATTAATAAAATTCAAATTCTATGATAAAAACTTAAGGATTAAATTAAGAAATCCTTTAAAATCACTAAAATTTACTTTTTACTAAGTTAAAATTTCTTATAATTAAAGCTTATTTTTAGAAAGGATAAAAGATGTTAGAAGGTATTATTAGAGAGAGTATCGGTAGAAAAGCAGCCAAAGCTTTAAAAAGAGATGGTTATCTAATCGCAAACATCTATGGAAAAGGATTAGAAAATATCAACGCTGCTTTTAAAGTCAATGAATTCATCAAAGAAGTGCGTAAAAAAAGCTCTTTGATTTTTGATGTTAAGGTGGGTTCGCAGGTTTTAAGCGTTGTGGTTGTGGATTACCAAAAGGACCCGGTAACAAGTGATTTAAAACATGTTGATTTAAAAATCGCAACCAAAGGAGTGCTTTCTAAATTTATGGTTCCAATCAAAGTCAAAGGCACTGCAATAGGACTTAAAAATAAAGGTGTTTTGATTCAATCCAAAAGAAGAGTTAAAGTCAAATGCCTCCCTGAAAATTTACCAAATTTTTTCGAGCTTGATGTCAGCAAACTTGATGTAGGCGATGCCTTGCTTGTTAAGGATATTGTTACACCAAGTGGTGTGAGTATCATTGATGCCTCTAGGGTGGCTGTGGTTGGCGTAGAAAAAGCACGATGACCTTAGTCGTAGGACTTGGAAATATCGGCAAGTCGTATGAAAATACGCGTCATAATGTTGGATTTATGTTGATTGACCTATTTTTGCAAGAGAATTCTGCGACTTTGATTTCAAATCCTCAATTTAAAGGAGAGCTTTATAAAATAAACTCTTCTTTACTTCTTTTAAAACCAAATACCTTTATGAATGCTTCTGGATTAAGTGTTAGGGCGGTGAGAGATTTTTACAAATGTGAAAGGATGATAGTCATTCACGATGACATTGATTTAAATTTGGGAGCTTTAAAATTTAAAAAAGGTGGCTCAAGTGGCGGACACAATGGGCTTAAAAGCATAGATGAACTTTGTGGAAATGAATACGAACGCATTCGCATTGGTGTGGGAAAAGGTCAAAATGTGGTTTCTCATGTCTTAGGTGCGTTTAAAAATGAAGAAAAAGAGCTTTTAATCAAGGTTTTAAATCATGCTAAAAAATCCTTGCTGAAACTCTTACAGAGTGATATTACGCAAATTGCTTCAAATTATACTTTAAAAGCTTAGCGATGAGAATTTTTTTTTATTTTATTTCAAGCATTTATCTTAAAAATTTTTTTATTATTTTTATCGCACTTTTAGGATTTTATTGTGGTATTGATTTGCTTTTAAATTTCAAAAAATTGCCCGATTCTGCAAATCTTGACCTGCTGTATGTTTTATTTTTAGCCTTTTCAGCTATAACATATATCTTGCCTCTTTCTTTAATCTTTGCACTTGTATTATCCCTAACTACTATGATAAGAAATAACGAGCTTATCAGTCTTTATGCCTTAGGATTGAGCAAGAAAATCGTTGTATTGTATCCTTTTTTATGGGCTTTATTTTTCTGTTTTGTTTATATAGCATTTAATTTTACTTCTTTTGCCTATGCAAATGATTACAGAAAAAATATCCTTAAAAACGGCTCTGCAAATAAACAAAGTGGCGAGGTCTTTTTAAAATTTAATGACAGCTTTGCCTATGTTGGAAAACTTCAAAGCGGTTCTGATTCAGTGAGTGAAATTAAAATTTTCAATATCAAAGATTTTAATCTCAACTCTTATATTGTTGCCAAAGAAGCTTTTTTTTCTCATAATGCTTGGAATTTAAAAGAAGGGAATTTAACCACACTTCCTAAAGAATACCTTTTGGGAGAGAGGGGACTTGAAATTCAAGAATTTGAAATTTTAGAAGGATTGAAGGGTTTTGAACCTAAGGTCATTGAAGGGATTGCTAGTAATAGCAATTATTCTATCAAAGATGCTCTTATAAGTTTAAGTCTTTTTAAGGCTCAAAATATTAGCACTCAAGCAGTCAAAATCAGCCTTTACAAATCCATTTTCACACCTTTTTTTGCTCCTTTTTTAATGCTGATTGTGTGTTATTTCTTTCCTGCAATTTCACGCTTTTTCAATCTTGCCTTAGTGATTTTTATCTCTATTGTTGCAACGATTTTAATCTGGGGAATTTTGCTTTTACTGACAAGATTGAGTGAAAATGCAGTCATTTTGAGTGAAGTTGGCATTATAATGCCCGTAGTGATTTTAGCTTTTTTGGGGCTTTTTATGTTTTATAAAAACAAGTAAAATTAAAGGCAAAATATGGATTATCGAAAATTAAAACAAGAATTTAAAACACCTTTTTATCTGTATCATTTTGATGAAATTAAAGAAAATTTTTTAAAACTCAAACAAGTTTTTAAAGCAAGAAAATCACAAATTTTTTATGCAATGAAGGCTAATTCAAATCTAAGCCTTTTACAAATGTTAGCAAAACTTGATAGTGGTTTTGATTGTGTGAGTATGGGAGAGATTCAAAGGGCTTTAAAAGTGGGTGTAAAACCTTATAAAATCATATTAAGCGGTGTGGCTAAGACAAGAGAGGAGCTTGAATTTGCTCTTAAAAGTGATATTTTATATGTGAATTTAGAAAGTGAAGCAGAAATGTTGCTTTTAGAAGATGTTGCGAAGTTTCTTAATTTAAAGGCAAGAATTAGCATTAGAGTCAATCCCAATGTCGATGCAAAAACACATCCTTATATTTCAACCGGGCTGCATGAAAATAAATTTGGAGTGGAGCTTGATTTGGCAAGAAAAATGTATCTTTATGCGAAAAATTCGCATTTTTTAGAACCTGTTGGGGTGCATTTTCATATAGGCTCACAACTTATGGATTTTTCTCCCATTCACGAAGCAGCACAGCTTGTTGCACAACTTGTTAAAGAGTTAAAAGCTTTAAAAATTGAGCTTAAATTCTTTGATGTAGGCGGAGGTTTGGGTGTGAGTTATGAAAATGAAAAAGAACCTCATTTATATGATTATGCACAAGGAATTTTAGCAGCTCTTAATGGACTTGATGTAACCATAGGCTTAGAGCCGGGCAGATTTTTGGTCGCAAAAAGTGGGGAACTTGTTTGCAGCGTTTTGTATGAAAAAATTACAGCTAAAAAGAGATTTGTCATTGTTGATGCAGCGATGAATGACTTAATGAGACCAAGCCTTTATAATGCTTATCACGAGATTATCTTGCCTTATAATCAAGGTGAAAAAAGCCTTTGTGATGTTGTGGGAGGAATTTGTGAAAGCGGGGATTTTTTAGCCAAACAAAGAGAGCTTGAGCAAACAAAAAGCGGGGATATTTTGGTGGTTAAAAACGCCGGAGCTTATGGTTTTAGCATGAGTAGTAATTATAATACCAGAATGCGTCCTTGCGAACTTGCTTTAGAAAATGGTAAAATAAGGCTCATTCGTCAAAGAGAGAGTTTTAAAGATTTGATTGCTTTGGAGGAAAATTTTTTAAATTAAACCCATTTTCAAAGAAATTTGCATTCTAAAGTATCAATCCTTAATAAAATTTGCTAAAATACAGAATTTAAAGTCAAGGAAAAAATAAATGCTTTTTTTAGATGTGCAAGGAACTTTGCTTTCAGATGTTGATAAAAGCCCTATTTTAGGTGCAAAAGAATTGATTTCATTTTTAAATTCTAAAAATTTAGCCTATCTTATCATCACAAATAACACTAAAAAATTAAATTTTTTAGAAGAATTAAGAAACAAAGGACTTGAAATTAAACAAAACGCATATTTAGACCCTTTTTGTGTTTTTAATCGCACATTAAAACCTTGTAAAGTCGCAGCTTATGGCTCAAAAGAATTCTTAGAATGTATCGAAGAATTAGGATATACGCTTGATTATACAAGCCCCGATGCTGTGCTTGTCGCAAGTTATGATGATTTTAAATTCAAAGATTTTGCTGCGATGATAGAATTTGCACAAAATGATGTTAAAATGATTGCTATGCACGAAACAAGCATTTATAAAAAAGACCACAGACTTTATCCGGGTGTTGGCAGCATTATGGCGATGATTCAAAATGCAAGTCATTGTGAGTATGAAGTGGTTGGAAAACCAAGTTTTGCTTTTTATAAACAGGCTCTTGCTTTGATTAGGGAACAAAAATCTGATTTAGAATTTAAAGATATAACTATCATTAGCGATGATTTTAAGGGTGATTTGCTTAGAGCAAAAGAACTTGGAATGAAATGCGTTTTAGTGTTAAGTGGTAAAATTTCTCATACCAAAGGTTTAGATACGAGCATTTTAGACGGAGTGTTTAAAAGTATTTTAGAATTTGCAAAGGAGTTTGAGTGCAAAATTTAGATGAATTAAGAGCGAAGATTGATGCAGTTGATGATAAAATTTTAATTCTTTTAAATGAAAGAATGAATTATGTTAAAAATGTCGGTGAGCTTAAAAAAAATTCAGGCACAACGATTTATAGACCCGAACGTGAAAGAGCTATACTCAATCGTCTTAAGAATTCAAATCAAGGAATTTTAAATCAAGATGCGATTGAAGCAATTTATCAAGAGATTTTTGCGGTTTCTAGGAATTTAGAAATGCCTCAAAGTGTAGCGTATTTTGGACCTGAAGGCACTTATACTCATCAAGCTGCAAGGAGTCGTTTTGGAGCAATGAGTCGCTATATAGCCTTAGCAACGATTGAAGATGTGTTTAAGGAATTAAGCAATAAAGAGGCTAAATACGGAGTTGTGCCGATAGAAAACAATACCGAAGGGGCTGTAGGCATTACTCTAGATTGTCTGGGTAAATATGCAGAGCTTAAAATTTTTGGCGAAATTTATATGGATATTCATCATTCTTTTGTAGGAATGAATGAGAATTTAAAGGAAATCAAACGCATTTATTCTCATCCGCAAGGCTACAATCAATGCCGTAGATTTTTAGAAAGCCATGAATTAAATCAGATTGAATTTGTGCCTTCTAAATCAACAGCTAATGCGGCTTATCTTGCTTCACAAGACTATGATTCTGCAGCCATTTGCTCTAAAATTGCAGCCAAACTTTATAATGTGCCTATTTTATTTAATAAAATCGAAGACAATTTAGCCAATCGCACAAGATTTTTAATCCTAAGCGATATTAAAACCCCAAAAATGCCAAATTGCAAGACTTCAATCCTTGCACACACCGCTCATAAACCCGGAAGTCTAAGTGATTTGCTCGAGCAGTTTAAAAAAGAAAATATCAATCTCACTAAACTTGAATCGCGTCCTTTAAAGACGAGAGAATTTATGCATAGTTTTTATATTGATTTTGAAGGACATATTGATGATGATAATGTCAAAAGAGCTTTAAAAGACGCGGGCGAGATAATTTGGCTGGGGTCTTATTTGTCTGCAGAGGAGAATTCTTTAGCAGAAGAATGATTGTGGATTAATCGGCGATTGAACTTAAATTTTACTTGAATTTACGGAGAAAAAGGATGCAATTTAATGAATTTTTAAATAATCTTTCAAATTACGAGCCGGGAAAGGATATAGAAGTCATTGCTAAAGAATACAAACTTAAAGAAGTGATTAAACTTGCAAGCAATGAAAATCCTCTTGGCACAGCCCCAAAAGTTATACAAACACTCAAAACTTACGCAGATAAAGCCCATCTTTATCCGGATGATAGTATGAGTGAGTTAAAAAGCAAACTCTGTGCGAAATTTGGTATCAAAGATAAGGAGCTTATCATAGGTGCGGGAAGCGATCAAGTCATAGAATTTGCTGTGCATGCTAAGCTTAATCCTAAAAATGCCTTTCTTCAATGCAAAGCCACTTTTGCAATGTATGAAATTTACGCTAAACAATGCGGAGCAAAATGTTACAAGAGTAAGAGTTTGGGGCATGATTTAAAAGAATTTAAAGAACTTTACGAGGCTCATAAAGATGAGATTAAAATGATTTTTTTATGTGTGCCAAACAATCCTTTGGGCGAGTGTTTAAATGCACACGATGTTAAGGAATTTATAAAAATCGTTGATGAGGATTGTATGGTTGTCATTGACGCAGCTTATAATGAATTTGCAAGTTATAAAGATAAAGAAAAGCATTTGGAAGCAAAAGAATTGATTAGTCAATTCAATAATGTGCTTTATTTAGGAACTTTTTCTAAGCTTTATGGACTGGGAGGTTTGCGTGTGGGTTATGGTATAGCCGATGAACATCTTATCAAAGCTCTTTATAAACTTCGTGCTCCTTTTAATGTCAATATCCTTGCACTAAAAGCAGCTTGTGCGGCTTTGGAGGATATAGAATTTCTCACACAAAGCTTAAAGAACAATTTTACACAAATGACAAAATACGAAGAATTCGCTCAAACGCACAATTTGGAATTCATTTTAAGCTATACAAATTTCATCACTTATTTTTTTAATGAAAAAAATAGCACAGATTTGTCTGAAAAATTGCTTAAAAAAGGTATAATAATAAGAAATTTAAAAAGTTATGGTTTAAATGCATTGCGTATTACCATAGGAACAGCCTATGAAAATTCAAGGTTTTTTGAGGAATTTTCACAAATTTTAAAGGGATAGGGTTTAGAATTTAAATGGATTTTAAAAGTATGTTTCTTCAAATTGGACAGCTGTATCAAAATTTAACGCGTAAGCAACGTATAGTGATTGCCGCTTCGATTGTTGTTATCGTTGGTTTTTTGGTTTTTTTGAGCTTATATCGCAATAGTGGCGGTGTGGGTGGAGATGGCTATGCAATTTTGGTTGAAAATGTAAGCCCGGCTTCATCGGCAGCTATTGTTACAAGTTTGGAACAAAATAATATACCCTATAGATTAAGAGATGAAACGACTATTTTAGTCCCTCAAGATCAAGTCTTAAGACAAAGAATGTTTATCGCTTCTGAAGGGCTGATTAAAGACAATCGCGTAGGCTTTGAAATTTTTGACCAACAGGCTTTTGGTGCGACAAGTGAAGAACAAAGGATTAAAAAACAAAGAGCTATTGAGGGTGAGCTTGCAAGAACGATTGAAACTTTAGAACCTATTCGTAGTGCTAAAGTGCATATAGCCTTCCCAAAAGAAAGCGTTTTTACTGAAAGACAAGTGCCACCGACAGCTTCTGTGGTTTTAAACATTAAAGAAGGTTTAAAGCTCACAAGAAAACAAATTGATGGGATTAAAAATATTGTTTCAGCTGCTGTGGCAAGATTGAGTAAAGATAATGTGAGTATCACAGACCAAAATGGTGTGCCTTTAGATGAACAAGAAGCTTATGAGAGCGATATTATTGCTGCACAAGTGAAATATAAAAGAGATTATGAAAGGGATTTAGAAGAAAAAATTATCAGTGCTATCGCTCCTTTTGCAGGAGGTAGAGATAAAATTCAAGTCAATGTGAATACGGATTTTGATTTTTCTAAACAAGAATCTCAAAGCGAAATTTTTGACCCAAATCCTATCATAAGAAGTGAGCAAACTTTAGATGAGGAGAGACAAGGCAGAAAAGACCCAGAAATTCAAGGTGTGCCCGGAGCGGTTTCAAATATAGGTCCGGTTGAAGGACTCGATAATAGCGGACAAATTGAATCTTATAAGAAGAATCAAGTCACTACAAATAACGAGCTTTCAAAAACTATAACCAATACCAAAAAACAATTTGGAGTTGTTTTAAGGACTTCTGCTGCTGTGGCTATTGATGGTAAGTATCAAGAAAATGTCGATGCAGATGGAAATGTGCAAAGTGAATATGTGCCTGTAAAAGAAGAGGAACTTAAAAAAATTGAAGAAGTTGTTAAAAGCACGATTAATTTCAATGCCCAAAGAGGTGATAGTGTCGTGGTGCAAAATTTACCTTTTTATCGTGAATCTGTTAAGGTTGAAAGTAAGGTTAAAACCTTTTATGGTCGCTTTATCGAACCTTTTATTCCACCTGTTAAATATTTTATTGCTGCGATTTTGCTTTTCATTTTTTACAAAAAAGTTATCGAACCTTTCACTCGCAAAATGCTTGAAGACATTGCGGCTGCCGAAGAAGAACAGCAAGGTCCAAATGTTGCTTTAGATGATGCAGAAGATGCTTTAGAGAAATTTAATGCAGCAAGGAAAAAGGTTGAGGAGCAACTAGGTTTTGGTGATAATTTCAATGAAGATTCTATTCAATACGACCTTTTGCTTGAAAAATTGCGTGGTTTGGTGACAGATAAAAGTGAAGAAATTGCGGCTTTACTTCAAAATCTTATCCAAAGTGATTCTGATTTTAATGAAAATAAGGATATGTAGATGATTAAGCTTAATGAAGAACAAAAGATGGTCTATGATGATTTATCAATGCCTGAAAAAGTCGCAATATTCTTGATACAATTAGGAGAAGATGCGACAACTTCTGTGTTTTCTCATATGGAGATTGATGTTATTACTGAAATTTCACGTTATATAGCTATGGCAAAAAATGTTGATAGAGCCATTGCTACTGCGGTATTAGAGGAATTTTATACCCTATTACAATCCAATCAATACATTAAAAGCGGTGGTTTGGAATACGCTAAAGAAATTTTATTCAGAACTTTTGGACCAGAGATTGCGAATAAAATTTTAGAAAAACTCACCAAAAGTATGGAAAATAATGAAAATTTTGCTTATTTAGGGCAAATCAAACCGCAACAACTCGCAGATTTTATCACTAAAGAACACCCACAAACCATTGCCCTTATTTTAGCTCATATGGATTCCATTCATGCAGCAGAAACCTTAGAATATTTTAGTGATGAATTAAGGGCTGAAGTTGTCATAAGAATGGCAAATTTAGGCGATATTTCTCCAAGCATTATCAAAAGAGTGTCTGCTGTGCTTGAAAGCAAACTTGAAAGTCTTGCTTCTTATAAAGTTGAGGTCGGGGGTCCTAGAGCTGTGGCTGAAGTGCTTAACCGCTTAGGACAAAAGGCATCTAAATCTACAATTGCTTATATCGAGCAAAGTGATGAACGTTTGGCAGCAACCATTAAAGAACTTATGTTCACTTTCGATGATATTTCAAAACTTAGCACACCAGCGATTCGCGAAATTCTTAAATCTGTAGATAAACGAGATTTAATGATAGGCTTAAAAGGTGCGAGTGAGGAGCTCAAGCAAAAATTCCTTTCAAATATGTCCACACGTGCAAGTGAAGCCTTTTTGGAGGAAATGGGCTTTTTAGGTGCGGTTAGAGTTAAAGACGTTGAAGATGCTCAAAGAAAAGTCGTTGAGGTTGTGCAAAAACTTGCAGAGCAAGGTTTAGTCCAAACCGGCGATGCAGATGAAATGATAGAATAGGTTATTTATGATTAGTCGTAGCAATGTAATTTCAAGCAAAACTTCAAATCAGCATGTGGTTGAGGATTATCATTTTAAAGTCATTACAGAATTTGCTGAACCTGAAAAACACAATTCTCAAAATGATACTGAAAAAGAAAATAAAGAAAATCATCCAACACCTAAGACTCCAAATCCAGCAAACAATGAAATTCAACTTGAAGAAAAGACAAGCCCTGAACCGCTTTTCCAGCCAAGTTTCGTTGAGGATTTGTTGAAAAAAACTGATGAAATGTCAAATAATATTATCAAACTTCAAATGCAAATTGAGAGTCAAGAAAGTGAATTTAACAATCGTTTAAATTCCGAACTTGAAAATGCTAAAGAAAAATTTACAAAAGAGGGTTATGAAAAGGCTAAAGCAGAATTTGATAAAGAACTCATTGATTTAAAGGATAAATATCTTAAAAGTGTGATGAAACTTGATGAAGCGTGTCAAAATTTGGATTCTTTTGTCGAAAAAAATGAAAAAGACCTTGCAGATACAGCCATAGACATTGCTAAAGAAGTGATTTTAAAAGAACTTAATGAGGATTCTAAAAAGATTGCTTATGCTTTGGCAAAGGATTTGATTTCAGAATTAAAAGGTGCAAGTGCGATTGAACTTAAGGTCAATTCTAATGATTTTGATTATTTAAAAGAGAAATTTTCAGACAATGCCCATATTAAAATCAATTTAGATGATGCGATTAGTAAAGGCAGTGTTGTGGTTTTAAGTGACGCAGGAAATATTGAATCTAATCTTAATAATCGTTTAACAAAAATTAAAAAAATGGTTAATAATGAATAAAAAACTCGCTCACACAAAAAATGAGCTTGAAAATTTGAGTTTGAATGAGCTTGAAAATTTGGCTTTAAGATTGAGAGAAAAAATCATTCAAGTCGTAAGTAAAAATGGGGGGCATTTAAGCTCAAATTTAGGAGTTGTAGAGCTAAGTATAGCCATGCATTTGGTTTTTGATGCAACAAAGAATCCTTTTATTTTTGATGTTTCTCATCAATCTTATCCGCATAAACTTTTAAGTGGCAGAAAAAATTTTGACACTCTAAGACAATTTGGTGGAATGAGTGGTTATACTAAGCCTGATGAAGGAGATTTCTTTATCGCTGGACATTCTAGCACTTCAATTTCTTTAGCTTTGGGGGTTTGCAAAGCGATAAAGTTAAAGCAAGAGGATAAAATTCCTGTGGTGTTAATCGGCGATGGAGCCTTGAGTGCAGGTATGGCTTATGAAGCTTTAAATGAGCTTGGCGATAGAAAATACCCTTGTGTGATTATTTTAAATGATAATGAAATGAGTATTTCAAAGCCTATTGGTGCGATTTCTAAGCATCTTTCAAGTGTAATGGCAACTCAAACCTATCAAAAATTTAAAAAAAGAATAGAAAAAATTCTCGAATTCTTACCCGATAGTGCTGCTTATATGGCAAAACGTTTTGAAGAGGGTTTTAAACTTTTGGCTCCGGGGTTTTTATTTGAGGAATTAGGACTTGAATATATAGGTCCTATTGATGGGCATAATTTTAAAGAACTCATCAATGCTTTAAAACAAGCTAAAATTATGCAAAAACCTTGTGTGATACACGCTCAAACCACCAAAGGCAAAGGTTATGCTCCAGCAGAAGGCAAACATGCAAAATGGCATGGGGTTACAGCCTTTGACATTGATAGTGGCAAGAGTGTGAAAAAGGGAGTGGTTAGAAAAAGTGCCACCGAGCTTTTTACACAAAATCTTCTTGCTTTGGCACAAAAATATGAAAATATTGTTGGAGTCACTGCAGCAATGCCAAGCGGAACAGGACTTGAAAGGCTGATTGAGGAATACCCTGATAGATTTTGGGATGTGGCTATTGCAGAACAACATGCCGTTACTTCAATGGCTGCAATGGCAAAAGAGGGCTTTAAACCTTTTATAGCCATTTATAGTACTTTTTTACAACGTGCGTATGATCAAATTATCCATGATTGTGCAATTATGAATTTAAATGTTGTATTTGCAATTGATAGAGCCGGCATTGTAGGAGAAGATGGAGAGACACATCAAGGAGCTTTTGATGTGAGTTTTTTAGCTTGTATTCCAAATTTGACCCTGCTTGCTCCTCGCGATGAAAAAATGATGGAAAATATAATGATTTATGCTTATCATCATCAAGGAGTCCTTGCTTTTCGCTATCCAAGAGGGGCTTTTATTTTAGATGATGAATTTATGCCCTGTAAGATTGAGTTAGCTAAGGCTCAATGTTTGATTGAAAATCAAAGTCAAATAGCTTTTTTAGGTTATGGACAAGGTGTTGGAAAGGCAAAGCAGGTTTTGGATTTACTCTGTGAGGAAGAGCCTGATTTTGCAAATTTGATTGATTTAATCTTCATCAAACCTTTGGATGAGAAATTATTGAAAAAACTTGCTCAAAGGACTAAAATTTGGTTTGTATTCAGTCAAAATGCTAAAATAGGTGGTGTAGCAAATTTATTGAATGCTTTTTTGCAAGAAAATGATTTAAACATTAAAATCATAAGTTTTGAATACGAAGATCAGTTTATAACACACGGCAATACAAATGAAGTAGAAAAATCCTTGGGGCTTGATACACAAAGTTTAGCAAGAAGAGTTAAAACTCATGTCATTGATTAAAACAAATCTTTGTTCATGGCGGCAGATTTTACACTTTTTAACAAATTCACCAAGACAATACATAAAAATTCAAAACTTTACTCTTTTCAATCTATAATTTTAATAAATCTAATTGCTTTATTCATTTGATTTTTTAAAAATCTTGTATTTAAGATAAATGATGATTTATATTTGTTGATGAAATCATCAAATGATATAAAACACCCTTAAATTTTTGGCAAATTAAACTTAAATTTTTTATGGATAAAAAATATTATTTAATATAAACTTTTTTTAAAGATAATTTTTATATGATTTTAGCTTAAATAAATAATAAGGTTTTTTGAGATGGAATTATTACAATTATTAAAAGAACACGAATTAAAGGCTACTCCACAAAGACTTTGTGTTTTAAAGATATTAAAAAGGCACGAGCATCCAAATATTGATGAGCTTTATGCAGAGATAAAAAAGGAATACCCTTCAATCTCCCTAGCAACCGTATATAAAAATATCAACACCCTACAAGAACAAGGCTTGGTCGTTGAGGTCAATGCAACCAACCAAAAAACTTGCTATGATATTTACGAACAAGAACACATTCATATTATTTGTAAGCAATGCGGAAGTATCGAGGATATGAGCTTTAAAGAAGCCAAACTCGATGAATATCAACAGGGTTTAGAAAAAAAACTTGGCAACAAAGTCAAACACTTAGCTCTTTGTGTTTATGTTGATTCTTGTTCAAAATGTCAATAAGTCTTAAGCAAAATTAGCTAAAATAAACCATAAGGTTTTCCAAAATGGTTTATGAAATTCAAAAAAGTTTTTTACTTGCTAATGATTGCATTGTTTCTAATTTACAAAGAGATGGGATACAATTTCAAAGTGTGGATATAAGCGTTTTTTATACGCAAATTTCATCTCAAAAAAGGGTTAAATTTCAAAGTATAGGAGAAAAGTATTTTAAAATTATCTTAGCAGAAAATGAGTTTTTAGAACAAGATAAAAAAGAAATATCTCAAAAAGTTTTTTTAAAAGAGCAAAAAAATGCTCTCACTCCTGTGCTTAAGAAAAAGAGTTTGGAATTTAAATTTTGTTCGTTGAAAAGTTATATCGAACTTTATGAAAATCCTAAATTATGCGTTTTAAAGATTTTTTTTGAAACCTTAAAAGATGCTGAAAATTTCTCCATTCCAAGAGATTTTAAAGTTTTAAAAGAAATCAATCTTGATAGCAAAATTTTAAGTCTTTATGGTTATAATCTGCATACTTTTGATATAGAAAAATGCTTTAAAATCATAGAAAAAAATCAAAATTTTACACTTGAATTTCCCGATGCAATCGGTGCTTTTGATGGTTTTAGAATTTTTTTGTTTTATTTGTTTAGAAAATTAAAATTTTATTGGAATCTATGCTTAGAAAACAAACAAAAAGATGATTTGTATGAATTTTATCTTTATACTCAAAAAATTTTTATTATTTTATCGAGTTTTGATGAGGTTTTTGATAAAAATTTAAGTGAACTTTTGGCTTTAAAATTTAAAAATTTAGCAGAGAAAAGTTCTTTGATTTTAGAGTCTAAAGACCAAGAAGATTCTTTGCTTTTGGCATTGAGTTCAAAAGAGCTCAATGATTTGTTTAATGATTTTGATATTTTTATCAAAGAAAGCTCCTTTTATCAGGGCTTACAAAAGGATGTGTTTTTTAAACAGCTTGTAGCATTTGAGTTTAGAAAAAAACTTATTTTATTTAAAAAATTTTTGATTAAAGATTTTGAATATGAGGAATTTGCTTTTAAATTTATGCAAATATCTGTATTTTTAGAGTATTTTAAGAGTCTTTTTAATCTCAAAAGTTTAAACAAGTTGAGTGATAAATATTTTTTAAATTCTCAAAAAAAATCCTTCTCAAAAATAATGAAAAAAAGAAAAAAAGTTTTAAAATGGATTGATATATCGAGTAAAAATTTAAGAATTTATAAAGGCTAGTTTATGCAAAAACAAGAAAAAATCATAGAAATGTTTAATCAAATCGCACCCACTTACGATAAAAGCAATAGAATTTTAAGTTTTGGTATGGATATAAATTGGCGTAAAAAGGCTTGTGAGAGGGTTTTAAATCTTTATTTAAAACAGGATTTAAATATCATTGATGTGGCGTGTGGCACAGGAGATATGATAGAAATTTGGCAAAAGAGTGCTTTGAAATTAAAAAAAAATATCAACACTATTAAGGGTATAGACCCTAGCAAAGTTATGCTAGAGATTGCAAAACAAAGGTTTAAGGACCTTGAATTTATCGAAGCTAAGGCTCAAAATTTGCCTTTAGAACTTGAAAATGCGGACATTGTAAGTATAAGTTATGGAATTCGCAATGTTATGCAAAGACAAGAAGCATTAAGGGAATTTTCAAGGATACTTAAAAAAGATGGAATTTTGCTAGTTTTGGAATTTACACGAAGAGAGAAAAAAGGTTTTATAGCATTTTTTAGGGATTTTTACCTTAAAAATATACTGCCTTTTATAGGGGGATTGATTAGCAAAAACAAAGAAGCTTATAAGTATTTGCCAAATTCCATAGACGAATTTTTAAGTCAAGAAGAATTTGTCAAAGAGCTTGAAGATGTTGATTTTAAGGTATTAGAATTGAAAGATTTTAGCTTTGGAATCAGCTCAATGTTTATTGCTCAAAAGGTTTAATGTTTAAAAAGCTTTTTGTGGTTATTCTTTAGGAATTAATTTTTAGAGATTTCTTTAAATTTGATTTTATATTATTGCTCATCAAATTAAATATTTACTCTACAATATAAAAATTATAAATCTTATTTTAATTAAAATAAACTTATTGCTTCATTTGGCGATAAATCTGAATTATTTTAAAAAGATAGAGAAATATTAACATTCTATTTTGGCTTTTGCTTCATCTTAATGAGTTTGGCGATATTTTTTTAGTTTTTATTTCTAAAAATCTATACTATTTTTTGATTTATTTTTATTATTTTAAAGATATTTTAGCTCATATAAAAATTTATAGAGATGAAAAAAAGTTTTCAATCTTTCTTCTCATTTCGCTCTCATCGCTGATTCTATTAACCTCATCCCTAAAAGCACTAGCATTTTTGCAATCTTTAGAATATTGATGCAAGTGCTTTCTAAATATACTCAAACCTTGTTTTTTGTAGTGTTTAAGCATTTGTTCAAAATGAAATAAAATCATTTCTTTTTTAAAATCTTGACTGATTTTTTTATTTTCTTTAATCTCATAAAAAATCCAAGGATTACCAATGCTTGCTCTGCCTATCATTAAAGCATCGCAATTTGTGATATGATAAACTTCTTTGGCATTATTAGCATCAATATCACCATTTGCAATGACCGGAATTTTCACGCTTTGCTTTGCATAAGCAATGGATTGATAATCAGCTTTTCCGCTATAAAGCTGTTTTCTTGTACGTCCGTGTATGCTGATAAAATCAACCTCTGCTTCTTCGCAAATTCGAGCCATTTTTTCAGGGTATTTTTCATTGAATCCTAATCTAAATTTCACACTTGTTAAGGGTTTTTTATTGTTTTGTTTGATTGTATAAACCAAGCTTTTAAATAGCTCTAAATTTTCAAGCAAGGCACTGCCGGCACATTGTTTTACAACTTTATTAACCGGACAACCACAATTAAAATCTATACCATCAACAAAATCAAAATCATTAAGAATTGCAACAGCTTTTTTAATCACCTCCGCATCACTTCCAGCAATTTGGACAAGATAAGGCGTTTCAAGCTCACCTTTTTGAAGCATTTGCAAACTTTTTTTACTCTCATAAACTAAAGCATTGGAGCTAATCATCTCACTTATGGTCACATCAGCACCAAATTTTTTCACAAGATTTCTAAATGGCAAATCCGAAAAACCAGCCATTGGAGCTAAAAATAAAGGTTTTTTAGTAAAATCAATCATTGATGAGTTGATTTAAATTGATTTTAATATTTTTGTCTCTAAGGGCTAATACGGCTTTGAAATCTGCAAATTTTTTATCATCGTTTTTAATCTGCTCTAAAAGCTCATCAAACATTGAAAATTCAGCTAAAAGATACAAATAAGCCCTCAAAGCTTCGCTTTTTTGATTCTTAATTTTTAAAAATATATTTAAGATTGCATCGGGATTTAAGAGATTAACGCTCATTTTTGCAATCTTTAAATATTCTTTTTCATCAAGATTTGAATTTTGAAGCAAAACTTCAAATTCAACCGGACTCAATTCTAAATTCTTATTTTTAAAACGTTGAATCAAATTTAAAACTTGTTGAGAATTTTTTGGAATTTTTACATTTTTAATTTGCTCGTATGTGCCCTTTTCCAAAAGAAGTTCAAAGGCGGTTTGTTCGAGTTCATCTTTAATGTGATTGATATTTTTGATTTTATTGTAAGCATAACTTATATCTTTATTGAGATGATTTTTTTCATTTTGTATGGATAAAATATTATTGTTTTCAAGCTTAAATTTACCAAGATTGACATACTCTCCATCGTGTATTTTTTTTATTGTATCTAAAATTTCATTGAATTGATTGAGATTTGGGATTTTTTCTTGAGTTTTAAGACTTTTTGCGATTTCACAAACCCGCTTAAATTCTTTAGTGTGAAAGGATATTTTGGATTTTTTTTCTAAAAGCAAATCGTTAGCAAAATCTTCAAATTTATCTGCATCTTTAAAAAAATGTCTGAATCTAAAGGCATTGAAAAGACTATAAAAACTTAGATGAAGTAAGGTTAAAATGAAAAAAATCAAAAGCGGTGCAACAAACCAAATGGCAATAGGAAGAGTCAAACTAAAGCTTTCTATACTTAAAGTATAATCTCCTAAATCAAGAAAAAACGCAAAGCCACCGATAAATGCTATATAAATAATGCTTGCGAAAATAAATGATTTAATTTTCATAATAATTCTCCTTTTTCTAAATTTTCCCTACAATTGATGCAGTATTTTGCGTGAGGCTTGATTTTTAAACGCTCAATGTCAATGAATTCTTCACAAGATTCACAGATTCCAAAATTGTTATTTTTGATTTTATTTAAAGATTCTTCCACTTCTTTTAATTCTTGCTTTAAATTTGCGTTGATTGTAAAATTGATTTGTGAATTCGATTCTATAGTTGAAAAGTCTATATTATCACTTGGAACGCTATTGTGTAAGGCTTTAATTTCTTTCGAATTTCCTTTTAAATTCTCTAAAATAACTTGTTTTCTTTTTTCTAAAATTTTTTTTAAAAATTGTATATCATTTTTTTTCATTATTATTTTCCTATTTGTGATATGGGTGATTATGATGAATACAAAAGGCACGATAAATTTGTTCAAGCAAAAGAATTTTTGCAAATTGATGAGCTAGGGTTAAGCGACTTAAAGAAAGACTAAAGCTAAAATCTTTAATGAATTCCTCTCTTAATCCAAAAGCCCCGCCGATAAAAAAATTCAGCTCGTTTTTATCCCTTAAAAGTTTTGCAAATTCAAAGCTTGTAAGTTCTTTGCCCCTCTCATCTAAAACAATGCAAAAACCCTTTTTATAGGGCAAAAAGGCTTGTTCATAGCTTTTTTTAGCTTCTAAACTCCCTAAGTTTTGTGCCTTAGAAATTGTCTTGTTTAAAAGATTATTTTCTTTTAAAATGGCATATTTAGAAATGAGTTTAATGTATTTTTCTTTTAAAATGCTAAATTCATCATCTTTTTGTATATAAAAGATATTGATTTGCAAATTATTTCCCTCCTAGAAATTCAAGCATATCGCTTAGATATTTTTTTAGCTCGTTTCTTGGAATGATTGCGTCAATAAGTCCATGCTCAAGTAAAAATTCAGCTTTTTGAAAACCTTCTGGTAAATCAGCTCCTATGGTTTGCTTAATCACTCTTGCACCTGCAAAACCGACAAGAGCTTCGGGTTCTGCTATGATTAAATCCCCAAGCCAAGCAAAAGAAGCCGATACTCCGCCCATAGTAGGATCAGTTAAAACGCTGATATAAGGAAGTTTTTCTTTACTTAAAAGCTTTAAAGCAGCACTTGTTTTACTCATTTGCATTAAAGAATAAGTGCTTTCTTGCATTCTTGCACCCCCGCTTGCACTGACTATGATAAGAGAGCTTTTGCTGGTGATAGCTCTTTGGATGGCTCTAACAATTTTTTCACCTTCAACCGAACCTAAACTTCCGCCCATAAAAGAAAAATCAAAAACTACAAGTTGAGTTTTAAGTCCATTAATACTACATTCTCCGCTAATAACAGCACTTTTTCTGCCTGTTTTGTTTTCACTTTCTGCAAGTCTTTTTTTATAGGATTTGCTATCAACAAATTTAAGCGGATCAGTTGCTTCTAAATTCATATCAAATTCAACAAAACTGCCTTCATCACTTAAAAGTTCAATTCTTTCTTTAGCTGAAATTCTCATATGATAATTGCATTTTGGACAAACATTAAAACAAGTTTGTATTTCTTTATCATAGATTAAAGAATGACAATTTGGGCATTTAACCCAATGGTTTGGAGCTTCATTAGGATTAGATTGTTTTTTTCTAATTTTGGAAAAAATATCTATAAAATTCATAAAATCACCTGATTTAATTTTCTTAAAATTATAGCAAAATTCTTTGATTTAAATATTAAATTTCATTAAAATCTTGTTCCAATAGAAAATTCAAAGACATTTGTGTCATCTCCGGGTTTGTCATTGATAGGTTTAGCAAAAATGAGTTGTAAAGGTCCTATAGGAGTAATCCACTCTATACCTACACCTGTACTCATTCTTTGAATTTCATCAATATTTTTGCGTCCTATAGCTCCATAATCAAAAAACATACTTCCTCTAAGCTTGACTCTATTGATTAAAGGAAAACTTAATTCTACAGAGTTTGCAAAGGCTATCGTGCCACCTACTTCATCTCCCCATTGATTTTTTGGGCTGACGGAGCGAGTGTCGTATCCACGAATAGAGCGTATGCCACCAAGATAAATTCTTTGATTGATAGGTAAATAACCATTATCCCAAACCTTATAAAAACTTGCTTTATAGCGATATATTAAGTCATAACCTATAAATTCTTCTAAACCTTGATAAAAATTAAATTTAGAGCTTGAATATAAGAATTTTTGGTCCCCGCCAACACCTGCATATTCAAGAGCTGTTGAAGCAATAAAACCTGAACGCGGCAAATAATAATCATCGGTATTATTAAAAGAAATTGCTGGAGTAACAGAGCTTTTATAAGTTTTGCCAAGTTCGTAACCTGTTCTGCGAAGGGTAGGGCTTAAGCGATAAATATCACTTTGTTCAAGATTGTAGGTTAAACTCGCATTAAAATATCGTGCAAATTGTCTTCCTAAGGTTAAATCAAAACCATAACTTCTTTCAGAATAATTGTCCCAATCATAGTCATTAGCATAGATTGAACCGCCTAAACTATAGAGCGAATCAAACAATCTTGGTTCAATCAAAGAAATTCTTCCCGACAAGGTTTCATCGCTTTTATCTATAAAAACCGAGCTTTTAAAACCTGACCCAAAGATATTAGTATCAGACAATGAAGCATTTAAAAGTATGCCATCGCTTGAGCTATAACCTATACCTCCGCCAATTGACCCTGTTGAAGCCTCTTTAACTTCAACAACTAAATCAACTTCGGTATCATTAACTTTTTCTTCTTTAATCTCAACATTGTCAAAATACGAAGTTCTCCTTAAAGCATTCTTAGAATCGGTTAAATCTGTTCGGTTATAAAGCTCTCCTTCAGTGATGAAAAGCTCACGGCGGACAACTCTATCCACTGTGCGAGAATTTCCAGAAATGATAACATTTCTTATATGCACTTTTTCATGAGGAATGACTCTAAAAATCAGTGAAACCTCTAATTTTTCTCTGTCTTTTTGAATGTCAGGCAAAACTTCAACAAAGGCATAACCAAGATCAGCACTTTGCGTTTCTATGGTTTTTATATCCTCTCTAACCTTTTCTATATTGATGATTTTACCGACTTGAGATTGTAAATCTTTAGCAGTTTGTGCATTCGTTTCTTCATCAAATAAAGGATTTTCTATCGAAATGCTGACAATTTTATAGGGTTCATTTTCTTTAATGAAATAGGTCAAATCCGCTCTATAAATATCAGTATAAGTTTTAAGATAAGGGGGCGAAACTTGCACATCTAAATACCCTTTTTTCATATATTCATCTGTGATTCTTGAACTATCATTTGCAAGTTCGAAAATTTTAAGTTTTCCATCATTTCTTCCCCACATCCAGCCCATAAATTCTTTTTCTTTGTTTATAATTGCAGGCTCAATGTCTGAATAAGACAATTCTTTACTTCCACTAAGATGAACCTTGTCAATGACTATGTTTTCACCACGATTGACTATAAATTCAAGCTCTAAACCCTCTGTATTTTCTAAGGATTTAAGTTTAAATTCCACAACTGTATCAAAAAAGCTTTTATTGTCATAAAAGGCTTTAATCCTCTCACTCGCTTCTTTTGCACTCACTTCATCAAACAAACTTCCTCTTTTTATACCCAAAATGCTTTCTACTTGCTTTCTATCATTTGAGGCTATACCTGTGATGGTGATTTTAGCTATACTTGGTTTTTCAACAAGCGTTATATTTAAAATTCCATTTTCTTCTTCAGCGACAATATTTTTAAAATAATTTTGTTTGTAAAGATTAAGAATGCCTGTATTGATTTTTGCCTCGCTGATTTCTTCACCGGTTTTTAAGTCCATAATATTCAATGCTGTGCTATAAGAAAGACTATGAAGTCCATTAAATCGAATTTCTTTAAGAATTGCTGCACTTGAAAAGGTGCAAAAAACACAAATGCTAATGATTTTTTTCATACCTTATTTACCTAAAAAAATATTAAAGTTTAGTATAATAACAAAAAACATTTAACAATATGATTATTAAGGAAAAATTTATGAAAATAGCAATTATAGGACTTGGGCTTATTGGCGGTTCTTTAGGGCTTTGTTTAAAGGAAAATAAACTCATCAGTGCTGTTTATGGACTTGATATTGACAAACAAAATGAGCAAGATGCACTGAATCTAGGACTTATACACGAATTAATTTCATTTAAAAATCTTAAAATTTGTGATATTATTTTTATTGCCACTCCTGTTGATGCCATTATAAAAATTTTACAGGATTTAAGAAAACTTCCTAAAAATACAACCATTATAGAGCTTGGAAGCACAAAAAGAAAGATTATAGAAAGCTTACCAAAAGAACTCCTTAAACAAACTCTTTTTGCTCATCCTATGGCAGGTACAGAAAATAGCGGTCCAAAAGCAGCTTTTAAAGAGCTTTACAAAGACGCTGTTTGCATACTTTGCGATAGTGAGGTTGCCGATGATTTGCATCAAAAAAGAGCGGTGGAAATTTTTTCTCATTTGGGAATGAAGATTGTTTTTATGGATAGTTTTGCACATGATCATCACACAGCCATCATCTCACATTTGCCCCATGTTATCAGTTTTTCTTTGGCGAATTTTGTGATGAAAGAAGAAAATAAACGCAATATCGTGCATTTAGGCGGCAGTTCTTTTAAAGGAATGAGTCGCATTGCAAAATCCTCTCCTATAATGTGGGGCAGTATTTTTGAACAAAATAAAGACAATGTCCTAAAATCAATAGAGTGCTTTGAAAAGGAGCTTGATACGTGCAAAAAAATGATACAAGAAAATCGTTTTGATGAACTTAAAAAATGGATGGGTAAAGCAAACAAACTCAGAGAAATTTTATAATTTTTGATACAATTAAGCGAATATTAACCTAACATTTTCTTAAAAATTATAAAATTTGTTAAGCATTGAAAGTTTTTAGGGTATTTAAGTGAGAAAAAGAACAAAATTTTATGGATTGATTTTAGTTTTATTTGTTATCATCGGGTTTTTCGTGTTTAAAAGCAATTTTTTTGAAAAAAAACACCCTCAAATTTTATCTCAAGACTTGATTTATAATAATCTTGAAAATCCTATTTCGCTTGATATTAAAGATGAAAATAGTGGGATTAAAAATGTAAAAATCATTCTAAAAAAAGACAGCAACGATTCGGGCTTAATTTTACTTGATGAAAAAATTAAAGATAAAAAAGACCTCACTCTGCAGGTTAAGCTTCCAAAATCTGCCTATAAAGAAAAGATTAAATCTTATATTTTAGAAGTTGAAGTCGGTGATAGAAGTTTTTGGAATTTTTTTGGCAATAAAATTCAAAAACAAATCCTTGTTGTGGTTGATAAAACAAGTCCTAAAATCGATATTTTAAGCCATTCTTATCAGATTGAAAAGGGTGGGGCGGCTAGTGTGGTTTTTAGCAGTAGTGATGAAAATTTAGACGAAGTTTATATACAAACAAATCGCAATAAAATTTTTAAAGCCCTCCCTTATGTTAAAGAAGGGTATTATGCTGCTTTGATTGCTTGGGATGCAAGAGATGAGGAATTTAAAGCCTTTGTTGTTGCCAAAGATAAAGCTGGAAACATTTCAAAACAAGCAATAAAATATGCCCTTTTAAACCGCAAATACCGCACTTCAAACATTAATCTAAGCGATCAATTTTTAGAGGGAAAAATTCACGATTTAGCAGAGCAATACGCCCCAAAAGATAATAATTTAAGTCTTCTTGGCAAATTTAAATTCGTTAATGAAACTTTACGCTCTATCAATGAAGATTTAATCCATAAAATCACCTCCGAAATCAAAGAAGACAAGTTGGATAATTTTAATCTTAAACTTTTCTTGCCACTTAAGAATGGAGCTAAGGTAGCAGATTTTGCAGACCATAGATTTTATTCTTATAAAGGAGAATTTGTCAGCGATTCTTATCATATGGGCTTAGATTTAGCGAGTGTGGCACGAGCACCGATTATTAATAACAATGAAGGAGAAGTTGTTTTTGCAAATGAAAACGGAATTTATGGTTTAAATTTAATCCTTTATCATGGATTTGGAATTTATAGTCTTTATGGGCATTGTTCTTCGAAAAATGTTAATGAGGGTGAGACAAGTCATGCTTTAAGTGTGATTGCAAATACCGGAACAAGCGGTTTAGCCTTAGGGGATCATTTGCATTTTGGAGTTTTAGTTCAAGGTGTAGAAACAAGACCTGAACAATGGCAGGATAGAAAATGGATAGAAAATAATATTTATAAAGTTTTAAATGAAGCAAAGAAAAAGATAGGTGAAAACAAATGAAACAAATAACTTTAGCAAAAGCTGTAAAAGGCGTAGGTATAGGACTTCATAAAGGAGAACCTATAGAGATTATGCTTGAGCCCTTAGAAGCAAATAGTGGCATAGTTTTTTTTAGAAAAGATTTAAATATAAGCTACAAGGCAGAACCTAACAATGTGATTAATACACAAATGGCGACCGTGATAGGAGATAATAGGGGCTATGTTTCTACAATCGAGCATTTAATGAGTGCCATCAATGCGTATGGGATTGACAATATCCGCATCGTGCTTAATGCAAACGAAGCTCCTGTAATGGACGGAAGTAGCATTAGTTTTTGTATGATGCTTGATGAAGCAGGGATTAAAGAGCTTGATGCTCCTAAAAAAATCATAGTGATTAAAAAGGCTATTGAGGTAAAAGAGGGGCATAAATTTGTAAAGCTTATTCCAAGTAAAATCCCTAAAATTAATTATACCATTAAATTTGATAATGCGGTCATTGGTGAGCAAAATTATTGTTTTGAATTCAGCAAAAAAAACTATATAGAAGAGATTGCCCGTGCAAGAACTTTTGGATTTTTAAAAGATGTTAAAGCCTTAAGAGCTATGAATTTAGGGCTTGGAGGAAGTTTAGAAAATACCATAGTCATAGATGATAATCGCATTTTAAACCCTGAAGGCTTAAGATTTAAAGATGAATTTGTGCGTCATAAAATTTTAGATGCAATAGGAGATTTAACCCTACTTGGAAGCCGTGTTTTTGGGGATTATATTTCTTATGCAGGAAGTCATCATCTTAATCATTTGCTGACTAAGGCTTTGCTTGAAGATAAAGATGCTTATGAAGTTGTAACTCTTAGCAAAAATTATGAAAAAGCTTATGAAAAGGTCTTTGCATAAAAAAATTCACTCTTTTACTCAATGGGCTTTCTAAGCCCTTAATGCTTGGAATTTATGAAGGTGAGAAACTCATAAAAAGTTATGAGAGTGAAGAAAAAGCTGATGAATTTGTGCCAAAAATTCTACAAATTTTACTCAAAGAATTTGAATTTTCGCGTTTGATTTATGCTAATGGACCGGGTTCTTTTATGGGGATTAAAATTTCTTATGTGAGTTTAAAAACCTTAAGTTTGGTTAAAAATATCCCTTTATTTGCGGTAAGTGCATTTGAGCTTAATGGCTTTAAGCCTATCAGTGCGAATAAAAATTTATGCTTTATTTATAAAAATGGAGAGATTGTTTTAGAAAAAAACACTCCCGCTAAGTTTTTTTTGCCCCAAAATTTACAAGAACTTAATCTAAAAAATGATAATCTACCCTTTTATTTTTTAGATGCAGTTATAGGATAAAATTTGAAAATTTTAGTTCCCGCTACGAGTGCGAATTTAGGACCGGGTTTTGATTGTTTGGGATTGAGTCTTGGACTTTTTAATGAAATAGAAATTTACAAATCAAATGTTTCAAGCCTTAGTGTGAGCGGAGAAGGAAGTGATAATATCCATTTGAAAAAGAACAATATTTTTATCCAAATTTTTAATGAAATTTATCAAAAATTAAGCGGACAAAAAAATCATTTTCGCTTTATTTTTAAAAACAATATTCCCTTATCGCGTGGGCTTGGCAGTTCTTCTGCAACAATTGTAGGTGCGATTGTAGGTGCTTATGCGATGAGCGGTTTTAAGATAGAAAAGGAAAAAATTTTAAATGAGGCTTTAAACTATGAAACTCATCCGGATAATATCGCTCCTGCCATTCTTGGAGGTTTTGTATGTTCAATTGTTGAAGAAAATAAGGTTTATAGTATTAAAAAAGACATTGATGAGAATTTAAGAGCCATTATCGTCATACCAGATGCTATAATGAATACAGAGCAGAGCAGAGAGGCTTTACCTGCAAATTTAAGCTTGAGTGATTGCGTGTTTAATCTCTCTCATTCTTCTTTTTTAACAGCCTGTTTTTTAGAAAAAAAATACGAGCTTTTAGCTCTTGCAAGTAAGGATAAATTGCATCAAATGCAAAGAATGAAAAATTTACCCGAGCTTTTTGAAGTGCAAAAATTTGCTTTGGAAAATAAAGCTTTAATGAGTACGCTTTCAGGGTCAGGTTCAAGCTTTTTTTCTTTGGTTTATAAAGAAAATGTTAATTTTTTTATACAAAAAATGACACAAAAATTCAGCAATTTTCGCATAGAATGTTTAGAATTTGATAATAAAGGTTTTGAAATTTGTTGAAAAATCCAAAAAAAAAGATATAATTTTGAAAAAACATCAACCCGTTAGAATGTGTATTGTGTGTAAAAATCGTTTTGAAAAAAGGCTTTTAAATCGCTTTAGCATGGATGCAAATAAACTTTGTGTTAATGTGAAATTAGGACGTGGAATTTATTTGTGTCAAACTTGTGCTTTAAAAGAAGAAAAAATTTTATATAAAGCATTTTCTAAAATGTGTAAAAAACTAAAAATCATTCCGCAGAATTTAAAGGAGTTATTTTAAATGGCAAAGATTAGAATTTATGAGATTGCAAACGAGGCAGGATACTCAAGCAAAGAAATTTTGGAAAAAGTTAAAGAATTAGGTCTGGATATAAAATCCGCCTCTAGTGCTGTCGAAGAAGAAATCGCAGGTGCAATTTATGAGTACATACAAAGTGGAAAAATTCCCGAAGTTTTTCAAAAAAATTCAAAGTCAAATTCTGCTAAAAAATCCACAAAAACACCAAAAAAAGATAAAGAAGACAAAAAAGAAGAAAAGACAAAAACCAAAAAGAACCAAAATTCTAAAAACACTCAAAGTAAAACTGAAAAAGAAAGTAAAAAAATAAATGCGTCTGAATCAAAACAAGAAAATCAAATCCCCTCAAAAATAATCAGCGAAACAAAAAAAGAAGAAAATAAACAAGAGTCCTTAAAACAAGAATCCGTTAAGGAAGAGCCTGTCAAAGAAATCAAAACTCCGAGCATAGCAAGTGCAACTTTAGCAAAAAGACGCGGACTTGTGATTGTTAAGAAAAAAAAAGACATTGAAAGAGAGGAGCTCAATCAAAAAGAAGAGGTCAAAACGTCTCAAAACAAAGAACAATTAAGCTTATCGATGATTTTTTCAAATGTTGATGAAAATTTAAAGAAAAAGAAAAAAGAAAAAAAATCCGCTCCTGCTGTGAAAAAAGAAAGCACTCAAAAAATGGATTTTTTAAGCAATCACGATTTTGCCGATATTTCTTTGGATAATGAAAATGAAGTCGTTTTACCTGATTTTAGTGTTAAAGAACAGATTAAACCGGTCAATACTCTTAAAAAACCGCCTCAAATTCTGCGTCAATCTTTAGGAAATTCTTTCAATTTCAATGAGGGTAGCATACAAAGAAGAAGCCGTAAAAAACCGCCTAAAAGAGTAGAAAAAAAGGAAAATGAAGCCATAACAAGCGTGTCCATTCCTAAAGAAATTCGTGTCTATGAATTTGCGGATAAGATTGGAAAAAACACAAGTGAAGTGATTTCAAAGCTTTTTATGCTGGGTTTAATGACAACAAAAAATGATTTTTTAGATGAAGAAGCCATTGAAATTTTAGCAGATGAATTTGGCATAGAAATTCAAACCATCGATGAAGCAGATGCATTTGATTATGTCAAAGATTATCAGAGTGCTGAAAATGAAAAAGATTTACTTGCTAGAGCACCGGTGATTACGATTATGGGACATGTTGATCATGGTAAAACTTCTTTGCTTGATTATATACGAAAAAGTCGCATTGCAAGTGCAGAAGCAGGAGGAATCACACAGCATGTCGGTGCTTATATGGTGGAAAAAAATCACCGCAAAATTACTTTTATAGATACACCCGGACACGAAGCTTTTACAGCAATGCGTGCAAGGGGAGCAAGCATTACTGATATAGCGATTATCGTCGTTGCAGCCGATGATGGAGTAAAACCTCAAACCAAAGAAGCCATCAATCACGCAAAGGCGGCTAATGTTCCTATCATCATTGCGATTAATAAAATCGATAAAGAAGGAGCTAATCCGGATATGGTGAAAACCCAACTTTCTGAAATGGATATTATTCCGGTAGAATGGGGAGGTTCTTATGAATTTTTACCCGTTTCTGCAAAAACAGGAGAGGGCATTGAAGATTTGCTTGAAACTCTGCTTTTACAAGCCGATATTTTGGAGCTTAAAGCCAATCCAAAAAATTTTGCAAAAGCGAGCGTGATTGAGAGTTCTGTGCAAAAAGGACGCGGTGCGGTGGCAACGATTATCGTGCAAAATGGGACATTAAAGATAGGAAGCATTGTTGTTGCAGGTGTGGCTTATGGTAAAATTCGTGCAATGAGTGATGATCAAGGAAAAGCTTTAAAAGAGATTAAACCCGGAGAATGCGGAGTTATAGTAGGACTTAGCGAAGTTGCTGAAGCAGGTGAAATTCTCATTGCTGTAAAAACCGATAAAGAGGCAAGAGAATATGCTGCTAAACGTTATGAATACAACCGACAAAAAGAATTGAGCAAATCGACCAAAGTAAGCATTGATGAGCTTGGAGCTAAAATCAAAGAAGGCAATCTCAAAGCCCTTCCTATAATACTTAAAGCCGATGTGCAAGGTTCTTTAGAGGCCTTAAAAGCAAGTTTAGAAAAACTTAGGAATGATGAGATTAAAGTCAATATCATTCACAGCGGAGTGGGTGGAATCACTCAAAGCGATATTGAGCTTGCAAGTGCAAGTGAAAATTCCATAGTTCTGGGTTTTAATATACGTCCAACTGGAGAGATTAAAGAAAAAGCAAGAGATAAAGGCGTGGAGATTAAGACTTATAATGTGATTTATAATCTCATTGATGATGTGAAAGCCTTGCTTAGTGGTATGATGAGTCCTATTGTTTCTGAAGAGCAATTAGGACAAGCTGAAATTAGGCAAATTATATCAGTGCCGAAAATAGGGCAAATTGCTGGATGTATAGTCAGCGAGGGCGTGATTAATCGCGGAGCTAAAATTCGACTCATTCGTGAGGGAGTTGTTATTTTTGAAGGCAATGTAAGCTCACTCAAACGTTTTAAAGATGATGTCAGAGAGGTTGCTAAGGGTTATGAATGCGGAGTTGGTATTGAGGGTTGTGAGGATATGCGTGTGGGAGATTATATAGAAAGTTACAAAGAGATTGAAAAAAGTGCAGAGCTTTAATATTGAGTTTGGAGTCTTAATATTTTAAAAAGTGCAATTTTATTTCATTGTTAAAATTGCACTTAAGAATTTAAGCTCGTTCAAGTTTGCATTTGAGATAAAAAATAAGAAAAATTGACTCGCTTTTTATTCACAAACTAGAGCATAAAAATGCGTATTTTCCCAACGATTTGCTTTTTTATCGTAAATGTCAAATGTTGAAATTGTTTTAAATCCGGCATTTTTAAGAAGTTCTATCTCTTTATCTATATGTCTATAAGTAGAAAAATATTTTTGCTTGAGTTCATTTGAATACTCAACAAAAACATCTTCTTTAAGTCCAAATTGCTGTTTAATCAGTAATTTGGATTCCCCCCCCCCTCTTTTTGTAAGAATTTCTTACATTTTGTATAAATTTGTTTGCTTTCTTGCTCATTGAAAAATTGCATCACACCAAAAAGCAATACAAGATCAAATTTTTTATTCGTATCAAAATCTTTTATATCTGCATTGATGATTGCAACATTATCCGCACGGACAATGAGATTTGAAAATTCTTTGAATTTTTCTACTGCTAAAACAAAATTGATTTTATTATAATACAAATTTAAAGCCCCTCCGCTCCCTGCTCCAAGGTCCAAAATATCTGTATTTTTATCCGTAAAACGCAGGATGAAATTTGCATCTTCTTTGTAGTGGTTGTTGATTTTATTAACCTTAACACTCTCTTGAGTTAAATCCGGAGTTTTGGAGAGATTTTTCCAATACTCTAACGCTTTTTGATTATCCATATTTTTCCTTTCTTGTGATTTAGCCCCAAATTTCATTAGAATTGTATTTTTGATGATTTAAATATTCTCTAATATCACTAGAGCTAATATGCGGTGTTCTTTTGATTCTTAAAATTTTTTTATTTTTACTTTTACAATACAAAATAGCCTCCTCAAATCCCTTATGAATTTGGTCTTCTCCCACGCAAAAAATATCAAATTCCACTTCTTTAACGATTTGATTGACTTCTGTATAAAAGATTAACTCATCAATCTCTTTTATAGAATTTAAAATTTCTTTGCGTTGATTTTCATTATAAAAAAGCTTGATTTGAGGTTTGTATTTAAAAACAAATGCGTCCTTTTGTATGGCTACAATAAGCTTAGAATTTTTTTCTTTCTGTTTGATTTGCTTAAACAATCTCAAATGCCCGTAATGAAAAAGGTCAAAAACTCCCACAGCTAAACATCTTTTCATCATCACTCCCTATTAAAGCTTTTCTCAAATTTTTTATAATAAATCCAAGTATCCACTATATCCGGACGCATTTTTTTAATGCTTTCTAATTCTTGGTCTAAGATGGTTTTTAACTTAAATTTTAAAATAGAATTTTGATTTAAATATTCTAAAATATCCTCTATGCTAAATCTTTTTGCCTTTTCTATTTCATTTCTTTTCATCAATTCTTTTTGAAAATATTTGAAATATTTTTTTGCTGCTTCGCATAAAAGCTCATCAAAATAACATTTATATTCATTTTTGTTTGCATAAATTCTTATATCACTTCCTTCATACAACCAATTCTTTTGTCCTAAAATTTGCTCACTGATATCGATATAATCCCTTTGATTTTTACTAAGTTTCATAAATTGATAAGCAGTGATGAGAAGATCCACTTTAAATTTTGTTTTATCCCAGCTGTTTCTGTATTTTGGAAGAGCTTGTAAATCCTCTTTATTAAGATAGGTTAAAACATCTTGATAATTAAGACTTAGAGTAAGAGGAAGTAAAGCAAAAAGATTTTCTTCTATCAATCCTTCAAAAAAATCCCTATCTTTTGGTGGATTAAGCTTATATTTTAAAGCAAGTTTTTTCATAGTTTCAAAGGCGTTATTTGGCATAAGTTCATTGTCTGTATCAACAAAATGAATATCACTGATGCAATTTAAACCCTTAATCGCAGAAGCTTGTCTTAAAAATTCTAAAGAACAAAGATAGTTTAAAGCGTTTTCAAGACTATTTTGCCCACTCCATGCATAATAAATTCTATCTAAAATAGCATTTAAATCATCTTTTAAAGTAAAGCGATAGACAGCATTAGGTTTATTCCAGCGGTTATTAGCAAGCAAAAGCTTTATAAAAGGGTCTCTTACTTGCACCAAGCAAGGACTTTTGTGGATAAAAAATTCACAATAACTTTTATATTCTTTAATGGAATATTTTGAACCTGCATATTGTATAAATGGAAGAATTTTGAAAAAATTTGTATGATTAGAATCGAGTAAAAAATCATAAAAATGAGTGTAAATGATTTTTAAATCTATAGGCAAGTGATCCTTTGCTCTTTTTGCTTCACATTGTTCAAAAAAATTTAAAATGGCATTATGCCCACTTCGACTCCCTGAAATCAAAATCAAATCATAAAGCGGTGGCAAAGGCAGGTTTAATTCCCAAGCACATAGAGCCGGAATGTTTTTATAATCACATTGATGAGGATTGATTAAAGGTTTTCTTTGAAAATGAGAGAATTCTTTTTCAAATAAATCAGAATCAAGCCATTGATTGATTTTTTCTAAATTTTCAAAGATAAATTTTAAGGTATGAAGACTAAAATTTTCAATTATTATGGGATTTTCAAAAGCTCTAAGCTTGAGTTTAAGATTTGAAAATTCATTGTATTCTTTTCTTGCTTCATTGATAAAAGAATAAAGCCTAAAATAACCCCCTGTGAAAATTTGTTTATGAGCTTTGATAAAAGCATTTCCAAGTAAAAAAGATAAATGTTTTTTACAAAGCAAAGCTTCTTTATAGTCTCCTAAACTTTCAAGATTTGCTCTTTTGAATTCGGGGAATATTGCAACAATTTGTTTGTAAGCTTTTATTTTTTTATTGTGAGATTTTATGATACCTAAAAATTTAAAGATTAAAATAGGAACAAATAAACATCTTAAAAGGAATTTAAAATTTTTTATTTGTGAATTGTGATAACCCCCCCCCTAAAAGTGGTTGTTTGACAAATTTTATCACACACGAACCAAGTTTATAAGACAGAGTGTTTTTTATCCTATCCGTTGCTTTCATTCTATCATCCTTTATGAAAAATTTCTAAGCATTATATCAAAAAAAAAAAAAACAAATTTATATCAAATAAAATTAAAGAATTTTTTGTTAAAGTTATATCTTAAAAACAAGGTTTAAAGATGAATCCAAGCGAACTTAAAAAACTTCGCACCGAAAGTGTGTTAAGAGAACTCATTCCCCGAGCTTTGGCTCATTTAGATGATGAGCTTTTAAAAAATCTTTGCGTTGTAGATGTTGAGTGCAGAAAGGGACGCTATGATGCCTTTGTGTATATCGATAAAATGTCCTTCGATGCAAAAGAACAAGAACAAATTCTCACACATTTAAAAAAAGCAACAAAAATTTTGCAAAATTATTGTATGAGTGAGCAAGGCTGGTATAAAAGCCCCTATTTGCATTTTAAATTTGATGACAGATTAGAATATCAAAATCGTATGGATTTTTTATTTGAAAAAATTAAAAAGGATAGAAATGAATCTTGAAGCCCTATGCAAAGAAGCTGGAGTAAAACTCTATGATACAGAGCTTACAAAGGAAAATGGTAAAAAAATTTATCGTATTTTTATCTTTAAAGATGGGGGAGTGAATTTAGATGATTGTGCGAGATTGAGTGAAATTCTCTCGCCCATTTTTGATGTGGAAGATCCTTTTGATGAGGAATATTTTTTAGAAATTTCATCTCCGGGACTTGAGAGAAAACTTCAAACTTTAGACCATTTTTCTAAAAGCATAGGAGAAAAGGTAAAGATTAGCACAAAAGACAATGAAAAAATTCAAGGTGAAATTTTAGCCGTTAAAGATTCTTGTATCTTTTTAAGAACCGGACAAGCTCAAACAATTTCTTTAGAATTCCACAATATCAAAAAAGCAAAAACCTTTGTAGAATGGAAAAATTGATACCTTGCGATTGCAAATATTTAAAAGGCAAAAGAATTTGCTTAACAAAGCATTTTACAAAGCTCAATGCTGAAAAATCATTGTTTTAATCAGTGCATAAAAATTGATTGTGCTTAGAAAAAATCAGCTGAGCGTTTAAATTTATTCATCTTCTCAATTGACCCCCCCCCTCTTTTTTTGTTAAAAATATAATTCAATTTTTTCTAAGCTTAAAAACACAGAACTTTAGAATTGATAGCTTTTCTTGTATCTTTTTGCCCCGTGTGAAGCTAAAAAAATATTTTCATTCCATAAAGGATTAAAACAAACAAGAAAACATAAAATGTCATTCATCTCTTAAAAATCCCGTAAGAGGAGAACTCGCCTTTGCAAATTCATTCACTCGTGGAATTTTAGCCAAATACGCTTCGCGTCCTGCACGAATAGCTAAAGCAAAGGCTCTTGCCATTAAAGCAACCTTTTTAGCTTCTGCTATGGCTGTATTAATCATCACTGCACTCACTCCCATTTGCATTGCTTCACATGCTTGTGCTGGTGTGCCAATACCCGCATCGACGATGATGGGTAAAGAAATTTCGTTGAGTAGAATTTGTATGAATTCCTTAGCACAAAGTCCTTTATTGCTTCCAATGGGAGCTGCTAAAGGCATAATCGCCGCCGCTCCAGCCTCCACCATAGCTCTTGCAGCGTAAAGATCAGCATGCATATAAGGTAAAGGCGTAAAGCCGTCTTTTGCTAAAAGTTCTACAGCCTTAATCGTTTCGTAATTATCGGGCAATAAATACTTGCTATCGCCAATCACTTCAATCTTTATAAGCTCTCCACATCCAAGCTCTCTTGAAAGTCTTGCGATACGCAAAGCTTCTTGTGCATTTCTAGCCCCTGAAGTATTGGGCAAAAGAGTGATATTTTTAGGGATATAGTCTAAAATATTTGCAATTTCTCCTGTATTAGCACGTCTTAAGGCAAGAGTGATGATTTGTGCCTGTGCTTCTTCTACCGCTGATTTTATAAGCTCTAAAGAATATTTTCCAGAACCTAAGATAAAGCGGGATTCAAACTCGAATTCTCCGATTTTAAGGGTGTCTTTATTCATTTTTATCCTCACTAAAATTTTCAAAATATTTTATCTTATTTGGATTAAAAATTTTTAATTTTTCAGCATTCTAAAATATTCTTTTAAATTTTTATCTTGTTATAATATTATAATAAAAGCGGTGATACAAGCAATATTTTGTGCTTTTATTTTTTAAACATCAAAACAATTTTTTATTTCAAAGAAAGCATTCAAGCTTTTATCGTAATAACAAGCATGTTCATAGCATACTTTAACAAGCTGATTTTTCAAATTCTTTTTTAATACTGCATTGATTTAAAAAGCATTATATTGAATTCCTCTTTGAGATATTTTTCATTTTCTTCTAAGATTATCCAAAATAATACCATTTAAATTTTGCACAAGAGCTTTTTTAAAAAGCAATTTAAATCAATTTTTAATTTGCACCAAAAGCTCTAAAACCAAATTTGCTTGATGAGCTGCACAAATATTAACCCTTGGTGCCATGAGTCCATTTCCGGGTTGTGCGGCACTTTCTAAATCCCCGCACACATAGAAATTACAAGCAATTTTTCTTGTTTGTATGGAATTTGAATTCCCATATCCAGCAAGTCCAGAGCCACAAATAAGCACTTTATCCTCAAAATAGCGATGAAAATTTTGTGCGAGCATAGCCTTAGCCAAATCACTATCAAAAGCTTCGCAGACTATATCATCATCTTTAAATAAATCCTTGATATTATTTTCATCAATCCTTAAAGTATCGATTTTTACTTCTATAAAAGGATTGATTTTTGAAATTTGTTCCTTCATCGCTTCAGTTTTAAATTTCCCCAAATCTTCTATCATATAAGCTTGACGATTGAGATTGCTTGGTTCAATCACATCAAAATCAATCAAATGAAGTCTGCCAACCCCACTTCTTGCAAGCATAAGGGCTATATGTGAGCCCAGTCCGCCCAGTCCGCACACAGCGACGCTTGAAATTTTAAGCTTATCGTAAAGTTTAGGCGTGTGTCTTGCTCTCATCATTGCTTCAAGAGCATCTTTTGGAGGCAGGGTATTTTTACTGATACAAAAAAGCTCATCGGAGTCTTTTAATTCCTGCTTTGCCTTTGTAGCAAAGCCATTGATTATCCATACATCGTTTTCATCTTTGCTGTGTTGTTTAAAAAATTCCAAAGTATCCTTGCAATTTGTTTCATAATCCTTGCCATTGAATTTTATCCTCATCAACCACCTCCTACAAAGCTTACAATCTCGGCTCTATCGTTTTCTTTTAAGATTAATTTTTCAAATTCATTTTTTGGGACGATTTTGCCATTGAGTTCTAAAGCAATCAATTCTGTTTTTAAACCTTTTTGTTTTAAAAGGTCTAAAAATTTCAGTTCTTTCATTTCAATTTTCTCTCCATTGATGATCATATTTCCTCCAAATTCTTTTGCAAAGCAAGGGTTTTCTCAAGCACTTTACAGATATTAAGTAAATGCATGGTTTCATCTTTTGACATTTCGTAATCTTTGCGGTATTTTAAAAAGGATTTAATCACTTCATAACCTCCTATTTTAAACTCCATTATTTCTTTGCTCACGCCTTTAATCACCAAATTTTCATTTAAATAAAGCTTGTTTTCTCTCCACCTTTCTTTCACAGCTTCAATTTTAAGACTCTGCTTTTGTTTTTCATCTAAAAAGTCCAAAGTTATTTTTGAATCTTGTGGAATTGTCTTAAAAAGATGGAGGTCTAAAAGCTCTTTTCCGTATTTTATCAATGCATTAAAACTTTCTAAATCCACTTCAAAATTTATGCGAGGAAAACCGCTTTTTAGGTATTCTAAGTGGTTTTTGCGGTAGTTTGGATTGAATAAATTCGCATAAATAAAGGCTAAGATGTCTTCGGGACTTTTGTCTTTTAAGAGTTCATTGTTTTTGCAAAAATCTTTAAAATTTTGAGTGAAATTAGGAACTTTTTCTAATTCTTGCAAATGCTCACCTAAAGTGCTTTCATAGCGATAAAGTGGGGCAATATAGGTTTCAGAACCTGTATTTTTACCCCCAAGACTTCTATCCGCAATCGTATTGAGGGCTAAACCATAGTCAAAATTTGGATTGAGAGTTGTTTTAGGAAAACAAAGCCCTAAATTTTCACCCCACAAAAAATGTTGCATTGTATCATAGCAAGGATAGCCTAAAAATCCTTTGGAATTTTCATGCATATAAGTATAACGAAAATCAAAGGGACGATAGGCGATTTTTTGAATTGTGCCTTGATTTTTCTTTACATCTTGTTTTGCTCTCTCAACGCCCCAATCTCTAGAATCTGTAACTTGATACTTTTCTCTAATGTCCTTGACTTCTAAATTTTTAAAATTTTCTAAAGTTTCTTTTAAACTATTTATGTTAAGATGAATACAAATTTTGTCTCTTAATGCTGAAATTCCACTACTAAAATTTTCAAATATTGTTTTACAATCTCCTAAAGCCTTATCCTCTGCCAAAGCCCAAAAATTTTCATATTCTTTGTCCTCTAAATTCTTAGGCACAAACCAAAAATAAGGCTCTTGGGGTGTTAATTCTTGCCATTTTATGGACTTTAAGCCCTTTTCTTTGAGTTCATTGAGTAGGGCTAGTTTGTCTTTTTTAGAAAAGATTTGATTTTCTAAGCTTGAATGATAATACAATTTTGCCCCCGTGCTGTGCTCTTCTTTGTATTTGACAAAGAGTGAAATGCAAACGCCTACGCGAATGTCAAAAATATTTTTATCCTCCTTAGGCTCTTTATCGCTTCCGTGAAGATTGAGTATGTAAATTTCATCAAAGCTTTTATAGAGACTCTCTCGCATTTTTCGGTGTGTGCGTCCGCTTAAAAAAGAATTGTTTGTGATGAAGCCTAAAAGTCCTTTTTGATGTTCAAAAAGGGAATTTTGCCTTTGTTGTTCAAGCAGTTTCCACTGGGCAAAGCGTATGAATTTGATATAATCATCATCTAAATTAAGCTTTGTTTCATTTAAACCCTCTTTGTAGCTTTGGAGCAGGTCTAAAATTTCTTTGCCTTTATTTTTGCTTTTAACATTGTAGGGAGGATTGCCTAAAATGACAAGCAGATTTTGAGAATACTTGACGTCTCGGGCTTGTTTCCATTCCTCATCAAGATGTTCTAGGGGCATGTCTAATTGATGATTTGCTGTATTTTCTAAATCTAAGGTGTTATTGAGAAAAATTTTCAAATCATTTTCATCAAAATTTGTAAAACCTCGCTTTTTAAGAATCAAAGAAAGCTTTAATCTCGCAACAATATAAGCCACAAAAGAGAGTTCAAAACCATAAATGTCTTTTAAAAATTTATCCTTAATTGTCGCGTGTTCAAGGGCTTTTATATTTTCTTCTTTTAAAATTTTTTCAAAAACACAAGCAAGGAAACTCCCCGTTCCTGTCGCAAAATCAAGCACTTTGACGCCCTCATCAGCAAAGCCTTTGCTTTTATTGAATTTATCTTTTAAAAATGTGTGCAAACTTGAAACAATCATCTCTACAACTTCTTTTGGTGTATAAAAAACTCCGCCTTCTTTACGCTTTTGAGTGGCTCTTAACTCATCGTAGGATTTTAAAAAATCCTCATAAAGATAGATGCAAATGTCCTCAAGCTCGGTATTTAGCATTTTGCAAAGTTCGCTTTTGTCAATTAAAGCGAGGGTTTTCTTTACATTTTCAAGGACATAAACAATATCTTTAGGTATGTCAAAAGAGGGCAGTGCAAAATAAATGAATTCAATCAAAGTTTTAAATTGACTCGGCAGGAGTTTGATGAATTCATCTGTTGCAATTCTCTCTTTTTTTGTGTCTTGTTCTAATTCTACAAAAGAAACAAACATTCCATAAACGATACTTTGAGCTATAATATCGCAAAAATCAAGCTCACTGAATTCAATCTTTTGCATTCCTTTAAAAGTGTCAAATGTGCGTTGAAAAAATCTGTAAAAGGAATGTCCTTTGATGAGTGCGTTTTTAGCCTCTTGCCTTTGTTTTTCTTGCTTGTAAGCTTCATTTAATGAATAACTCAAATAAAAGCTTTGAGAGCTTAGAATTTTCACAAATTCATCTTTGGTTTTAATCGTTGTATGCGTGTCGTTAAAAAATTTTTCTATAAGTTCTTTAAATTTTAAAAGCCTTTGCGAGAAATCATCAAAAAGGTCTTCATTTGCGTCTAATTCATCATTAAATAATTCTACCTCTTCTACAATCTTATCAAAAGAAAAAAGGATAAATTTTTTGTAATTTGTGAGTATGATATTAGGTGAAATGCTTAGGTATTTATCAAGTTGAGAGCTTTTGATGTGTTTGTTTAAATTCTCTGTGATGTTCTTGCATTCTACAAAGCCAATTAAATTTTCATAGCTTAGTTCATCTTCTTTATCTATGGTTTTATAAACTTTAAAATCGGGTCTTATATGCCCCTGATTCTTTTCACTTTGAGCTTCTTGTATGAGTTTTGTGCCTTTGGGCTTTAAGGCTTTGAGACAATTTTCTAAGGGAGTGCGGAAGGAAAGTTCATTGTATTTTTTACTCTCATAAAGCTCTTTAAGTTCTTTTTGGTAAATTTCTAATTGCTCTTTGTAAATTTCATTCAATTTCAGTCCTTAAAATCAAAATTTATCACAGATAAATTGCAAGTTTGTTTTGCTCTTTTCTCTCAAAATTCTGTGTTAAAAATTTTCTATCAAATCTTTAAAAACAAGGCAGAGTTTTTCAAATTCCTCGACGCTAACTCTTTCATTGACTGCGTGGATTGTATCGTTACAAACTCCAAATTCAGCAACCTTAACCCCAAATTCAGCAAAATATCTCGCATCGCTTGTGCCACCTTTGGTGTTAAGCTCGGGCACAATGGAGGTGATTTTTTGCACACTTTCATTGAGTTTTTGCACGATTTTATTTTGAGCATCGGTTAAAAAAGGTTTGGAGCTTTGAGAGAGTTCTAACTCATAATTTAAGCCTTCACAAATCTTTTCTATATAATTTCGCACATCTTCAAGGCTTGTATCTGGAGAATTTCGCACATTAAACATAAGTTTTAAGTCGTTTGGCGTCACATTATGAAGTTGCATTCCGCCACGAATATCTGTGATAACGATTTTAGAGGGAGAAAATTCCGCACTTCCGGGGTCTAGGTCAAATCCTGCTAAGAATTTTAAAACTCCTGCAAAATCGTGGATAGGATTGATACATTTTTCAGGATAAGCCACATGTCCTTGTTTGCCTTTGATGGTTAATCGCCCATTGATTGAGCCCCGCCGACCGATTTTAATGCTATCGCCAAATTTTTTCACACACGTTGCTTCAGCAACCACAGCATAATCGGGCAGGATTTGCTTTTCTTTCATGTATTTTAAAAGCTCTAAAGTGCCATATTTTGCATCGCCTTCCTCATCGCTTGTTATGAGCATTGAAAGCCTTGAGCCTTTAAAATTTGCTTTTTTTGCTGCCCAAAGAAAGGCTGCTAAACCGCTTTTCATATCTTGAGCCCCTCTTGCATAGATAAAACCTTCTTTTTCTATGGGTTTAAAAGGATGACTCTCCCAGCCCTCTCCCGCACTGACCACATCAATATGCCCTCCAAAGGCTAAATGCTCACCTTCTTTAGAAAATTCTTTTGTAAGCAAAAGATTTCTCACTCCTTCTTTTTCAATGAAAACAACTTGAAAATGACTCAATTCTAAGGCAATAAAATTTAAGGCTCCATCATCTTGAGGCGTTATGGATTTAAATTTCAAAAGTTCCATTAAAAATTCTTTTGCATGCATTAATTATCCTTTAATAAAAAAGTTTTATAGACTAAATTTAAAGCGAAATATTCTATAATGATGGCTGAACTTATATTGATAAAATATATCACTTTTGCACTGAATAAATGGCTGAATCGACCCACAAAAAACGATAAAGAAAAAATCCAAAAAAGTATGAATAAAAACAAACCCGCAATCATAAAAAAAGCAAATTCATTCTTTGTAAAAATCACAGCTATACTCAACCAAAATCCTATTACATAAGGATTTAAAGCATTTAAAGTAAAACCTTTTATAAAGCTTTTAAGCAGACTTTCATTGAGCTCTTTTTCTTTAAATTCTAAGGCTTTATGTTTAGACTTAAAAAGTGAAAAAGCTATATAAGTTAAAAATATAAAGCCAAAAACCGCTAAAATTTTTGTAAAAATTGCACCCTTTAAAAAACCAAGTAAGCCAAAATTAAGCAAACAAAGAAACATTATGTCCGCACTCATAGCTCCAAAGCCTATACAAAAGGAATTTGAGAAAGATTTTAAAGCATAAGATAAAATTAAGATATTTATAGGACCAAAAGGCACAGCCACACCAAGTCCTAATAAAACTCCACTAAAAAAAGCTTCAAACATCCATAAATTCCTTTATATCATTTGCGATTTTATCCATAGCATCCAGCACATTTTCAATGTAAATTTTATCAAAAAATTGCTCTAAATATTCATCTTTTTCCATAATATTTAAAATGCTTTTTTCACACATTCTTGCATAATGTCCCACAGGCAAAACTTGTCCGGAAGTGCCTATACTGATGAAAAGATTTGTTCGATTTAAAAGTTCATAAAGCGTAACATAAGCGGGGGCTTGTTCTTCAAACATAATGATATTATGCCTTAAATTCTTACTTTTGCATCGGGGGCAGATTTTTCCTAATATACTTTCATAGTTTATGTTAAAAATTTCTCCGCATTCTAAACAGCGAAGTTCGGGCAAAAAGCCATGCAAATGTATCACTTCTTCACAACCTGCACGTTCGAGCAAATCATCGACATTTTGAGTGACTACAAATAAATTTTCTTTGTAGTGTTTTTTTAGTTTTGCGATGATTTGATGAGCCTTATTTGGCTTAACATGTTGAAGTTGGGCACGTCTTGCATCGTAAAAATCCAACACTTTTTGAGGATTTTTTCTAAAGCCCGTAGCAGAGCAAACTTCCATTACATCGTATTCTTCCCAAAGTCCATTGCTGTCTCTGAAAGTTCTTAGCCCACTTGGAGCTGATAAACCTGCACCGCTAAGTATCATTACATTTTTCATTTTTGCCCCTTGCAATAAAATTAATTTTAACACAAAAAGCTTTAAGTCCTCAATAAATGTTTTTAAAATTCTTAATTTGTCTTATAAATTTGAAATGAATTTTTATTTTTTGGTTTAAAATTTCGCGTTTAAAAAAATATTTTAGATAATTTAAAAAATAAAGCCTAAATTTTCATTTGAGATAAAAAATTCTTAAATTTTTTAGTTTTATTGCCTTTTTTAAAGAGTATTTTTAGATTGCTTTTTGATTTTAACTCTTAATGACAATCAAAGAATAATTTTACTAATAGCTTTAGTTTCCGCTAATATTATTAAATTTATTCATTGTTTTAGCAAGAAGACAACAATATAAGCTATTTTCTACAAAACAATAAATATTAGATTAATATAAATACTAGATTAATATTTAAGCCCTAGTTTGATTGATAAGATTATTAAGTCTATCCATAACAGAAGCTACATAAGAATTAATGCTTTCACTACTTGCTTTCCAACCATTAGCTTTTGCTTGATTAAATTGTCTGTCAAACCAAGCACCACCATAGCCTATACTAGAATCTTGCCATTTAACCCCATTTTCATAAGCATAGATATGACCATCTAACCAACCTCCCAAAGCATCCGCTTTTAATAAACTTGTAAAATCAACCTTACCTGTCATAATATCATCGATATTAACATGAGAACCATAAAAACTTTCTTTAGCCATAGCTGTATTATAAGCTAATGCTATAGGATTAAGCTGTGTGTTTCCACCTGTTAAAGTTATACCTCTTACAATATTATTTTGAGATTTTAAGAAACTCATAAACAAAGCTTTAGCGATGAGCAAATAAAAGACTTAGATGCTTTAAGTAAAGAATTTGGAGGTGCTTTAATCAGCAATTAAAAATCACACTTACAAGAAAGCTTAAGCAAGGTTAAAAAGCTTTTATAATGAAAAATACCCAAATTATAAATTCACACAAAGCACGAGCGATTTTTTAAACGTACTTAATCAAGCCTAGCCATGGCACAAAAAGGCACGTTTGATTGATTATATTAGAGCAGATGAGAGCGGACTTAATGTCGGCATTTTAACTCAAGTCGCTTCGCAAAGTCCTAAGGCTCAAACGGCTTTAAAAGAAATCTTGCAAAGCTCCAGCAATGAGATTAAAAAACAGCTTTCAAATCTTAACATTGATTCTAAGGATTTAAAAGAGATTTTTAAGGGCTTTGAGAGTGAGAGCAAAGAGGCTTACAATGAAGCCATAGACAAGACACTTCTTAATGCTTTTAAGGATGAAAAAACAACAATCAGCCCGGCAAATTTTGCAAAATTCGCCCAAGAAATACAAGAGAGCGGACTCATTTTAGAGCTTAAAGATAAAAACTTTTTGCAAGTGTTAAGTAAAAATCTTTACAACGAAGACGGCGTGAATCTTAAGCAACTCATTAATATGCGTAAGAGTTTAAACGCTAATTTTAAGGAGATTACAGACCCAAATCTTAAAAATCATTTTCAAAGTGCTATCGAAAATTTTATTAAAGATGATATTGATAAAGGCATTGAAAACATTTTTAAACAAAATCCTAAACTCACCACTCAAGCGATGAAGCTTTTTCAAACGGCAAATGAGGATTATTCACAGCTTAAAGCCGTGCTTAAAAATGCAAAACGTTTAAAAATCTTTGATGAGAACACAAAAAAAGATAAAATCTTGCACAAACTCATCGATTTTGCAAAGGGACAGGGGCAAAAAGAGCTTAATAATTTAGATGTTTTAACGCAGGGCTTAAGGCAAAGCGAGATTAAAGATATAGAAATCAGTGTATTAAATACACTTTATAAGGACAATGAAAAGCAATTTAAAAATGGCTTGAATGTTTTTGATTCTCAAGGCTTTTTAAACGCGTTAGAAAATCTTAATAACTATCAATTTAAAAGCCAAGAAGCAAAAGACTTTATCAAATACACAAAGGACTTTAACAAGCTTTTTTATAATGATGTGAAAATCGCAAGTTCAATCTTTGAACCAAAGGCAACGAGCAGCTCAAGCACAATGGCAACAAGCATTCAAGGTTCTGCACAGGTAAAAATCACTAATTTTTTAATGGACAGCATTTTAAGAAACTTATCTTTGCCTTTCTTTTTACGCGGGGGGACAATGGATCAAAGCATCAGCAAAAGGGCGTTAAAATTTCAAATCGAAAGGGCATTAAATCATGCCGATGGTTTGAGTGATTTTAAGAAAATTTTGCAGAGCAAAACAAAAACAGGGGATTTTTCAAACGGAACAAGAAAAGCTTTAGAGCAATTCACTCAAGCTTTAGAAAAAAGCGAAGATGAGTTTTATGAGCAATTAAAACGCATTGAAAGCAAGGATTTAAACGCGTCTTTGCAAGAGGAAAAAAACGCTGACATTATAGGGGGACTTAGACAGCAGGCAGGTGAGCCAAAAGGCTTAAAACCCCCAACCTCCAAAGATGATTATAACACAAACGCAAAGTTTAGTCAAGAACATATCAAGCAAGTTTTAGAGCATTTACAAGCCCAAGACATCACACGCAAACACTTAAGCGACGAAGAAATCAACGCACTTTTAAAACGTTTTGATAATATAGACAATCTCAAAGAACATCTTTATACAAGAGCGGATGCACAAACAAGAAAAGCTCTATTTGATTTAATCGATGAAACCCTTTATAATCCGCATTTTAAATACATAAAAGATGGAAAAACGAAATATTTAAAGAAATTTAAAGACACAGATAAAGACAAAGACGCTTATTTTTATCTTTTGATTACTAAAGATCAAGATAAAACCTTCATCACACATTTAAAAAGCCGTGATTATAATTATTTTGCTAAAGAATTAAGCACAGCCGAACAACTTTTGCAAGGCGAGAATCTTATTAAAATCAAACCCAAAGACGAAGCTTTAAACGCTAAGACTCAAGAGGGGCTTAAACAAGACGTGCAAAGCCAAGACCTAGAAAAAGCATGGCTTAACACTTTTAACCTTAAAAGCCTTGATGAGGATTTTATCCCCAATCTCAACGCCCAAGCAAGGGAGGCTTTAAAAGATGTTTTGAAAGGTGAGCAAATCCATTTAAAAAGCGGGAGTTTAGTGAAGCTTATTAAACAACATCGCTTAAAATATTTAGACAGAATCCGCCCCACCTTAGAACATCCGGAACGTATTATTATGCAAAATGATGGGGCTTTGATTTTTGCGAAAAATTTTAATGAGAAAAAACATTTTACAAGTATTGCTAAAAATGAAGTGGGAGAGTGGATTATTACGAGCAATGCACCCAAAAGTGAAAGGGGATTAAACAATAAAATTAAACAAGGGGGAAAAGAATTATATCATCAAGCGGCGAGTCAGATTAACGCTAATCGCCCTTACGTTGATAAAGCAAATTCTAATATCAAACTTGACAATGCAGATTATACCACAAAAACCCAAGAAAAGCAAGAACAAGTTTTAAACCCTTTAAAACACAATGAAACCTTAGAAAACGCAGGAGTTAAAGACTTAAAAAATGCTAAAAACACAAGCGAGGAGTCTTTAAACGCTAAGACTCAAGAGGGGCTTAAACAAGACGTGCAAAGCCAAGACCTAGAAAAAGCATGGCTTAACACTTTTAACCTTAAAAGCCTTGATGAGGATTTTATCCCCAATCTCAACGCCCAAGCAAGGGAGGCTTTAAAAGATGTTTTGAAAGATAAACCGCTAAAAATCAATAGAGCCGATTTTGAAAAATTAAGAGCAAAAGACCGCTTAAAATATATTAACGAAATCAAAGACACGCTAGAAAACCCGCAATTAATTTTTAAAGACGCCAAAGGCGATCTTATTTTTGCAAAAGAGATTAAAGAAAAGTTATTTTTGACAAACATAAGCCGAGAATATGAAAAAGGATTTTTGAGCGTGAGCATAAGTCCTAAAAAAGTAAATACAATTAAAAACAAGCTAGAAAAAGCACAAAATATATATTTAAATAAGTTAGACTTCAAACTTCGGGAGTCCTCAGCACAAAAAGCTTTTACAGGCGTCCTGTCCTTAGCCAACAAGCCTAACTCAAAGCAAAGTCTAACAAATCAAAGCTTAAAACACAATGAAACCTTAGAAAACGCAGGAGTTAAAGACTTAAAAAATGCGAAAGAAAAAACAATAAAAGCTATTGACAACTATGCACAAAGTGCAGACTTTAAAGCTTTAAGCAAAGACAAGCAAGAAGCTATTTTAACTCAAAGCAAGACAAAGCACAAAGGGAATTTTATGCGAAATTATTTAAAGATACGCAAGAAAATCCGCATTTAGTTTTACAAGTTAAAACAGGTGAAAACTTAAGGACAGAGTATATTAAAGCCTATAAACATAAAGAGACGCATGATTTATTTTATATTGTTATCACACAAGATAAAGTTAATATTACAGCTTACCCAACGACTCAAATAAGAAAAGTGATTAATGATATTGTCAAAAGTGAAAAAATACAAAATGCGGAAGCTCTTCGGGGGATACAACAAACCGCCAAGCCGATTAATGATAATCCAAGCCCCGAACTTGCAAAAGACACTTTAGCAAATCAAAGCTTAAAACACAATGAAACTTTAGAAAACGCAGGAGTTAAAGACTTAAAAACAACTTCATTAAGCTATAATGAAGCCATAGACAAATTAAATCATATCCAACCGCAAGAAATACCGCCAAAAATAAATATTGATACCTTTTTAAAAACATTCAATCATTTCAAAAATAAGCAAAATTTTATTAATCATTTTTCAAAAAAAGCCGACAAAGAGCAACGTTTAGCTTATTTAAATCTTATTGAACCGACTTTTAAGCAACCCGATTTAATGTTTAAAAAAGATAATAGACAAACTTTTATTAAAGCGTTTAAAGATGAGAATAATACATTTTTTTATCTTGTTATAACACAGGATAACAACGAGAAACTTATCACAGCTTTTAAAACAAATCGTAAGGCTTTTATTGAAAAGAAATTAAAAAACGCCGACCCTATCCTTACTTTTGACGGCAGAAATAGCAAAAATGAAAAATCATTGCAAGGGCTACAAGAGCATTATAACACAAAAATCCAAGAAAAGCAAGAACAAGTTTTAAACCCTTTAAAACACAATGAAACCTTAGAAAATGAACCTTTCGGCGTAAATTTTAGTGCCTTTTATCATAAAGGCAAAGAAGCCATTAATCATTTGTTAAAAGAAAAACAAGGGCAGGTTAAAGGAGCATTTTATAGGGAGGATTTGGGCGATATTAGCTTAGTTTGGGGAGAAGCAGGAACAGGAAAAAGCGATGGTTTTGGTTTAGCCAAGATTGCAAAATATCATCCCGAAGTTTTGGAGGATTTAACGCAATTAATTGAAAATTTACCATTAAAAAAACAAACGCAAAACAGAATCACACTTGAGGATGAGCATTATAAAGCCGTGATTAGAAATGATTTTGACGCTAAAAAAGAAAAATGGGTTTTAACAGCGTTTGAAAAAAAAGAAAGTATCATTAAGCGTAGGACAGACCCGCTTAATACGTCAAATAACGCTTTTGAAAGGACTACTTCAAAAGATACTTTAGAAGATTTTACCATAAAACTAAACAAAAAGCAAATCCAAGAGAAGAAAGAAGAAGTCATTAAGCTTTTAAACAAAGCAGGATATACAAAAGAATCTTTTGAAAAGGTTTATTTTGATACTTTTAAGAGCTTAAAAAACGATCCCGATTTTGTCAAGAGAGCCTCCGGAATCATTGAGGCAGATATTATACAATCAATAAGTGAAAATTACAAACCCAAAGCCTTACAATATACATATGATTATCTTAATAAGTTTTATGATATTATGGATGATTTGAGCGAAAAACTCACAGGAGAAAGACACCATTATGATTTTAGCTATAAAGCTTCGTTTATGGATAAACCAGAAAGTTTCGCAAAGCATATTAATAACTTCTTAGATAGCCAAGAGAGACTTTATGCAGAATCGGGCGACTTAGCTTTAAAAGAACCACAGCAACAAAAAGCATTTAAAGAGTATGTGAATAACGCAAGAGCCTTTTTAAAAGACGTGCTAAATGATGAGGCATGGCATCAAGCCGTTAAAGAAGATGAAGCTTTAAGCGAATTTATAGATCAAAGTAAAATCTTAGGAAGTGCTGAAAGAGAATATTTACAATCTTTAATGCCCAATTTTGATCATAGAGCTTTTTATAACTCACTTTTTGAACAAAGCAAACACGGCACACAAGAACAAGCCAACAAAACACAAGAAGCTTCAATAAACACAAAGCAAGAGTCTTTAAACGCTAAGACTCAAGAGGGGCTTAAACAAGACGTGCAAGAAAGCCCACAAGAAACGCAAAATGAAATGTTATATCTCAACACAGACTCACCAAAAGGCATTAAGGCTTTAAGAGAGGATTTAAAAGCTCATTTACAACCGCTTTTAAATAAAGAGATTATAAACAAAGAAACCAATATGCATGGAGTGATAACGCAACGCGAGATGAATAAAATATCTAGCAATAAAGCAGTGGAAAAAAGCTTAAAAAATGGATTTAGCACAGACGAGCATTTTAAAGCGAGTGCAGAAATTAAAAATTTATTTGAAAATGCAACACTCACAGAGACACACGCGGACAACAAGCACAGAATGAACATTTTAGCTGTGCATAGATTTAAAAGCGATTTAAAGATAAATGATAAAGAAGCAACTGCCAAAATAACGCTTTTTGAAAAGAAGCAAGGCAAAAATAAAATTTACACGTTAGAATTAGAAAGCCTTGAAAAACCCACCCCCTTAAGCATTAAAGCGGATAATGCAGAGATGGCAGTTAAAACTCAATCGGTAGATGCCCCGCTTAAAACCCCTACTAGTATTGTTAAAACTGATAGTGCAAATCTAACACAAAAGCCCTTAAAAGACTCTAAAGAGCCTTTAGAAAATGAACCTTTCGGTGTGAATTTTAGTGCCTTTTATCATAAAGGCAAAGAAGCCATTAATCATTTGTTAAAAGAAAAACAAGGGCAGGTTAAAGGAGCATTTTATAGGGAGGATTTAAACGCATTAAGTGGAAATGGAAATATTGATGTTGTCTTTGGGGATTCACATTTTGGATTAAAGCACATTTTAGAAAAACACAGGGGAGAGTTTAACGCCTTCAAAGGAGAAAGCGAAGAGGCTAAACTCATCAATGCTTTAAGTGAGATTGTAGAAAAAGGGAAAATTATTAAACAAAATGAAGCACGTTATCGTATAGAATATGATAATTATGTAGCAGGATTAAGTGCGGATTTTAAAGGTAATAAAACAAATCACTTTATTTTAACAACATTTAAAAACAAAAAAGGGAAACAGGCTGACACTTTCACGGAACAACCTTTTACGATAGCATCCGACAATGTTGCTAAAAACCCTATTGAAAGCTTACCAAATACGGGCTTAAAAGAACTTAAACCCATACGACAACAACATGCAGAAACCCGCAAAAGAAAACTACAAAATGAAGCCCTAAAAAATCTTAAAACATACCTAAAAGGCACGTTTTTTGATGATTTAGAAAAAAAGAAAATAACACAAGATTATAATAAAAACCGACTTAATTTATGGAATTGTGAAGTTTATGAGAGGTATTTAGAACAAATGCTAACCCGAGACTTAGGAAGCGGCGGACATTTAGCGGAATTTTTTATAGAAGAATCAATAGAACACCTTAAAAGTGGAAAATTAAATCGCGATGATCTATTGCGAGAATATTTTATAGTAAAAGAATTTGAAATCTTAAGAGACACCCCCGACCAAGAAGCTAATAAAGCCGTAAAAAGTTTTATTGAAAGCGAGATAAAAAGAGCTAAAGAGTATCGCGAAATACTCAAAAAACACGACCCTACTCTTTACAGCAACCCCCATTTAGGCAGCGGATTAGCAGGGGGAAGTTTAGCAGGATTAGAACGCGATGAAGAGGGAAATGTGAGTTTTAATCCACAAAAATTTCTTTTAGGATTTTTAGGCGGAGGTTTAGGAAGTTTAACCCTCTCAAAGGGCTTTAAAGTCTTAAAAGACAATCCACAATTTAAAGAAGCGGTTAAAAAAGAACTAGCCGACACCCTAGCAAAAGGTTATGATGAAGCCGTGCAAAAATATCCCTTTTTAGAAACATTCAATCTCAAAAACCACATCATACAAAACGAAAAAGGCAGATTAGCCCAAGCAAACCACATTTTAAAACAAATGCAAAGGAGAGAAGCAAAAGCACAACACACACTTAAAACCATAGAAAATTATACCCAAACGCAAGACTTTAAAGCTTTAAGCAAAGACAAGCAAGAAGCTATTTTAAGCCTTAAAACTATAGAGCCAAGCGTTATGCCCGAAGAAATAACAAAAGAGGATTTTTTAAAGCTAGAAAATATTATGAATAAAGAAAATTTTTTAATCCATTTGCAAACCCGCTCCGATACAAACCGGCCGGAATTCTTGCATTTAGTTGAGCCAACGCTTAAAGATTATGATTTTTTACTTCATAGAATTAACAGCAAAGGACAAGAAACGCAAGAATTTATAAAAAGTTTTCAAGGAAAGAATGGAGAGCTTTTTTATATAGTCATAACACCACGAAATGAAAATGATTTTTTATTGACAGCCATACCGACAACGCACGTGAGAGCACTTATTAAACATATAAGCACGGCACGGAACATTAAAAAAAGAAATTAAAAAAAGATTGAAACGCCCACCCTTATCTTACTTTTGAGTGGATCGAACGGCAAAAATGTTAAAACATTGTAAGACCAGATACGATATCCATAGGGATTTATAACCGCAAAAGTTAATCTTTAAAAGATTCTAAGCCCTAAACTCTACAAAAAATATTATAATATAATCACACTTAAATAAATCTAAAGCGCAAATCAACCCCCCCCCCTTTTTTTTTACAGAGCTTTAAATGAAAGCACTTTAATGAAAATAAAAATAAAAAATACCGAATTTTTGCATTTAGTTGAGCCAACGCTTAAAGATTATGATTTTTTACTTCATAGAATTAACAGCAAAGGACAAGAAACGCAAGAATTTATAAAAAGTTTTCAAGGAAAGAATGGAGAGCTTTTTTATATAGTCATAACACCACGAAATGAAAATGATTTTTTATTGACAGCCATACCGACAACAAAAACAAGGGAAATTATAAGCAGAATAAGAACAGCACAACATTTAAAAGCACGAGATTCAGAGGGATTTCATCCGCACGAAGCTAATCTTAAAGAAGATTCTAAGCCCTCAACTTCACAAGAGCATTATAACACAAAAATCCAAGAAAAGCAAGAACAAGCCAACAAAACACAAGAAGCTTCAATAAACACAAAGCAAGAGTCTTTAAACGCTAAGACTCAAGAGGGGCTTAAACAAGACGTGCAAGAAAGCCCACAAGAAACGCAAAATGAAATGTTACATCTCAACACAGACTCACCAAAAGGCATTAAGGCTTTAAGAGAGGATTTAAAAGCTCATTTACAACCGCTTTTAAATAAGGATATTGTTAATGTGAATACTAATGAGAGGGCAATTTTAACAAATAAAGGCTTAAGAAAGATGATGAGCGAAAAGGCTATCAATAAAAGTGTGCAAAATGGATTCAGTAGGGATGAACATTTTTGTGCAGTCAATCACATTAAAAGCCTTTTTGAAAATGCGAAAAAATCACACATAAGCACAGATTTAAAACACAACGACAAAAAACTTTTAATTCACAGATACAACGCAAATTTTAAACTTAACAATAAAGAAGCAAACGCATTAATTACGATTAAAGAGATTTTAGAGAATGGTAAGCACATTTATTCTTTAGAGTTAGAAAACATACAAGCCCTTAAGTTTAATCCGAGTGGCACGGACTTAAGGGACAACCGCTAAAGTCTTATAGCAATCGTAACCACAACGACGATGCGCCCTTTAATGATTGTTAGAGTGATTATAACATTTTTTTATAAATCAAAGCTTAACGCGTCTTTAAAATGATTTCTTTAAGAATGGTTATAATCAAGCTTTCAAGTGTATTTTTTTCAGCCCTTAAGTCTTTGAGTGCTTTAATGATGATTTCGTTGTGTTTTTCGTTTCTATCAATTTTAAGCTTAAGCTGTAAAAAAGTATCTAAACATCATTTAATGTTAAAGTTAAGTGTGCATTGTCTTTTTTAGTCTTTTCTAAAGCGTTTTTAATGAGTGTTAAAAGCTCTTTTTCATTGTTTAAGCTTTTCAAGTATAGCCTTTAATTCTATATCGTTTAAGCTAGGCTGTTTTAAAGGATTTTCATTATAATATTTTTCATCTTTTTGTTCTTTGTATGCTTGTGCATGTCCTTTTAATTCTAAAAAAAATTATTTGCATAATTCTTATGTAAGGCGGTATTTTGATAAAAGAATCAGAAGCGTTAAAAATAACAATGGGCAAATGACCACTATAACCCGGATTTGCAAAACTAGAAATGGGCAAAATTAAGCCTAATCTTGCAAAGGTGCTTCGCGGTAAAATAAGCCCACATTTATATTCTGGTATGGTTACTTTTTCAACACTAGAGCCATATAAATACGAAAGAGGTGCTAAATCATACCCTTTTGCCAAGTCTATTTCTTCAAAGAGTTCTTTGCTTTCTAACGCGTCCGGTTTGAATAAATCTATATCTTTTTTAGCCTTATTTTTGCTTTTTCATTGAGGCTTAAATCAATAGAAGCTCCTTGAATATTATAATCATTTAAGCAAGTGATACATTTTAAATTTTTAAGCTCACTTGTTTCAGTCAATCATATTAAAAATTTTATTAAATTATCTTAAAAATTTTCAAAAAATTTTATCATTTTTATTTTTTGTTTCGTTTTAAGCCCCTTTAGGTAGAAATCCTAAATGTCTTTAGTGCTTTGGTGTTTTGCAATGTTGAAAGCCCTTAAAATCGTGTTTTGGTTTGTATGCTTAAGCTTATGGTGTTTTTTAGTTTTGTTGATAGCACTTGACAAATTAAAAATTTTATTTTAAAATAGGGGTAATTTTTAAAGTTTGTTTTAAGAAAAATTGTCTTTATGGCACATTTTGGCAGAGCTTTAAAGCATTCTTTGATTTTTTATATCGATGAAATACCTATTAAATGGGTGTTTGATTGTTTTTTTAAATATGTTGTAAAATCTACAATTGAAATTAATTAAAATGGGCTTATTTGTGGCTTTTGATAAATTTTATTGATTTCACCTTGTTTATATTTTAAATTTTCTAATGTTTGTATGAAATGATTAAATCAATTCTTGTGATTTTTAAAAATTCACTTTCTTTAAAGTACAAAAGCCTTAAATATACAAGTTTGCAAAAGCTTAGTAAATAAAATCATTTTTTCATCTTTTATTCCTTTTAAACACTCGATAATTACTAAAACAAGTTTTGATAAAAGAAATTTGTTGCATAATATTTTTAGTCAATCTTTTATCTTTAAAAATTTCAAACTTATCCATAAAAATTAGATATATAATCCATAATGCTTTCAAATTTTGTGATAATATAAAATTTTAGAAAATTTATATATGATTTGCTTATAAAAATAATAAAATTTCAAAATATTTATCTTCTAAGAAAACACCATTAATAAATTTTAGTTTGATTTTTTTAAAAAATTAAAATTTATGAAGCCTTGATAAATAAAAAATCCATATCTTTAAGTCAAAATCTTTACAATCGGTTATTTATCAACGCATTCTTTCATACATTCTAAGTCAATATAAAATCACCATTATCAACAAATCTAGCAAAATCTCACTTGCTATTTTATTCCATTAATAAATATTTGGCTTTAGTTTTTATAAAAACTAATTTTTTTCATCTCCTAAATTTGGCTTCATTTCTATGATTTTCCAAGCCAATCCAGAAGAATTGAGTTCATCCATAAAAGGTTTGGCTTCAAATTCTTCTATATTAAACACGCCTTTGCCCTTCCAAATTCCTTGAGCAATGAGTTTTGCTCCTATCATTGCAGGCACTCCTGTGGTGTAACTGACAGCTTGAGCTCCGGTTTCTTTAAAACATTCTTCGTGATTGCAAACATTATAAATATAAATTTGCTTATCTTGACCATCTTTTTTACCGCGTATCACGCAACCTATATTTGTAAAACCCTTAGTTCTAGGACCTAAACTTGCAGGATCGGGCAATAAAGTCTTTAAAAATTCAATCGGCACAATATCCATTCCCTTATGTTTTACCGCTTTAATGCCCAACATACCGACATTTTCAAGACATTTCATATGAGTGAGGTAATTTTGTGAAAAGGTCATAAAAAAGCGAATTCTTTTCAAGCCTTTGATATTTTTAACAAGACTTTCAAGTTCCTCATGATAGAGCAAATAGCTATCTTTAACACCCACTTGAGGATAATCCCAACCCATTTTTATCTCCATAGGTTCAGTTTCTATCCACCTACCTTCTTGCCAATATCTGCCTTTTGCAGAAACTTCTCTAAGGTTGATTTCGGGATTAAAATTCGTCGCAAAGGCATATCCGTGATCACCTGCATTGCAATCAAGTATATCAATAAAATGAATTTCATCAAATAAATTTTGCTGGGCATAGGCACAAAAAACATTCGTAGCACCCGGATCAAAACCGCTTCCTAAAAGCCCTAAAATTCCCGCATCTTTAAAGGATTTATTGCGAGCCCATTGTTCTTTGTACTCGAATTTTGCAAGACTTGGATGCTCATAATTTGCAGTATCAATATAATGAATTTTTGCTCTAATGCAAGCGTCCATAAGGGTTAAATCCTGATAGGGCAAAGCCAGATTGAGTAAAATTTCAGCTCCACTTTTTTTGATAAGCCCCACCACCGCTTCACTATCATCTGCATCAATTTCAGCTGTGTGGATATTGACATTTAAACGTTGTTTTATAAAAGACGCAATTTCATCGCATTTTCTTTTTGTGCGACTAGCCAGAGTGATTTTATCAAATACTTCTTGATTCATAGCACATTTTATCGTTGCAACGCGACTGACTCCACCGGCACCGATGATTAAAAGATTAGCCATTTTTCAACCTTTAACAATAATTTTTTTTAATTATAACAAAAAATCACTTGAGTTTTATTTGCAAATGAAATCAAAACAAATCTTTTCTTTTATATCATAGCTTGAACTAAGAAGCATATAAAAACAAATTCCCTTATAATCAAGCTTGAGTTTATAAAAAGCTCCTAAAAATTCTTTACTCATCACTTGAGCTTCAAATTTCGTGCCCAGTTTTAATTCTGCAAAACCAAAAATGCGATTTCTTGATTCAATCCAAGCAAAAAATTCATCGTCTAAATCAAGCTTTCCTTCGATAATATTTAAATCCGCGAGTATTTTTGCACTCTTTTTATCTTTAGGGTGAAAATAAAGTTCCTTAGGGGTATTAACATCCATAATCTTACCCTCACTTAACAAAGCAATTTTATCAGACATATAATACGCATCGGCAATATCATGAGTAACTAAAATCGCACAAATTCCTTGCTCTTTAATCAAAAGTTTAAGCTCTTTTCTTAAATCATTTTTTAGAGCTTGATCCAAATTTGAAAAAGGCTCATCAAGCAAAAGCAAATCACAGCCCCTAGCAACAGCTCGCACAAAGGCTACTCTTTGAGCTTGTCCTCCTGAAATTTCGTCTATATTTTTATCTTTGAGTTTTGAAATTTCAAATTTTTCCAAAAGCTCGTTTAATTTTTTATCTCGCTCTTCTTTTTTTAAATCATGCAAAGCAAAGAGTATATTTTGCTTCACATTAAGATGAGGAAATAAGGCATAATTTTGAAACATTAAAGCCACTTGACCAAGACATTGAAATTTCTCATAAGAGCTCGGTTTTTCTAAATTTGCAATGATTCTTAAAAGAGTGCTTTTTCCACTGCCACTCTTGCCTAAAATGCTTAAAATTTCTCCTTTGTTAAGGTTTAAATCCAATCCATTTAAGACTTGAATTTGTTTGAATTTTTTTGTGAGTTTTTTAATTTCTAACATCGTTTTTCCTTGTTAAAACTTGTATCCAAATCACAGCCATTAAAGACAAAAGGACGATAAAAAGCGAGGGTAAAGCTGCATTATAAATTCTCTCATCACTTGCATACCAAAAAGCCTTAACACTTAAGGTTTCAAAACCAAAAGGAGATAAAATGCGACTTAAAGGCAATTCTTTAATAATATCAATAAAAACCACAATAAAAGCTAAAAATAAAAAATGTCTTAAAAGCGGTAAATGCACCTTAAAAAATAGGGTTAAATAGCTGGGTTTTAAGTTTAAACTCGCTTCATCTAAATGAATGTGAATTTTAGTATAAGCACTTTCTAAAGAATAAATTGCTGTGGCTAAAAATCTTATAATATAAGCAAAAATCAACACCATAAAGCTTTGTCCTAAAAACAAAATTCCGCTTAGTTTTCCTAAATATGAAAAAACTATCATCACACTAATGCCTATGGCTGCTCCGGGTATAGCATAACCTAAAGAACTCATTTTAAGAAGAAGCAAAGCAAGGATATTGTTTTTTAAAATTCTTGCAACAAAACTAAGAAATAGGGCTAAAATTAAGATGAATAAAGCACTGATAGCAGCTAAAATTAAAGTTTGTAAAATGATGATATAAAATTCACTCTCAAAAAGCTTCTCATCTTGTAATCCCCAATACAAAAGCCAAGTCAAAGGCAAAATAAAACCTAAAAACACAATAACAAAACAATACAAACTTGCAAAAATTTGCTTCATCTTGCTTAAATTTCTCTTTTGTAAAAAAAGCTCTAAATTTTGATTGAAGCTGTATTTTTGCCTCGTTTTATGCCAATATTCTATATACATCAGCAAAAAAACAAAGAGCATCAAAAAACCCGATAAAACACTTGCAGAATAAGGATCACTCAAATCATACCAAAGTTTGAAAATTCCTGCTGAAAAGGTATCCACTCCCAAATAAGCTGAAGCTCCATAATCACTTAAAGTTTCCATCAAAACAAGCATTGATGAGGATAAAATCACAGGTTTTATGGTAAAAATTCCAAGTTTATAAAAAAATTTCCATTCACTATAAGCTAGTATTTTACCAACCTCAAAAGCCTCCTTAGCCTCACTTTTAAAAGCAGTTTTAGCAAACAAATACACATAGGGATACAAAGAAAAACTTAAAACAAAAATCACTCCATAAATATTAAAAAAATCAATTCTAAAACCAAAAATTTGATGAAAAAACCCTTGAAAATCCATAATTCCGACATAAACAAAGGCTAAAATATAAGCAGGGATTGCAAGAGGTAAAATCAGTAGTTTTTCAAGAATTTTTGAAAAATAAAAATTAAAATTTGCAATCAAATACGCAGTACTCACACCCAAAACAATACTTAAACTTAAAACACCTAAGCTGACAAAAAAAGTATCTTTAATGAATTTTAAAAACAAATAAGAAAAAAAATGATTTAAATTTTCCTTGACGCTTTCTAGGAGCTTTGCATCTGTAAAATTTTCAAAAAATAAAGCGATAAAAAGTTCTATGAAAATGCTTAAAATAGGCAAAGCTAAAAAAAGGGCGAGTAAAATCGCCCCAATTTTAAAGAATTTTAGACTTTTTAACACTTATCTAAAACCAACTTCATTATAAATTTTCACTGCTTCTTTGACATTATCCGCCACTTCAGAAAGTGGAATTTTATCCTCTTTGAAAGCACCAAATTCTTTAATCGTTGCCGAGAGTTCAACATCATCTCTTACAGGATATTCATAATTTATATCGCTAAGAGTCTTTTGAATTTCAGGAGTGAGCATAAATTCCATAAATTTTTTTGCTTCTTCTTTATTTTTGCTTGAATTTGTAAGGGCTATACCGCTTATATTGATATGAGTTCCTCTGCCTTCTTGATTAGGAAAAATAATCCCTAGAGCATTGCCGACTTCAACGTCTTTTGGATTCTTAGAATTTTTTAAAAGTCCTATATAATAGGTATTCATCACAGCAAAATCAGCCTCACCCGCAAAAACTTGTCTGGCTTGATCTCTATCCCCTCCTTTTGGTGCAGTGGCTAGATTTGCCAACACGCCTTTAGCCCATTCTCTAGCCTTTGATTCGCCATCGTTAGCAAAGATTGAAGCAAGCAAGGTTTTGCTGTAAGGAGCGGTTGCACTTCTCATAACAATCTTGCCCTTAAATTCAGGCTTTGCTAAATCTTCATAATTCTTAAGTTTGCTTATATCTGTGTTTGCATTTTTGTTATAAGCGATAATTCTTGCTCTTTTAGTGATAGCAAACCATTGATTGTCTTTATCTCTTAAATGAGCTGGAATGGTTTTTTCTAAAAATTCGGATTTTAGCGGGGCTAAAATTTTTGCATTTTTAGCTTCATTTAAATTTGAAATATCCGCCGTGATAAAAATATCCGCTGGAGATTTATCTCCCTCTAATTGAAGTCTTTTAATCAATTCTGAAGCCTTAGCTTGAGTGTGATTGACCTTGATGCCGGTTTGTTCCTCAAATTTTTTGATAATCTCAAAATCCGCATCATAATGCCTCGCAGAATAAATATTAAGTTCTGCACCAAATACAAAAATGCATAAAGACATTAAAAAAAATAATTTTTTCATATTTTATCCTTTATACGTTGAATGACTTTGCTCACTTGTGCTGTGTTCTTGGCAAGCAAAAGCGTAAAATGTAAAAAACAAAAGAAAAGTAATTTTCTTGACCATAATGTAAATCCTTTCAAATTAAATTTTTGATAATAAATATTAATATTTTTTTGCAAATAAAGAGTAAATTTTCTTAAAAAACCGAGATTATAAGTATTTATTGATTATCGAAATGATTTTTATGTTTTACAATAAATTTTTTATCTGCTCCACTTTAATTCCATTCATTTTAAATTATTGCAAAATTTATTTTTTCCACACAATATGCCCATTGATATTGTGCCTTTCATAAACCTCTAACACTTCCTCTAAGAAGTCTATCAATGCTTTTTCGTTAGCACTCTTAGCACTTTCTAACATGCGTATAAACATTTTCTTGCCTGTTTCAGTTTGTTTTAAATTTTTCTTTAAAAAATTATGTTTAGAGCATAATGTTTGTCCATTTTCTAGTGTAGCTTTGCCGCCTAAATCTTTAGGTTTGATATGATCAATATGAAGTTCTACTCCTTCTTTTTTGCCCATTCCACATATAACGCAACTATAATTATCACGTTCTAAAATTTGTCTTTTTAAATTTGGAGTAAAATCCTCTAAATCCTCTCTTAAGGTGACAAAATGAGGATCATAGCGATACACTCCTTTTGCAATTTTTTGCAAATAACCCTTTTGATGCAAACTTCTTATTCCTCTATCCGGGTCTCTAAAAACCTTTCCAGTGCGATTTTTCCATTCTTTAACCACCCAATCAACAACTTCAGGGTGAGCAATGTCCCTATTTGGATTTGCCTTGAAAAATTCCATGATTAAATCAAGCTGCGAACTGACTTTATCACTCATCAAATAATCCTTTCTCCTTTTGAATCAACTCCAAAAATCTCTTTTTTGAAAGCTCACAATAACCTTTGTCAAGTTCTATGCCTATAAATTTGCGTTGATTAAGATAAGCTTCTATCATCGTTGTCCCGCTTCCGCTAAAAGGATCACACACCACATCACCGACAAAAGAAAAAAGCTTAATGCATCTTTTAGGCAATTCTCTAGGAAAGGGTGCAGGGTGTCCTATGCGTTTTTTAGATTCTCCATTAAAGCTCCACAATCCATTTGTCCAAGCCATAAATTCTTGCTTTGTTATATCATTTTCTCCTTTGATTTTCTTTTTCCATTCTCCTTTATAAAGCACCAAAATAAGTTCCACAGGTGCGATAACATAGGGAGCAGACGCACTAAGCCAACTTCCCCAAGCTGTGCGTCTTGAAATATTTCCCTCATTCCAAACAATCGTGCTATGGTATTTCCAACCGACTTTTTTAGCAATTTGCGTTAAATCCGCCCCCACACTTTGCTGTCCGCCTTTATTTTTATCTAAAGGGATATTCAAACAAAATCTTGCCCCATCTTTTGCCCAAAAATAGCAGTTTTTCAACCAAGCTTTGCAAAATTCTAAATATTCTTTATAATCATTAGAATCCGCATTAGAATGATATTCTATGCCCACATTATAAGGGGGTGAGGTGATGATTAAATCAAGGCTTTGTTTTTGCAATAACTGCTTATTAAGAATGGACGCTTGATAAAGGCAAGAATCCTTAAAAGAAAAATAAGCACATGCGGATTCCTCCGCCCTAAGTGCATTTTGTTTTGTGCAAATCATAAGCATTCCCTAAAATAGCAAATAGACAACAAACAATGATTTTAACGCTTTATCATTAATTCTCTCAATATTTAATCTCAACTTAATCCTTTAATTTTGCAATGAAAAATTCGCCTTTTTCGCTTAGTTTTTTTCCTTTAAAAGCAATTTGACCAAAAGCAAGGATTAAAGCGTGAAAAATTTGATAAAGCTCGAAAAGTTCGCATTTTTTACCCAGCAATTTGCAAAGTTTTTTTTGTTCTGTCTCAATCCCACTTTGAAAAAATTCCCTTAATTCTTCATAATTTGTAAATTCATAGCCCAAAGCCAATGCAAGGCGATTTGTATAGCTATCCACAACCAAAATTTCTCTTTGACACAAATAATTTAAAATGCTATCGACACTCTCATAGCCCAAACCTTTGATATTTAAGAGCCATTCCCTGCTGACTGAATCTTTAAAATTTTGCAAATTGTGAAAATCTCTTAAAAGGGCATGGATTAAATTTTTAAGCCTTTTTGCCTTAATATTATAAAATCCACTAGGCTTAATGAGTGAAGCAAGTTCTGTATTTTCAAGCTTTACAAGCTGTTCTAATTCAGAAATTTGAGCTTGTTTTAAATTCTTTAAGGCTTTTAAGACATTTTTCCAATTTGTATTTTGAGTTAAAACAACTGAAATGAGAATTTCAAATTCGCTCAAAGCTCTATTTTCAAGCCAATCAAATTCATCATAAGGCAAAGAAAAACTTAAAAGTTTTTTAAAAATTTCACTCCCTTTCATTTTAACTTTTTCCTTATTTTAAATTTTTTAAATTTTCTTTAAAAGCCAAATAAAATTGCTTTGCTGTCCTTGCTCCCCTACTTGCTCTTAAATTTGCAAATTCCTTAGCTTTTAAATGCAAGAGTTCTCTATCAAGCTCTTCATTTTGAAAATAAAAATCAACAATCTTTAAATATTCCTCTAAATTTCCTTGATAAAAACTAAGCCAAAGTCCAAATCTATCGCTTAAACTCAATTTTTCTTCTGCTGCATCGCTTAAATGGAGTTCGCCATGTATGACTTGTATGTTTTGATTGTCCTCTAAATTTTCTTTGAGTAAATGGCGGCGATTAGAACTTGCATAAATAAGAATATTTTTAGGAGCCTTTTCTATGCTGCCATCAAGCAAAGGTTTTAAAAATTTATAACTTGTATCATTTTCTTCAAAAGAAAAATCATCGCAAAAAAGTATGAATTTATAGGGCTCATTTCTTAACTCATCAATAATATCACACAAAGCAAACAAATCATCTTTTGCAAGTTCAACAAGTCTTAAGCCCTGTTCTTTAAATTCATTAAACACTGCCTTGATTAAGCTTGATTTTCCCGTGCCTTTTGCTCCCCAAAGCAGGGCATGATTTGCTCCTTTTTCTTGTATGAAATTTAAGGTATTATCCATTAAAGCTTGTTTTTGACTCTCTAGCCCCACAAGTTCTTTAAGGCTTATGGTATCAAGCTCAAATACAGGTTTTAATCTATCCTTTCTTGCTCTATAAATCGCTGCATAAGTCGTACTCCAATCCATATTAAACCTTTCTTAAATGAGTTAAAACTGCAGTGATAATATCATCATCGTCCTTGCTTTTTGCTTTGATGATTTCTTTTTGATTGTGAAAATTTGTAAATTGTATGTTTTGTTCGTAATTGCTAATGCTCTTGTATTTTTTATGGGCTAAAATTTTAATGTTTATAAGGGCTAAAAATTGTTGCGTATAAGTATCAAGTTTTCCAAAGCGATCTTCAATTTCGCCTTCGATTTCATAAACCTCACTCACTTTTTTACACTGACTAAGTCTTCTATAAAGCTCAAGTCTTAAGCGATCTTCTGCAATGAGTTCGCTGTTTAAAAAAGCGTTGATATTAAGTTTTAAATCAATCTTATTTTCTTCTAAAGGTTCTTTTTGTGTGAGTTGATTGAGTTCATTTTCAAGCATTTTAAGATAAAGACTATAACCAATTTGCTCTATATGTCCGCTTTGATCAACACCTAATAAATTCCCGCCTCCTCTAATTTCAAGATCATGATAAGCCAAAATGCTCCCCGCACCTAAAAAAGAATTGCTTTCTAAAGAAACCAGCCTTTTAAGAGCATCTTTTGTAATCTTTTGCTTGTTTTCAATAAAAAAATAACAATATCCCTGTTTATTGCTCCGACCAACCCTGCCCCTAAGCTGATGCAAATCAGCCATTCCAAAGCGATCGGCTCTTTCAACAACTATGGTATTAGCATTAGGTAAATCAATCCCGCTCTCGATGATAGAAGTGCTAAGGAGCATATCGTATTCTTTATTTTCAAATTTAAGCATCTGCTCTTCTTGAGTTTTAGAATCAATCTTAGAATGCAAGATGAGAATTCTTAAGTCCTTAAAAAGCTCTAGCAAATGTTTTTTACATTGCTCAATGCTTAAGATATGATTGTGAATATAAAAAATTTGCCCCCCTCTTCTAAGCTCTCTTGCAATGAGTTCTTTGAGTAAAATTTCATTGTTTTCTTTGACAAAGGTTCTTACATCAAGCCTGTCTTCGGGTGGGGTTTGTAGAGTGCTGTAAGATTTGATTGAGCTTAGGGCTTGATTTAAACTTCTTGGAATCGGCGTGGCAGACATTGAAAGAATATGGGCATTATAAGAGAGTTCTTTAAGTTTTTCTTTTTGTTTCACTCCAAATTTATGCTCCTCATCAATAATCACAAGGGCTAAATTTTCACACTCCATACTTAAAAGTGCGTGAGTTCCTACAACAATGCAAGGTTTTTGAGCCTTTAAATTTTCTAAAAGATTTTTTTTATCTTTTGAATTTGTAAAGCGATCGCATTTAAAAACAGGGATATTAAAAGGCTCGAAACGTTTTTTCAAAGTCTTAAAATGCTGATGGGATAAAAGTGTTGTCGGCACGAAAAAAAATACACAAAAACCATTTTTAACCACCGGAAAAATAGCATTCATCGCCACTTCAGTTTTTCCAAAACCCACATCACCACTTAAAAGTCTATCCATAACCTTAGAACCAGATAAATCTTCTAAAATTTCTTCACAAGCTTTGAGTTGATCTTGAGTATAAGAAAATCCAGCCTTTGCAACAAAATCTGCTTGCAAGGCAAAGTCTATATTGATTTTTTTAGGGCAAATCAAAGCCCTTTTTGCAGCTCTAATCACAATCTGCGAAGCAAGTGCTAAAAGTTTAGCCTTAAGCCTTTCTTTGAGTTTGATAAAACTTGTTTTTCCTAAACGATCAAGCGAAGGAAGTTCCCCACTAGCTCCTAAATATTTATCAATCAAATGCAAATTTTCAACGGGCAATAAAAGTCTGTCGTTATTTTGATACAAAAGCGTTACAAATTCTTTCTTAGCTCCACTGATACTGATGAGTTCAAGCCCTAAAAATTGACCCACTCCATAATCTTCATGGACAATAAAATCGTTGATTTTTAATTCATCTAAAATGAGTTTTGTCTTGCGTTTGTTTTTTAGCTTTTCTTTTTGGTTTAAAGAGATGATAAGCTCATTTGCAGAGCTTAAATTAATCCTCAAATCGCTCTTTTTAAAAATCAAATTTGGCATATTTTCAAGTTCAAGCTGTTTAAAAAGGGCTTCATTTTGAGCTAAAACTATGATTTTTTTATCTTTATGAAATGCAAAAAAATCCTTATGATAAACGCTTTGTAAGGGTTTGAAAATCTTTGCTTGAGGAATGATTCTTTGATTGATAAAACTCAAATCCCTTGCGAATGTGTCCAAATTAAATTCTTTAATGCTCCTAAAATCAAGCTCCAAATAATCATAAAAATCATCAATGCACCAAAAACCTAAAGAATGAATATCATTAATCAAAACTTCACTCTGAAAATTCTCGATTTTTTGCTTAAAATCTTCATAATTTTCTTCACTAAAATAAGCTAAAAAGGGACAAATTTCAAAATTTTCAAGCTCATTTGGGATGGATTTTTGAGAATTTAAATCAAAAAATCTTATGCTTTCAATCTCTTCTTCAAAAAGCAAAATTCTCAAAGGTTGTTCTTCATTGATACAAAAAATATCGACAACATCGCCACGAACAGAAATTTCGCCTTTATCTTGCACAATATCCACAAATTCATAACCAAGCCTTAAAAGCTCTTCTTTAAAATCCTTTAAAATCAATTTTTCTTGTTTGCTTACGACTAAATTTTTTAAATGTTTCTTTCCGGGTAATTTTTTAAGTATGGTGTGTAAGGGTGCAATCAAAATTTTTTGATTTTTTTCCTTATGATAAGCATTTAAAACTTGACAAAGCTCAAAAAGCTCTTTAGAAAAAACCCTTAAATCATCTCCAAATTCTGCACGAAAATCAGGCAAAACGAAAGTTTTTATACCTAAAAAAAGAGAGATTTGCGAGAGCAAATCCGCCTCTTTATCATCTTCGCAAAGTATTAACTCACAGGGATTTGAATGTTTTAAATACTCATAGAATGAAGCTTGCATTATTCTGGATTGTTTTCAATGAGTTTAACCGTATTCTCCTCTTTAATCTTAGAAGTGCCTCTAAATTTTCCACCATTTTCAATCGAAAGCCCATTAACTGAAATATCTCCCATCACCACTCCACCGGCTAAAATTTCAAGACTATTCGCATCAAGCTCTCCTTCAAAATAGCCATTTACAACCACTTTATCTGCTTGCAATTCGCCCTTTAAATTCCCATTTTTACCGATAACAACTATACTTTCAGAGTGTATAATCCCGCTAAGCTCTCCATCAACATGAAGCATGGATGAAAAATAGAATTTTCCTTCTATTTTAGCCCCTGATGAAATTACGGTTGTTTCTGTGCTTAAACTTGGTGTTGAACCGACACCGCCTTTATTAAAGATTGCCATGGAACTCTCCTTTCTGTATTAAAAAAATTATTCATATTTTTTCTTTGTAAATTTAAAAAATACAAAGGTTCTAAGGTTTTATTAATGAATCTAACCTCATAATGCAAATGAGGACCTGTTGAAAGTCCTGTATTTCCGGAATATCCTATCAAATCTCCCTTTTTAACAAATTGTCCCGCTTTGACGACATCTCTTCTTGTCATATGGGCAAAAACGGTTTTAAAACCAAAATTATGGAGTAAAATAACATTATAACCATAGCCGTTTTCATTGTATCCTGCAAATTCAACCACTCCGTTTGCAGGAGCATAAACAGGAGTTCCTACATCGGCTTTTAAATCAATGCCCGGATGAAATTCTCTTCGTTTTAATATAGGATGCTCTCTCCAGCCAAAATTCCCCGTAATGCCTTTATTAACAATAGGATAGCCATTTGGAATTTGAGAGAGTATGGAGCTTTGTTGTTCATTAGTAAGCTCGAGATTATCAAGCCTTTGCGTGATGCTAATATTATTTTCGCTTTCAAGACCTAAAGATTCTTCAAAAGCGGCGATTTTATCTTCAATCATTGAGTATTGTTGTGCTTTTTCTTCAACGCTTTTTTGCATTTGCTCATTAGTGATTTCAAGTTCTTTGGTTTTTTCAAGAAGCTCTTGTTTTTTTTCATCAAGCTCACTGACTTTTCCGTCAAGATATTTGATATAAAATCCACTTAAAACTAAAAATAAAAAAACAAAAATAATGATATAAAGTGCGATTTTTTTAATGATTTGACTTAAATAAAAATGTCTTGAACCATTAATATCTGTAATTGTAATTGTAAATTTATCTTTTATCACAATACTCCTTTAAAAATTTTTCAACCAAAATAAAAGAACCAAAAACCAAAGTCTTTTCTTTTAAATCAATTCCTTTAAACATTTCACACCGTAGGTTAAGCTCTTGAGCAATCTTAAAAATGAGCTCATTAGCCGGCTTTCTGTCTTCATTAAAATATTTATAAATTCGAATTGTATCAATTATAGGCTTTAATATTTGTAAAATTTTAAAAATTTCTTTATCCAAGTAAGAATTATACACTAAAATAATTTTTTGTCCCTTAAAATATTCTCTTAAAGCCAAAGCTGCCATTTCATTATGTCCAACATCGATAAAAAGATTTTCGCTGATTTTTTGACATCTTCCTGCCAAATTTAAATTTTTAAGTTCTTTTAAAGCTTTAAGGACTTCTTCTTTAGAATTTAAAAGCAAACAAGCATTCAAGGCTAAAGAAAGATTGTGCTTTAAAAATTGCGGTAGAGCATAATTAAGAGCATATTTTTCAAATTCTTTGTTTAAATCCTCATCTTCAAAAGTTTTATTGAGTCTTAAATCCGCTCCCTTTAACCAAGCAATCTTTTGTGCCAAATCAAGCACAATTTTTTCTTGCTCATTGCTTATGAGTGCCTTTTTTGCCATAGTTTTAAGCTTTGTTCTTGCAATTTGTTCAAGTTTGTTTCCCAAGATATGCATATGGTCATAACCTATTTTTGTAAAAATACTCAATCTTCTTTCAAAAACTGAAGTTGCATCATATTCTCCGCCAAGTCCTGCTTCAAATATAACAAAATCACAATCCCTAAAAAGCACAGCAGCCAAAAAAGTAGCGTATTCAAAATAAGAAATTTTTTTTAAATCTTCTTTAAAAATGTCCGCGAGTTTCTCATGAGTAAGGTCTAAAAGCTCATCGCTTACGATATTATGATTAAGATAAAATCTTTCTTTAAAATTTAAAATATGCGGACTTGTATAATGCCCGACTTTAAAAGCCAAATTTTCTAAAAGTTGAGCTAAAAAGCGTCCGGTGCTTCCTTTGCCATTTGTTCCAACAATATGAATGATGGGTTTTAAAGCGATTTGTTCTTTGTATTTTTCAAACATTCTAAAAGCCACAAAGCGATCAATCTTTTCATAATGAAGGCTTTTTTGTGCTAAAATTTCATCCACTTTAGTCATTTTGAGCGATTTTTTCCAACAATTCTTCATAGATATTTGAATCAGGTTTGCTTTGTTTATCCAAATAAAAAGCTGAAATTTTTGGAGTGATTAAATCTTGTTTATAAATGAATCTAAAATTTTCAATGGCTTTTAAATCTGTTTTGACTATATTTTCTATATCTTCCTTACTTTTGCCCGGAGCGACAATAAGATAAGATTTTTCATCAATCATCCAAAGTTCATCAAATTCAGTGCAACTCTCTTTAAGAATTTTTTTAAACCGGACAAAAATTTCATTGAGACTGCTCACCCCGTATTTTTCCATAATGAAGCGATAATTTGAAATAGAAAAAAGTGCCAAAGAATAATTCACCTTATATTTTATATAATTTTCATCAAGTTTTTCAAGCTCTTTTAATACACTCCAAGCTTCACGTTCTTCTAAATTTTGCGTGAATTGAACGGCGGCGTTAAGGGTTTTAATTTTTTCATTAAGCTGTGTGAATTTAAGCTTTAAATCCTCAAAACTCAAAACCACTTCGCCGTTTTCATTAGGATTTAAAGAATTAATAAAATTGATATTGTTTTGATGGGATTTATCAAGTATGGTCAAAAGTTCGCTAATTTTTCTTAAATTTTCATCAAGAAAATTCAAATTCTTTTGCACATAAATATTATCCACAGCGATTCTTCTATTGACACATTCTAATAATTCGTTTTTAAAATGAGCTTCACTAACAATATAAGGTTTTTGCGATAATTCATGTATAAAAGCTTCAATCTTTAAATCCTCCACCAAAGAAGGATTTAAACAAAGCAAAATCAATCCACTTATATGCTCATAACTCCTTTCATCAAGCTTGTTTATGAGTTTTTTAATCATAGAATCAAAGTCATCATAGCGGTTTAAACCATATTTACGCATTTCTTTATCTAAATCATTGTCTTCGTAATTTTTTTCAAATTCTTTCCATTTTTTACTGAGTAAATAAATGCTCTCGCTATCCATAGTTTTTAAAATACAAGCAGAAGTGATTTTAGCTAAATCCCTGACTTTTTTATCCCTGCTGATTTGTAAAATTTTACTAATCGTGGATAAAAGTTCAAAAAATTCATCCCCTTGCTTTGTGTTTTTACGATTGAGTGCTGAAATTAAAAAACTGATAAATTGCTCCAAAGAACGCAAAGGTTTGTCCCTAAGCTCTTGCTGATAAATGGGCAAAAGCAAGGAGCGGTATTTATCAAGCCGAATCTTAGAATTTGTAACAAAGCCGTGTTTTTGGCTTAGTTCTTCAAAAATTTCACTATAATTTTCAGGAGTTGGCTTAAGTTTTCTTTCTTTTAAGGTGATTAAGGTTTCCCTTGCTATTTCATTGATATTCGACATTATTGTGTCCTTTAATCGCAATGATAGAAATGAATTCATCAAAGGCTTCACTCGAAGCATTTTTAATGGCTTGAGTCCTTATATTATCGGTAATTATGCTATTTGGTGTAATATCAAAATTATAACTTCCCCTTGTGCTTAAATTTTCACTTGTTCCATTTTTAAAAACCACATTAAAATCTAAATTTAATCTTGCCTTATATTTAATCACATAGCCATTTTTATCATAAATAAGGGGCAAAAATTCAAGATTGCTCATTCTGACATTAATCACATCACTTGCTTCATGTTTTAAAGCAAGTTTTTTTCCAAGTTTAGAGCTAATCATCTCCCTTAAAGTATCTGCGACGAAAATGCTATTTTTAGGATCTTGAAGATTAAGCTCAACATTGACATAAATTTTCTCATCAAAAATCGTAGCTGCAATTTTTGAAGTGGGCACATAACCACAGGCTGTGATAAAAAAAACAAAAAATAAAACAAAATTTCTCATTCAATCACCAAATTCACTAGTTTATTTTTCACATAAATTTCTTTGACAATCTTTTTATTTTCAAGCCATTTTTTGACACTTTGTTTGGCTTGTTGTAAAATTTCATCTTCACTTTGCTCACTTAAAACTTCGATTTGGGCACGTTTTTTGCCATTAACACTAACGGCTAAATTGAAACTCTCTTTGATAAAAACCTCATCTTTAAGCTCAATTTTTTTAAAATTTTCACATTCAAAAAGTTTTTCACTCAATTCAAAACAAATGTGTGGAATGATAGGTTCTAAAATATTTAAAAGTATATAAAAGCCCTCTTGCTCTAAGGCTTCATTTTTGCATACATTTAAAGCATTTAAAGCCTCCATACAAGCAGCAATAAGCGTGTTAAAAGCAAAATTTTTGGTATAAACTTCTTCTGATTTTTTAAGGGCTTCATAGACTTTTAATCTCGCATATTTTTCCTCTTTGTTTAAAGAATTTTGTTCTATTTTTAAAAGCTCTTTACCCCTAACATTTAAAGCCCTCTCATAAAATCTGCAAAGGAAACGATAAGCACCTTCTAAGGCATCATCATTCCATTCAAGTTCTTTAGCTGGTGGTGCAGCAAAAAGGATGAAGAGCCTTGCTGTATCAGCTCCATAGCGATTGATAATCTCATCAGGATCAACGACATTTCCTTTAGATTTACTCATCTTCGCCCCATCTTTTAAAACCATTCCTTGAGTTAAAAGTCTGCAAAAAGGCTCACTATCCCTTAAATATCCTAAATCTCTTAAAGCTTTTTGAAAAAATCTTGCATAGAGTAAATGCAAGATTGCATGCTCTATCCCGCCAATATACTGATCAACATTGAGCCAATAATCCACGCTTTTTTTATCAAAAGCCTTTTGCTCCCAAGTCTTTTCATCACTAGCAAATCTTGCAAAATACCAAGAGCTTTGAAAAAAAGTATCCAAAGTATCACTCTCTCTTAGGGCTTGTTTTCCGCATTTTGGACAAGTGCAGAATTTCCAAGTGGGGTGTTTATCCAAAGGATTTCCCTCGCCTGTGATTTCAATATCATCGGGTAGGGTTATAGGTAAATTTTCTAAGTTCTCACTCACTATACCACAATCTTCACATTTTACCATAGGAATAGGTGCTCCCCAATATCTTTGCCTTGAAACGCCCCAATCTCTGATTTTAAAATTAACAACTCTTTGACCTAAATTGTTATCCTCAAAATAATTCATAATTTTTTTTCGGGCTTCATTACAATCAAGACCGCTAAATTCCGCACTTTGAATCAATTTTCCACTTTTTTGCGTGTAGGCTTGATTTAAATTTGTTTCTTGACCTTCTATCACTTTGATGATTTTTAAATTGTATTTTTTTGCAAATTCAAAATCCCTTTCATCATGAGCAGGCACAGCCATCACCGCACCATTTCCATAATCAATCAAAACAAAATTTGCAACCCAAACAGGAATTTTTTTCCCGCTTAAAGGATGGATGGCATAAATTCCTAAAAAATACCCTTCTTTCTCCGCACTTTGTCTCTCTCTTTGGCTTTGATTTTGCATGGCTTTGATTTTGCTTGAAATTTCAGAGCTTAAATGAGAATTGTCAAGCAAATGCTGCACGATTTCATGTTCAGGAGCTAAGGCTATATAACTCATTCCATAAAGAGTATCCGCTCTTGTTGTAAAAACTTCAATTTTCTTTGCAGTCGTTTTCATACCACTTTCTTCATCTAAAAAAAGAGAAAATTCCAATCCCTCGCTTTTTCCTATCCAATTTTCTTGCATTGTTAAAACTTGCGCAGACCACTTGTCTTTTAATGCTTCAAGCCCGTCTAAAAGCTCTGTTGCATAAGAAGTGATTTTAACATAATACCCGGGCATTTTTTTTTGCACAACCTCATGCCCACAACGCCAACATCTACCATCCTCAACCTGTTCGTTTGCTAAAACAGTTTTATCTTGCTCACACCAATTCACTTGAGCCTCTTTGATATAAATCAAACCTTTTTCAAACATTTTAATGAAAAATTCTTGTTCAAATTTCGTGTATAAAGGGTCAGAAGTTGCTAAAATTCTTTTTTGAGAAAAGGACAAGCCCAAAGAAAATAATTCTTGTTTCATATAAGCGATATTTTCATAGGTCCAAGTTTTAGGATGAATTTTATGTTTAATTGCCGCATTTTCAGCAGGCATACCAAAACTATCAAAGCCTATAGGATGCAAGACATTATAACCATTTTTTCTATAATACCTTGCTAAAGCATCGCCTATGGTATAATTTCTTACATGTCCCATATGTATGCGTCCGCTAGGGTAAGGAAACATAGAAAGTATGTATTTTTTCTTTAAAGTATAATCTTCTTTTGGTTCAAAACTTTGATTTTTATCCCAAAATTCTTGCCATTTTTTTTCTATTTTTTTTGCTTCATAAGCCATTAAATCTCCTTAAACCGCACCTTTTTCATACATTGCTCGGTTGCGTTCTTTTTCTTGTTTTCTTTTCATTTTTTCAAGCTCTTTGGCTCTAAAATCAAAGACATTAAATTTAAACCAAAGCAAAGTAGGGCTTGCAACAAAAATAGAGCTTAAAGTCCCTATGACAATACCTACAATTAAGGATAAAGAAAAACCTTCTATCATAGAACCACCAAAAAAATATAAAATCACAACAGTTGCTAAGGTCAGCCCCGAAGTTAAAGTCGTCCTTGAAAGAGTTGCAGAAACACTTTCATTGATAATAGGAGCTAAATTTGTTTCTTTACTTTTTTTAATGCCCTCTCTAATCCTATCAAAAATAATAATCGTATCATTTAAAGAATACCCAAGCACAGTTAAAACCGCTGCTAAAGTATCTAAATTCACATCAATCCTAAACAAGCAAATCGCTCCTAAAGTGATGAGAACATCGTGAATTTCACTCAAAATGGCTGCTAGAGCAAAACGCCACTCAAAACGAAAAGCAATGTAAATGAGTATGGCGATTAAAGATACTATGATTGCCATTAAGCCTTTATTTCTTAGTTCATCGCCGACTTTTGGACCCACAACATCGGCACGTCTTAACTCAAATTCACCCGTATCTTTTAAAAGTTTGCTGATACCCTCTGCACTATCGTTTCCTAAATTTTCATTGCTTCCTAAGAATCTTATTGTAACTTCCTCATCGCTTCCAAATTCAGTAACAGATAAATTTTGAAACTGACCGGTTTGCTCCAAAATTTCGCGAATTTGAGCTATAGGAGCTTTTTCTTTATATTTTAGTTGTATTAAAGTGCCTCCACTAAAATCAATGCCAAATTGCAAACCTCTATCAAACAATAAAAAAATCGAACCCAACAACAAAACAAAAGAAAGAGAAATGGCAACAAAACGCATTCTCATAAAATCATAAATTTTCTTTTCACTAAAAAACTGCATTTATTTTTTCCTATAACCAAACCAAAATTTTGTTTGATTGTTTTTTTGCATAGAAGGCATAAAATAATCAAACATTCCGCGAGTCCCTAAAATTGCAGTAATCATCGAAATCACTATACCTATACCCAAAGTTACTGCAAAACCTTTGACAGCCCCTGTTCCATAAGCATAAAGTGCAATAGAAGTGATTAAAGAAGTGATATTTGAATCCACAATCGCACTCATAGCATTTTTATACCCGTTTTCTACACTTGCTTTGATGCTCATACCCTCACGCAAAAGCTCTCTAATGCGTTCATTGATAATCACATTTGCATCAACAGCCATACCAACGGTTAAAACAAGTCCTGCCATACCCGGCAAGGTTAAAGTCGCTCCAAACATAGCCATTAAAGCAATAATCATCAAGACATTAACAAGCAAAGCAATATCCGCAAAAATTCCCGCCACTCCATAATATAAAGCCATAAAAACCACGATAAACACAGAAGCACCAATCAAAGCAATCATACTCATTTTAATGCTATCACTTCCTAAAGAAGGTCCTATGCTTCTTTGTTCTAAGAGTTTCACAGGAGCAAGCAAGGCTCCACTCCTTAAAGCCACAGCAACATCCCTTGCTTCTTCTTGAGTGAAATTTCCGCTAATTTGCCCACTTCCACCGCCTATTCTTTCATTAATGCTTGGAGCAGAATAAACCTTATTATCAAGCACGATAGCCAAACGTTTTCCAACATTTGCTCCGGTATAATCTCCAAATTTTTTTGCCCCTTCAGCATTAAGAGTGAAGTTAATCACGGGATAATTACTTGTATCGCTAAAACCAACTTTAGCATCTGTGAGCATAGAACCATCTAAGATAGGAATGCTTTTAAGCGTGTATTTAAGGGCTTCATTTTTTGCGTCGCTTAAAATCACCAAACCATAGCTTTGTGCTTCACTTTCACTCATGCTCGAGGCTTGAGACATTTTAGAATCATCAACTTCCATTAATTGCAAATGGGCAGCCTTAGTGATTCTTTCTTTTGCTCTTAGTTCATCTTCTTTGGTTTTAATGCCTGCTAATTCAACTAAAATTTTATCCTCTCCTTGTTTAGCAACCGTTGGTTCAGCCAAACCAAATTGATCAAGTCGGTTGCGAATGGTTTCAACAGCTTGTAAAAGAGCGAAATTTTCTATATTTTTTATTTCTTCGGGAGTGAAAGAAATTGTATAAGATAAATGATTTTTTTGGACATCAAGCCCTTGAATTTCTTTCAACAAATCTTCAATCTTAGAAGCATCACTTGCATCAAGCAGATTAAATTCTATGCTTTGATCATTTGTTAGCACTTTATCCACAAGAATGTTTTCTTTATTGATAGAATAATGCAAGGACGAAGCTATGGATTTGATTTTTGATTTTATAGCCTCTTGATTATCCACACCTAAAAGCATATAAAGCCCACCTTGTAAATCCAAGCCGAGATTAATTTTTGCACCTTTTTCTAATTGCAAAAGAGAAGGAAGAGAAAACACCACACCAAAAATAAATACAATCACAAAAATAACGAGGCGATAGGTGATTTTAGAATTACGCATCAATCTTCTTTGCTACAAAATCTTTTGAAATTTTTGCGGTAATATTTTCTTCATTAAGCTTAACTTTGATAAAATCACTTTCAGATTTTATGACCTCGCAAATGATTCCCCCATTTGTGATGATTTTATCTCCTTTTTGCAGGGATTCAATCATATTTCTATGGGCTTTTTCTTGTTTTTGTCTGGGTCTTATAATCAAAAAATAAAAAATTGCGACAAGCACAATAAGAGGTATCAATGAGTTTAAGACTGAATGTTCCATTTTTTTCCTTTTTTTTAAAAAATTTCAATCCTAATTCTACCATTTTTAAAATAATAAAAGTCTTTTTTATTGCAATTTTACTTTCAAATTCAATTTATTTATCTTTTTTTGACAATATCGTTTTTGAGACTCTTAGCCCTTTTTTAGCCATTTGGGGCTTGGTTTTGCTCCTTAGAACTAGGAATGCAAAAGAGTATTTTTGGATTGGATTTTTTTTAGGAATTTTTTGGTTTTGGTGGGTGAGCTTATCTTCAATTTATTTTAATCTTGATTATCTCATTCCTTTTATTATATTATTTATAGCTCTTGTGTATGGAATTTTATTTAGAATTTGCTATCTTTTCAAATTTGATTTTCTAAGACTTTGTGCAATTTTTTGTTTGAGTTTTATCCATCCTTTGGGCTTTGATTGGCTCAATTGGGGAATTTTTAGCGTTTATGGCTTTTTTGATGCAAACACCACAGGAGTGGTTTGTATATTTTTAATCGCTTATTTTTATTATGAAAAATACATTTCAAGATACTATAAAATGGCCATTATTATTATTTTATTTTTTATAGGTTTTCATTATGAACAAAAAGAATCAACAAATTTAAATTTGAATTTTACACTCTTAAACACAAATATCTCTCAAAATCAAAAATATCTTGTAGAAAATATACAGGTTCATTCTAATGAACTCATTAAAGAAATTCTTAATGCCATCAATGAAAAAAAAGAATTGATTGTCTTGCCAGAAAGTGCCTTTGCTTTTGATTTGCAAAAGGATTTTAAAGAAAAATATCAAAACATTCTTAAACAATTATCTTATAAAATCACTATCATCACAGGGGCTTTTAGTACCGCAGAAAATCAAATTTATAACAGCACCTATGTTTTTAATCAAGGTCAAGTCTCTATCCTAAATAAACATTTTCTCGTGCCTTTTGGAGAAGAAATTCCCTTTTTTAAAAATTTAGTTAAGAAATATTTTTTGCCTCATATGCAAGAATTTTCTCAAGGTCCTGTGCAAAGTAAATATGAACTCAATCAACAAATCATCACAAACGCCATTTGCTATGAAGCCACCAAAGAAAGAATTTATGAAGATTCAAAGCTCATTATCGCGATTTCAAACAATGCTTGGTTTAACCATTCTAGCGAATACAAACTTCAGCAACTTTTGATGAAATTTTATGCAAATAAATATGGAGTGAGTGTCTATCATGCTGTTAATGGTAAAGAAAATGCTGTGATTAAGCCTAAAATTCCTCTTTATGAAAAATGGAAAATGAAATTTGAAAAATTGTATCAAAAAATGAGGATGATTTTAAAAATAGGCATTGAATAAGTTTTTAAAACCAAATAAACCATTTAAATTTCGTTGTTTGTGAAATGAAATTTTTAAAATTTCATTTTTAAGTAAATTTTAGAAACTTTATTGTGTTATAATTTTAATGCAAGAAGCTTAAAATAACATTTGACACAAGTGAAAAAAGACTTAACAAAGCTTTGGAAGGAGATAAAAATTAATCCGACCAGAAATGCTAACAAAGGATAAAAGATTTGATAATAAATATTGACAAAGAAAATGTTGTGGTGGCAGGAAATGGACTTAGTTTAAAAGAAATTGATTATTCAAGATTGCCGGAAAAATTTGATATTTTTCGAACCACTCAATTTTATTTTGAAGATAAATACTATTTAGGGGGGGGAGGTAAAAGCTTATATAAACCCTCCAGCTAATTTTTTTGAGCATTACTATACTCTTCATTATCTCACACAAAAATTAGAATATAGCTTTGAATATAAAATTTGTAAATTATATGATTTTGCCTATACAGGAAAAAAATTTGAATATTTTAAGAAAAATTTTAAAAAATTTTTTCCCGATGCATTTATGAGCTTAGAAATTCCTAATAAACTTGATAATTTAACAAATTTTAATAGCTTATATTATAAAAACAAAATGGAAATTAGAACAGGAATTTATGCTATATCTTTAGCGGCTGCCTTAGGATATAAACGAATTTATTTAGTAGGTTTTGATGGATATAAAAAAGATGCAATCAATTATGCTTTTACTATGGCAAATAAAAATTTAGATAAAATATATAAGTTAAAAATTAAAGAATTAGGTGAAGGATTTGAAAAGGTTATTCATTCTAATGAAATGGATATACAAGCACTTGGTTTTATACAAAAAAATTATAAAGTTGAAATGTTAAGTCTTTGTCCAAATAGCCCTCTAAATCAATACATAAATCTGGCACCGCAAAACTTTATTTACGATAAAAGCTTTATTAAAGAAAAACCAAAGGACAGCATAAAAGATATTTTAATCCCTCCAGATATAGCTTATAAACAATACAGAAAAATGTATTTAAGACCCATACTAGAGGAAAATATATATTTTAGGCTTATTAAGGATTTGATTAAACTGCCAAGTGCGGTTAAAAACTATCTTAAAATCAAGCTTTAATGATAATTTTTAGGCTATTTTTGCTCTATATTTGCAATTGTTCTATTTTTGCCATGTTCATTTTTTCTCATCGATAATTATTTTGCAAAGCTAATAAAATAAATATAAATCTACAAACTCGCAATTATCACATTTTTTCAATTTTATAACGCAAAATATGATAAATTTTCATCATAAACTCTTTTTATCTTATAAAATTTAGCATTTATTTCTTGTCTAAAGTTTTAATTCAAACACCAAAGATTATAAATTTAAGAAATTTATTTGTTTGCTCTTTCGATATATTCACCCCTTGTTGTATCAACGCGTATAACTTCGCCTTCTAAGACATGAAAAGGAATTTGCACAACAGCTCCTGTTTCTAAGGTGGCAGGTTTTTTGTTTGAACCTTGAGTATCGCCTCTAAAATTTGGTGCAGTTTCTATAATCTTAAGCTCCACAACTTGCGGAACTTCCACGCCTATAGCCTTACCATTATGAAAAAGCACTTCAACCATCATACCATCAAGCATCCATTTTTTTACTTCTCCTACATCCTCTTCAGAAATCGCAACCTGCTCATAACTTTGCGTATCCATAAATTGACAATTCTCACCATCATCATAAAGATATTGCATTGTTTTGTTTTCTAAATTTGGAGCCTCACATTTATCGCCGGCATGAATGGTTTTTTCTAGCACTTTACCATCGATAAAAGATTTAATTTTAATACGCACAAAGGCTGGACCCTTACCCGGTTTTACATGTTGATACTCTACGATTTTAAATGGAATTCCATCAAGCTCGATTTTTAAACCTTTTTTTAAATCACCCATTGAATAAGATGCCATCAATTTTTCCTTATATAAAAATAAAGTCTTATTTTAGCAAATTTAATTTTAAATCTTTATATAATTTTTCTTTTTAAATAAGTAAATTTTCGTTATAATCTTTTATCAAAGCATAGTAAATGCTCGCTTCTTTAAGAAGAGGAAAGTCCGAGCTGCAAAAGACAAAGATTCCATCTAACTGATGGCTAGGGCAACCTAAGGGAAAGTGCAACAGAAAGCAAACTACCACTTAAAAGTGGAAAAGGTGAAACGGCAGGGTAAGAGCCTACCAGCGATTTTGGAAACAATTTCGGCTATGCAAACCCAATCTGCAGCAAGAAAGGGCGGTTAAAGTCTTTATTTTAAACCTTTCGCTTGATTTTGTTTGCAAAAACAAAACCAGATAAATGAGCATTCACGACAGAACTCGGCTTATCGCTATGCTTTGATGTATTTTATAGCCTTTTGGAATTTTCGAATTTCAACAGCATGGGCATCTTTTTTTCGATTTACAAGCTTGATAGCCTCTTCGATAAGAGACTTCATTTCATTTAAATCCACTCCTTTATAATCAATACTATCAAGCAATTTTCCTAAAGTTTCAATTTCTTCTTTAATTAAAGCAAGTTTAAATTTATCAACCCAAGTTTTCATTATTATGCACGTCTCTCCAAGCTTCTAAAAGTCCTTTAGTTACATTGATAACCTCATCAATCCTCGCTTCATTATTTTCTACATTTGCTAAAGAAAGCAGTTGAATTTCTCTTGTGTAAAGTCCGCTTAAATAATGAGCCACATCTCCACCTTTTTCATAATCAAGATTATTGATTAATTCGATAAAAATTGCTGTAGTCCTTTTGATAAAATACACTCTTTGTTCAATATCTTCATTTTTTATCGCAATTTTTACCCTTGCACAAAAGCGTAAAATCCCTTCGTAAAGCATTTCTATAAGTCTTTGTGGAGATTCTATCCCCACTTGATTTTGAGAATACGCACTATAAGCTAAATTGTTTTGCATTGTTTATTCCTTAAGCATTATTTTGATTATTACTTGCTTGAATCATATTTTGAACCGCTAAAAGTTGAGTATTGAGTTTATTCAAAACACTTTCATAGAGCAACCATTGATTTTGCATTGTTTCATATCTTGAGTCAATCAATTTTTGAGTATTTTCTTTAGCCTCATTCAAAGATTTTGTATCCTTAGTTAAGCTCTCATCGTATTTTGTCAAGCTTCCATTTGTTCCGCTGATTCCATCGACAATTGATTTAAGTTTAGCAAAAATACCTGCACCCTCTATAGGTTTAGCAGTAATACTTGTTTCACTAAGACCGAATTGCTTAAGGAAATTTTCATCACCTTTGATAGCAAAATCACCATTGCCTTCGCTTTTAAATTTAATATTATAGCCTTTTTGATTGTCTTTATCATATTGCTCTATTTTAACATCTAAACCTTCTATGCCTAAATCTTTAATATGATTGATTAGATTATTAAGCAATTCTTGTTCATTTTTTCCCGTGAGTTTAAAGGCTGTTCCATCTTTATTTTTTGATAAATCATAGCTTTGCCCATCAAATTCAATTACAAAATCTCCACTCTTGAAAGCTAATCCTTTATCAGAATCTTGTCCGGTAGGATCAGTGTATTTATCAAGGCTATTTTGCTGAATCAAATCACCTGTATGGGACAATTCTTCATATCTTGTTACTCCAGCAAAAAAACTCTCAACAAAATCAGAGCCAAGTTCTTTGACTTTTTCATCGAATTTAGTTTGGTCAAAAGCTAAATTTCCAGCTTCATTAAGACTTACACCAAAATCTTGCATAGAAAGCATAACCTTAGAATTCACTTCACTCCCATTTTCATCTATAATTTTTCCATCGACTAATTGAGATTTAAAAAGTGCATTAATAATGCTTGATCTTATACTACTGACTTCGCTAACACCTTGTAATGAACCCGCTGTGCCGGTTTCTTTATTATAATCTGTCGCAGCATTAAGATTGACCACCAAATCATTAAATGCATCAACAAGCTTTTGTATTTCTTCATTGACAGCACTATTGTCTTGTTGCACATCAAAATTAATATCCCCTGTTGAATTTAAGGTTAAAGTTATACCGACACCTAAATCCGTAATGGTATTGCTTGATCTTGTCATCTTAATACCATCAAGCGTAAATTCAGCATTTTGTGCAGTTTGTAAATGGAATTTAGGATCATTTGCATCATCTTTGATTTGATAACCAACTTTTTTATCAAAATCGCCCGTCGTATCATCAAGCTCCCAACCTAAATTAGAAAAAATATCTTGAGCTCGAGAGTCTATACTGCTAGAATCGTATTTTCCATCAACATTTTTCGCACCCGGAAAAAAAGTAATCGCATTATCTTCACCGGTTTCTTTGCTTGTTAGTGTGAGTCTGTAAGGTTGCCCTTTTTCACCGGTATTAACGATTTTAGCAACAATTTCTCCACCACTTGCTTCAGTGATTTTTTCGGCAAGTTCTTTATAAGTTGTGTTACCATTAATCGTAACTTTATATTCTTTACCATTTTGGAAAAAAGTTAAATCAACATTATCATTCGCCCCTAAAGCTCCATTGACATAACCATTCTCATTTGCAAGTGCTTTACTTTGATACACATCTTTTTGTGCAAGTTGAGTCACACTAACTCTCATACTTTGGACATTGACCCCACTATTGACACTTAAGTCTGCCGGTGGATTTGTCGTTACACTCGCTACAACCTTTCTTTTTGCAAAAATAGTCGCATCTCCAAGAGATGAAACTGAACTTCTAAAAGCCGAAAGTTTGGTCAGAAGCTCGGCTATATCTTTTTGTTTTGTGGTATTGCTCTCAATCCTTGAAGTATAAGGACTGATACGAGCTTCCTCATCTGCTTTCTTTAGCTTATCTATAGTGTCTTGTTCTAAAACACCTGAACCAAATCCTAAACTTGACAGAGCACCTAAAGCCATTTTAACTCTCCTTATCGAAAATCAAACCTATCGCGTCTCTAAAATACTTGGTTAATTTTATTGCTTCATCGCTAGGAATTTGACGAATCTCTTTACCTGTATTTCTTTCAGACACAGTAACATACATAGCATTAATATCGTCACTAAAACCGAAACGAACATTTGAATTTAAATAATCCATCTGTTGATTAAGCTCTTTGACAACATCATTGAGTCTTTCATTCAAACTTTTGTTTTGCTCATCCTCTCTTTGCTGATTCGAGTTTGTTTGAATTTGTGCAGAATTTAAATTTGCACCCGCTATCCCAGTCCTTTGGTTTTGCAAATTTGACGCTGTATCCACTTGTCTTGCTGTGTCCATTTGCCCACTAAGTTTTGATATTTCCATTTTAAAATCCTTTTTAAAATTTCTTATAATTTTAGCTAAGCTCTAAATCGACAGGTTTAAAAAAAATATGAATATTTTTTTAGTAAAAAATTAAATTTTTTATTATCAAATATTATCAAAAAAGAATTGATGAGTTTATTAAAAAACAAACAAACTAATAATTATAATAAAATATAAAAATTTTGATTTAAAAATTCACACTATATAATCTAAGATTTATTTTAATAAAGATTTAATGATAAACTAAGCCCATTAACTAAGGCTTAGAAATAAACGCTTTATGAGAAATTTTAACATAAAAGAATTATTTATGCGGATTTCCTGTTATTGCAGTGATTTCATCTCCTTTTATATTATAAGCTTGTCCAAAACCTTTTACAAAGCGACCAGTGAGAAATTCAAGCTGCACAAGATGAAAATCAAGCATAGTGCGTATGGTTTTAATCCCGCCTCCACCGCCGGTTTGTCTTTCAAATTCATCATAAATTTTATCAAAAAGCTCTCCTCTTGAAATAAAATTTGCTTTTGTTCTATAACGCAATCTTTTTCTTAAAATCACTGAAGCAGCCTTGCTCTCATCTTCTAAAAACATTACTTCAAGATTATTAGGATGTGCTTTGATATTCGCAAAATGCTCACTCACTTCGCTGATATAAATGAAATTTCCAAATTCTGTGCTTACAAAAGGTGCATAAGAGCATACCACTTCTGCATGGGGTGAAAGCGTGGCAAGACATACAGAATTAAAACTTAACATAAAATCTTTAATTTCTTGTGCTAAATTTTCTTTTTTTTCACTTTTTGCACTCATGCAAAGGGCGATAATGCTATCTTTAATCGAGGATTCATCAGCCCTTTTAGGAAATTCTATGCGTAAGTTTTCATTGCCATTATAAAGTATATCCAAGCCCTCAAAATCCACGCTTTCAAGCCTAGCATCTTCAATCTTTTGTGCCTTGCCAAATTTTTTGCATAAATCAATCAAATTTGATTTATGATGCTCATTCATATGAGAAATAATACTCTTAAAATCCATTTTTTCCTCCCTAAATAATATTTTATTAATAATATAAATTATCATATTAAAGCTTACTTAAATTTTATATATAATTACCTTTTATAAATATTTTATTGATTTTTAAGCTGATAAATTTTAAATTCGATTTCATAATTTTATTGATATAAATTATTAGTATTATTAAATTATAAAAATTCTTTAGAAAGATGAGGATATATGAATGAGTTCTAAAAAAATCATTTGCGGAATTTTATCCGCTACAATCTATATTGAGGCTTTAGAAGAGTTTGATTTGGATAAAATTGTAGTCTCTGCTTCTGGTTTTGAACAAGAAGCACAGAGTAATTTAAGAAATATTATCTTAATCGATAAAGAAGAACTTAAAAAACATGGATACACTTCATTAAAACAAGCTCTAGAAAGAATATCAGTCATTAGTTTTGTTGATAGCGGATTAGGAGCAAATGTCGATATGAGAGGACAAGGTTCAAAGTCTAATGTTGCTGTAAAGGTTATGGTTGATGGCAAGATGATAAATGTTCTTGATAATTCTCACGGCGTTACCCCTTTAGACTCTATCAATATCAATCAAGTTGAACGCATTGAAATCATACCCGGTGGTGGTTCTGTGCTTTATGGAAATGGGACAAGAGGAGGAGTGATTCATATCATCACTCAAAAATCAAAACAGCAGAATTTCCAAATACACTTAAATACAACAAATTTTGATAGAGGAGCTTTGGGTGGAAATTTAGGCACAAGCATGACTTATAATTTTAATCCTTATTTAACTCTTAATTTTAACGCTCAAGGATTTAATAAAAAAGGTTATCAAAAAGGATATAGCGAGAAAGGTTATTTTATTGATGCTAAGAATATTATAGATATTGATGAGTATAATACTTTGATTTTTTCATACGATTATTTTTGGAGCAAGGATACAAGTAGCGGGTATTTAACCAAAAATCAAATTCAATCAGACCCAACACAAAGAGGCGATTCTGATAAAATCACAAAAACCATACGCCCCGCTCTTAGCCTTGATTTTACCCATCAATTTAACGCGAATTTTGAATTAAATATTCAAAGTTTTTGGCAAAATCAAAAAATCGATTTTATCAAAAGTGTTTCTCAAATGATGGGAACTCATGCCTATGAGGATGGCAGCGGTTTTGAAGATGGTTTAAGAGGCGTTACTTTAAAAGCTCGGTATAATTATGAAGAAAATTCGTATTTTACTTTAGGCTATGAATTTGCTTATCATGATGCACAAAGAAACAGCAAGGTTTTTTATAGTGTGCCTCCTATCATAACATACCATAGAATGACAACTTTAATGGATATGGATAAACAAAGTCATTCTTTATTCATTCTTGATTCTCATAATCTTGGAGCTTTATTCTTAAATTTTGGTTTAAGGTATGAATACAGCTTATACGATACAGCAAGAACTTATAGAAATCAAATGGCGGGTAGAATCCTCGCAAATTCTATAGATACAACAAGTCGTTTTGATACACATAAAACAATCGATAATTTTGCCTTTGAAATCACCCCAAACTATCAGTATTCAGACACAGGTTCGCTTTATTTTAAATACGAAAGAGGTTTTATCAGCCCCACTCCCGCACAATTAGTCAATCGTAACAATACAACAGCGAATCCAACTTTAGAGCCTTATTATACAGCGGATTTAAATTCTGAAATTTTTGACACTTTTGAGCTGGGAATGAAAGATTTTTGGTTTGATTTTTATACTTTTAATCTCGCACTTTTTTACACAAAATCCAAAAATGAAATTTCTTATTTAGGAGATCCTCATTCTGCAGCCGGAGCTTGGTGGAGGTATTATAATATCGATGAAACAAGAAGAATGGGAGCTGAACTTCAGCTCTCTCAAATTTTTGATAAATTATTATTAAAACAAAGTTTAAGTTATATTGATGCAAGAATTTCTAAAGGCATTAATAAAGACAAAATAATTCCTTATGTTTCTAAGGTAAAAATTACAGCTACAGCGGAATATAATCTTACAAATGAGTGGTTTAGTTTTTTGGATTTAAGCTATCTTTCAAGGGCTAAGGACAATGGAAATGTTGATGAAAATACGGGAAAAATGCGAAACAATCAATGGATTAAAGACTATTTTCTTACAGATTTAGGACTAGGATATCGCAAAAAGAATCTTCAAATTTCTACAGGGATTCGCAATCTTTTTGATAAACAATATTATAGCTATCAAGATTCTTTTAAGAATCAGTATTTGCCCGGAAGCGGAAGAAATTATTATATAGAGTTTAAATATGCTTTCTAAGTATTATTTTTTAGGAATTTGCTTGTTGTTTTTTTATTTGATTGCTATATTTTTAGCCTTAGGTCTTGGAGAGGAGTATTTAAATCCTAAAGAATTGATTTTTTATATCTTTAAAGGCGATGAACTCACAAGAGAAATTATACTCAATGTGCGCTTACCACGAGTGTTAATGGCAATTTTAATCGGTATGCTTTTGGCAAGCTCTGGTGTCATCACTCAAAATGTCTTTTCTAATCCCTTAGCTGATCCTTATATCATAGGAATTGCTTCAGCGGCGAGTTTTGGAGCAATTTTAGCACATATTTTGGGGCTTGGAGATTATTATTTTGGAATTTTTGCTTTTATTTGTTCAGGCTTGTTTTCTTTGTTTATTTTTAAAATTTCTAAAAAATCTTCTTTATCAAGCTTACTCATCATAGGCATAGCAACTTCGTCTTTTTTAGGAGCTTTAAGCTCATTTCTTGTTTATTATATCGGCGAAGATTCTTTTAAAATCATTACTTGGCTTATGGGACATATTTCAGCAGCAAGTTTAGAACGTGTCTTTTTGATTTTTGTGCCTTTACTCTTTTGTCTTGCTTATTTTTATATCCATAAAAATTCTCTTAATATACTTTTAAGCGGAGATGATGAGGCAAGAAATTTAGGTGTGGATGCTGCAAAATTAAAAATTCGTTTGCTGCTTGTATCTTCTTTGGCTTGCTCTTTTGCTCTTGCTTTTACAGGACTGATAGCGTTTGTAGGGCTTATCATACCACATATTACAAGACTTTTGCTAAAAAATTACAATAACATTCTCGTCTTACCTTTTTGCACTTTAATTGGAGGATTGTTTTTGCTTTTTTGCGACAGCTTGGCAAGGAGTGTTTTAGCTCCCATTGAAATTCCTATTGGTGTGGTTACTTCATTTTTTGGAGCCCCTATATTTTTGTATTTAGCTCTTAAAATAAGGAATTTTTTATGATCTTAAAACTTAAAAATGTAAATTTTATTTATCCCTTTAAAAACGGACTTAAAAATATAAATTTTACTCTACAAAGAGGCGATTTTTTAGGCATATTAGGACCTAATGGTTCGGGAAAAAGCACACTTTTAAAAACTATGCTTGGAAATTTAAAATGTCAAAATGGAGAAATTTTCATATTCAATCAAAAACTTCAGGATTATTCCCTTAAAGAATTAGCTAAAATTATAGGTTTTCTTCCCCAAAATTCACAATTGCACACGCCTTTAAAAGTCATAGATGTGCTTTTAATGAGTAAATATGTGCATTTAAAATATAATTTTTTGTCTTATTCTAAAAAAGATTTAGAAGAGCTTAAGATTCTAGCTACAGAGCTTAAACTTGAACATTTTCTTGATAGAAACATCTTATCTTTAAGCGGAGGAGAATTTCAAAGAGTGCTTTTAGCTCGAGCCTTGCTTAAAAATCCTCAAGTTTTATTTTTAGATGAACCAACTTCTGCTCTTGATTTAAACTATGCCATTGAGCTTTTAAATTTATGTGAAAATTTAATCAAACAAAGAAAAATCAGCGTTGTTGCTGTCTTGCATGATTTAAATTTAGCTGCTTTATTTTGTAATAAAATTTTATTTTTAAAAGAAGGAGAAATCCGCTATCAAGGAAGCGTGAAACAACTTTTTACAAAAGAAATTTTAAAAGAAATTTATAATTTAGATTGCGAAATTATCAATTCAAATCAAACGCCCTACGTGTTTGCTTTAAAGGAGAAAAGATGAAAAAGATTTTATTTTTATGTGTATTTTTATCGTATTGTTTGGGTGCAAATCAAAGGCTTGTCGTGCTTGATCCTGCAAGTATAGAAACACTTTTTTTGCTTAAAGCACAAGAAAATATAGTGGGCATTGCTTCTTTGCAACATTCTAGCATTTATCCTCAAGAAGAAACTTCTAAACTTCCTAGTGTAGGGAGTTTTTCACATCCTTCTTTAGAAAAAATTCTACGTTTAAGACCTACTTTGGTGATTTTAAGCTCATATTCTTTAAATTTAGAGCAAAGTCTTAAGAATTTTGGCATTAAAACTCTCTATCTTAAGGCAGATCATTTAAATGATATAAAAAATCATATCAAAATTCTTGCAAATATAGTGGATAAACAAGAATTAGGTGAAGAGCTCTTGCAAAAATTCGAAAATGATTTAGAAAAATTACAAAAAGAACCCTTCAATGAAAGTGGAATTTATCTCTTTTCAAATCAACCCTTAATGGCATTTGCGGACAATTCTATAATAGCCGATATTTTTAAGCTCATAGGCATTAAAAATCTAAGCCCACAGAGTGATATTAAAAGACCTATAATTTCAAGTGAATTTATACTCAAACAAAATCCTGACATTATAATGCTTGGAATGCAAATTAACAATACAAAAGAATTCCTAAGACTTAATCCTTTATTAAAAAACACGAATGCTTATAAAAAAGCTCAAATTTATTTCAATGAAAACACCTCAATTCTTTTAAGACTTAGTCCTAAAATCACAGAAAGAATATTAGAATTTAAAGAAAATTTAAAGAAAGGAGAATTTTAAACGCGTCTTGCTTGATTTTTAAGTTTATTTCAAGCAGGACGGATTAAGAATGCAATTTTAGAATTTTGCTTGATTTTTTAAATAAAATCATCATTTTTTATCAGCGGTTTTTTTCACAACTTTAACGCGTACTATGGAATTTCCGTCCATTTTTTTTACTTCATAATAACAAAGTTCATCTTCTATCCTATCGCCAACAACAGGAAGACGTCCTAAGAGATTGAATACATAGCCTCCTATGGTTACTTGCTCTAAATCTTCATCATAGCTAATCATCAAAAGCTCTTCAACCTTTTCTATCTCATATCTGCCTTGAAATTCGTAGATGTTTTCAGCAAGTTTTTTATAATGCCCCTCCTCTTCGCCTTTAATCTCTCCGATAATTTCTGCCATAATATCCTCCATAGTGATAATTCCAGCAGTCCCACCATATTCATCAATCACTAAGGCTGTATACATCTTTTGTTGATTCATCATCACTAATACCTTAGAAATACTGATATTTTCAGGCACAAGTATCATAGGCTTGATGAATTTTTCTAAATTTTCATCTTTAGTTTTAAATTCATTTTGCAACACATCTCTAATATGTATAAGCCCTAAAACCGTATCTTTAGAGCCGTCTATGTAAGGAAATCTTGTATGTTTATACTCACAGACAATTTGCATATTTTCGTGATAAGAATTTTTCTTATTCAAACAAATCATATCTTTTCGCGGAGTCATAATCTCTTTTGCAACAGTATCACTAAAATCCACAGCATTGCGTATGATTTCAGTTTCAAATTCGTCTAAAACTCCGCCTTTTTGACTCTCGCTGACGATGATTTTAATTTCTTCTTCAGAATGGGCAAGTTCATGCTCGTTAGCCGGTCTAATTTTGATAATTTTTAAAGTTAAAGCTGCAAGAAAATCAAAAATTTTAATGCAAGGCAAAAAGATAATCCAAAAAATATGCAAGGGTCTAGCTATCCAAAGAACAGCTCTATCAGCAATGGCTATCGCAATATTTTTTGGCACAAGTTCTCCTAAAACCACATGCAAAAGCGTGATAAAACTAAAGGCTAAAACGAAGGCTAAAGTGTGGATTAAAACGGGATTTAAATGTAAATTCACAAAAAAGTTTGCTAAAAGTTTTGCAATGGCGGGCTCTCCTATCCAACCTAAAGCCAAAGAACTCAATGTAACGCCTAATTGACAAGCACTCAAATAAGTATCAAGTTTAGAAGTGATTTCTAAAGCCTTTTTAGCGTTTGGTTTTTTTTCTTTAACAAATTCTTCAAGTTTAGAGCGTCGCACCTTAACAATACTGAATTCAGACAACACAAAAAAACCATTTAAAAACACTAAAATAAGAGCAATAATTAGCATAAAAAAAGAATGACTGGGGTCCAATAATACTCCTTAAAAATATAGCTTTATAATTATACACAATTTAAACTATAAATTTTGCTTAAAATTTTATAAAATTTCTTTTAAGATTTAATGATATATTTGTTATTTTCATATTTAAGACCTAATAAAAACAATTAAATTTGAAATTTTATTTTCAAATTAATTTAAAATTAAACAAATTAAATCAACTTTTTATCAATTTTGTCTAAGATATTGAGTCTATTTTAATGCACACATAAATATAAAATGAAATTTTAATTCTGTGAGTTTTTAAGATGAATTTTGAGGAAGGTGAAATTCGCATCTTTGGCACAAGGCTTCAACACGTTTATTTTGCTCAAAACCTTTTTTCATCGCCTTTAAACGTTTGGAATTTAAAAGTTCATTAAAATTTTTTTCAAAAACATTTCCTAAAAAAATATCAGCCTTAGTATCAAAACAGCAAGGCACCAATGAACCATCACTTAAAATTCCAATTTGTTCTTTAAGGGCGTGGCAAGTTCCTTGAAAATTTTGTTTTTTTCCTTTCAAATCCACCCAGTTAAAAAGCCGGTTTTGATGGAGTAAAATATGCCTTTGAAGACGATTTTGCTTGAGCTTTATATCGATTTTAGTTCCAAAATACCGCTCTAAAAGCCTATAAATTTCAAAATTTTGTTTTGGAGCTATGAAATGAGCATTTAAATTCCAAAGTCTAAGATTGATAAAACTTTTGCATTTTTGCTGAAAATGACTTTCACAAAGCTTTAAAATAGGATTAAAATATTCTTCAAAGCCCACTTTTTTTTGACTCAAAAAAGCCATAAGAGAGATATTAATTTGCCGGATATTTGTGCTTTCTAAAAGCAAAGCTTGATTTTTAGGACTCAAATAAAAACCACTTGTTGTTATTTCAAGCTCCATTGCATATTTTTGAGCAAGATTGATATAATCTTTTAAATTATCTATCCACAAAGGATCGCCTAAAATATGCAAACAAAACACTTGCGCCTTATCATAAATTTGTGGCAATAAAACAGAAAAATTCTCCACACTCATCACACCTCTTAAGCCCTTTGCAGAGGGACAAAAATCACATTTTAAACCACAAATATCACTCAATTCTATATAAATTTTTTTAAATTTCATTTTGTAACATTTTGATTGAAATTTTTCATTTTTTTATGCATAAATCCTTTAAGTCTATCATTCTTAGATATATTATATCTTTAAAAGATTAATGTTTAAAAGGATTATATATGGAAAAACAAGCTTTAAGCAAGGCTCAAAAAATTCGCTCCATTGTTGCAGCAAGTAGCGGAAATTTAGTAGAATGGTTTGATTTTTATATCTATGCTTTTACGGCGACTTATTTTGCTCACACCTTTTCAAGTTCTGATAATCCCATCATCCAGCAAATCAACGCCTTTGGTGTTTTTGCAGCAGGGTTTTTTATGCGACCTATTGGGAGTTGGCTTTTTGGTTCTTTAGCTGATAAATTTGGACGTAAAAAATCTATGGTCTTTTCTGTGGTTTTAATGGCTCTAGGCTCTTTTATGATTGCAGTCTTACCGAGTAAGGAACTTGTAGGCGATTTTGCGATTATTTTGCTTTTGATTGCAAGGCTCATTCAAGGCTTAAGCGTAGGCGGAGAATACGGAATCGCAGCGACTTATTTATCCGAACTTGCAAGTGAAGGAAAACGGGGCTTTTATTCTTCTTTTCAGTATGTGACGCTCATAGGTGGGCAGCTTTTGGCTGTGGCAAGCATTAGCATTATGCTTTTATTCTTTAGCGATGAGCAAATGAAAGATTTTGCTTGGAGGATTCTTTTTGTTGTGGGAGGAATTTTAGCCTTAGGTTCTTTGCTTGTGCGTAAGGTTATGGATGAAAGTGCGACCGAACTTCACAAGCACGAGGACAGAGGCACACTCAAGGCTCTTTTTGCTTCTTACAAGCCCTTTTTGCTTGTTGTGGGCATTACAGCAGGGGGCTCTTTGGCATTTTATACCATTACCACTTATACGAAAACCTTTATTGTGAATTTAGGACTCATTGATAAAACACTTTCAAATCACATCTATCTCATCGCTCTTTTTGTTTTAATGCTCATTCAACCTTTATTTGGCTTACTTGGTGATAAAATTGGACATAAGAATTCTTTAATCATCTTTTCAGTCCTTGCCTTTTTAGGAATTTATCCTGTTTTTGAGGCTTTAAAAAGCGCAACGAGTGCTATAGCTGTCTTGTCTTTGGTTTTGATTTTATTTGTGATTCTTAGTTTTTACACCTCTGTGGCTGGAATCTTTAAGGCAAAGCTCTTTCCCGAGCACATAAGGGCTCTTGGCACGGGATTAGGATATGCTATCCCTAATGCCATATTTGGCGGTTCAGCTCCCTTTGTCGCTTTGCAGTTTAAAAATGCTCAATTTGAAAATGGCTTTTTTATTTATATTGCACTCCTAATGGCTGTGGTCTTTTGCGTTGCCCTTTGTTTGCCTAAAACATCGCAATTAAACTAAAAATTTCAAGCCTTTAAAGAAAGGCTTGAAAGGGATTAATATTTTAGTTATAATTTGTCTATCATAAAATGGGGCGTCATGGTAAAATTTATTAAATATTATGCTTTAGAAAGTTATACGATAATTTCAATGTTCATTCTTGTTGTAGCAGGAATTATCGGTGATTTATCCCTTATTCAAAAATTTGTTTTAGTGTATATTTTCTTATTTGTTTTACACGAATGGGAAGAAATGAAATATCCCGGAAGCCTTACAAAATTAATTGCAAATATGCTTGGTGTTGATATTAATATTGAGCAAGAAAGAGCAAGCAGAATTCCAACAAGCATTTTGCTCTTAACATTTACAATAACACCTTTTATTTTTCACAATTATCCGATAACCATTTTACCACTTGCCTTTTTAGGACTTTTTGAAGGTCTTGTTCATATTTTTTTCATAAAACTTTTTAAATGTCCTAAATTCTATTCTCCCGGAATGGTTACAGCGGAAATTCAAGCCATAGTTACAATCATATTATTTGCATATTTGATTGAAAATAATATTTTATCGGGTTTTGATTATTTAATAGGTGCATTAGTAATGTTTGCTTGTTTTATAGTAATGCAAAAAACTTTAACAACAATGATAGGTTATAAATATAGTGATGTTTATAAAAATCTCAAAAAACAACTTGCTAAAAGATAATTCAAGCTGTGGCTTTGGGCATGCATTAAACAATAAAAAGGAGTTTTATTTTGGATAAAATAAATTATTTACTTCTACCTGATGTATTTTTCTTGAATGAGTATAAAGATAAGTGATAAATCGAAAAGATAAAATTTTCAAAACCCTCTAATAAATTTTGTGCTAATATCTAACTATAAATTATTGGAGTTGAAGAATGATTAAATTTATTAGATATTATTCATTAGAAATTTATAGTGTCATTTCAATATTATTTTTGCTTACAGCTGCAATTATGGGTGATTTATCATTTATTCAAAAGGCTGCTTTAATTTACACCGTTCTTTTTCTTTTGCACGAATGGGAAGAAGGAGTTTATCCGGGCGGTTTTTTGATAAGTTTTCAGATGTTTTAGATGTTAAATCAAATGAATAATTAAGAAGAATAACAAGAGTTCCCGTTGATATTCTTTTATTAATTATTACAATTACTCCATTTTGTTTGGATAATTATATGATTCCGATTTTAATGACTGCAACGTTAGGAATAATGGAAGGCGTTGTTCATATCGGTTTTATAAAATTATTTAGAATGGATAAATTTTATTCCCCCGGAATGGTAACAGCTGAAATGCAATTTATTGTAAGTGTTTTATTTTATATTTATACTATAAAACACAATATGGCTACAGGTTTAGAATACTTATTCGGGGCATTATTGATGATTGTTGCATTTATGATTATGCAAAAATCATTAGTAAAAATCATTGGAATAAAAAATTACAGCCAAGTTCCAAAGATGGTTTTAAAAAGAATAAAAGAAAGATAAATGTAAAGAAACACTTAGACGTGATTATTTTATGATTTTTTGATGGTAAAGCTATGGCTTTCTTCTATTAATTCCATAATCTCATTATCAGACAAACTTTCATCAAGTATAACGGCTATCCAATGTTTTTTATTCATGTGCCAACCGGGGTAAATATGTTCTTGTTTTAATCTTTTTTCAACATTTTCGCGACTTAATTTTATTAATGCGATTTCAACCAATCCTGTTTTATTTTTTTGAATTTTATTTCTATCTATATCTAAAATTGCGAGATACCACTTTTTTGTTTCGGGATTTCTAAAAACTCCTGTTCCGGGTGTTGTTTTCCATAGAAATTCGGGTGCATTTGCGTATTTTTGAATGATTAAATCTGCAATCCTGTTTGATTGAGGGAATATGTAATATTTTTTTGAAAAACAATTATCTCTTATATTTTTAAGTAAATTTTCATATGCGACTCTAACTTCGCCAACAAATTTTCCTTGATTATTTTCAACTCGCAGGGGCAAAAACTCATCATTATTTTCAAGGTCATAAACTATTGCTTTTACACTTCCTTTTGAATTTATAGTTATAATAGCTTTAAACATATTGTCTTTGAATAATTTTTCCAACTTAAAAGCGTCATTATTTTTTATAAACCCATAATCTTTTAATTTCTTAAAATCGGGCAAGTATCTTTTAAATATATTTTCTTCTATTGTCATAAAAATCATTATACATCAAATTTTTTAACTTTTAACTAAAAGCTGATAATTAATTGCCAGCTTTTAGTTCATAGGCAAGATTAGGATAATGTATTATTTGCAGAGTCTTTTTCTAAACTCTAGGGCAATAATTTGTCCGACTAAACAATCTTTTCTTGCATATTGCCACACTTACTTAATGAATTCTTTAATGACATTGACAAGATTTTCTTGCGAAATACCATTTTCCCTCAATAGTTCATCAGGATTAAAATCTGTATGGAATGCCTTAGATACGCCGTAATTTAAAACCTTCATATCACTATTTCCATAGAATGATGCAATGTTTTGTCCGAAGCCTCCCATCAATTCGCCATCTTCTATTGTGATAACCAGTTGATGTTCCTTTTTTAATCCATTGAGCAGTTCTTCATCCAAGCCTGTTAAAAATCTCGGATTTACAACCGTAATGTCAAGCCCTATTTCATCTTTAACTTTTTGTGCAGTTTTCATAGCTAAGGGCATTAAGACACCCACTGCAAATAAAGCGACTTTAGACCCTTTTTTCTCGATTTTATTTTTATTGTATTTTGAATAATCGGTCGTGTCTTTAACGCCTGTCTCTGGCAGATTTGCAGGGACTCTTATTCCAACGGGATGTTCTTTTTGCGTGGTTGCAAATTTAAACATTTGAAAATATTCTTCTTTGGTCGTCGGTGCTAAATAGATAAGGTTAGGAATATGAGCAAACATTTGAATATCGCACAAGCCGATATGTGTATTAGAATTCAATCCATACACCCCGGGGTGCAATACAAGCATGGTTGCAGGAATGTCATTTAAGCATAAGTCGTGAGATACTTGATCATATGTCCTTTGAAAGAAGGGTGCAAAAGTGCTAAAGACAACCGTTGCGCCATTTTTTGCGATGCCTGCACTCATTGCAACCATATTTTCCTCTGCAATTCCAACATCAATAAATTGACCTCTGTTAACGTATTCTTCCCTGACTCCTTTGACCATTCCAAGCCCCATAGGAACAGACGCATTGACAAGTATTGCCTCTGGATTTGTATCAAGTAATTCTTTTATGCTGTCAAATACGGGATCATCAGCCTCTTGTGCTTTAAACTTAGGACTTCCGTCTTCTACATTAAACGGACCTCCTGCATGCCAAGATTCTCTGTCTTTTTCGGCATAGGGTAAGCCCTTTCCTTTTATTGTATGGATATGTAATACTATCGGGCGGTCAATATCCTTTACACTTTTGAATAAATCAACAAGGCTTTTTATATCATGACCATCATCTAAATATTTGTAATCCAAGCCGAAAGATTTGAAAATATTATCTGAGGATTTGCCGTTAGTTTCTCTTAAATCTTTTAATGTTTTATACATACCGCCATGGTTTTCTGCGATACTTTGGTCATTATCATTGAGGATTATAATGAGGTTTTTATTATATTCTCCCGCATAATCTAAGCCCTCTAGTGCCTCACCGCCCGATAATGCACCATCTCCGATAATTGCGATTACATTGCCATTTACTTGCCTTAAATCCCTGCCCTTAGCCAGACCCAAAGCTAAAGAAATAGAGGTTGAAGCATGTCCTATGGTGAAGAAATCATGCTCACTTTCAAGAGGGTTAGTGTATCCTGTTGCATCACCAAAATGCTCACTATCTAAAAACGCCTCTTTTCTGCCCGTTAAGATTTTATGCGGATAACACTGATGCGAAACATCAAAGACTATTTTATCCTTAGGAGAATCAAAAACATAATGAAGTGCAACCGTCATTTCAACCATTCCTAAATTCGGTCCGCTATGACCACCTGCCTTACTGATTTTGTTTATCAGTGCTGCTCTTGTTTCATCGGCTAAGACTTTCAACTCCTCCGTCTTTAATTTTTTAATATCCTTTGGACCATTGATATTTTCTAAATACATAGCCATCCTTCTTTTTTACTTTTTTGCAGTGTTATTATATCAAAAAAAACAAATTGTAAATATGCTTAGAGTTGGTATCAATATCAAACAAGAAAGAGCAAACAAAATTCCAATAAGCATTATTCTCTTGACATTTACGATAGCACCTTTTATTTTTTCACAATTATCCTAAAACATCGCAATTAAACTAAAAATTTCAAAGCCTTTAAAGAAAGGCTTGAAAGGGCTAGATTTTTTAACTCTTCAAGGGTTTTAAATTCATAAGTTTTAAACTCACATACAGCATCTTGTATTGAAATATTTTTATGATAAATTTTAACACGAATTTTATATTTAGTATAGCTGTGCTTGAATTCTCCTAAAAATTTTAAATCCTTGCATTCTTCATCCTCAAAAAAGATAAAATTATAAAGCCCATAATAAAGTTTTTCTTGACTCTTTTTAAGGGCAAATTTGTTTTGATTTTGAAGAAAAATAAGATTGAGATTTAAATGCTCATACTCAAGCTTTTTGCTTTGAGGATAAAAATGAGGCGTCAATCTTGCTTGGCAAAACTCACGCAAGGGACAAAGAGAGCATTTAGGATTTTTAGGCAGACAGAGCAAGGCTCCTAAGTCAATCAAGGCTTGATTGTGCGTATAAGCATCGCTGTGATTTAAAAAGCGTTGAGCTTGAAATTCAAGCTCTTTTGGTTTAGGATTTTTAAGGGCAAAAAGACGCGAGAGCACCCGACGTATATTTCCATCAACAAAACTCACCTTTTCATCATAACCAAAACAAGCAATGGCTCCAGCCGTATAGGCTCCCACTCCGCTTAATTTCTGCAAATCTTGTATTGTTTTAGGTAAAACTCCGCCAAATTCTCTCAAGCAAGTTTGAGCTGCCTTTTTTAAATTCCTCGCACGAGTATAATACCCCAAACCCTGCCAAGCCTTTAAAAGCTCATCCTCCTGTGCTAAAGCCAGACTCTCAAGTGTCGGAAATTTTTCCAAAAAAGGGAAATAATATTTCTCACAAACAACCTTCACCAAAGTTTGCTGAAGCATGATTTCACTGATATACACCCCATAGGCACGATTGATATTTCTTAATCTCTCATCACAAAATTCACCGCCCAAATTACGCCAAGGAAGTTCTTTGCGTCCATTCTTTTCATACCAAAATATTAATTCATCTTGCATATGTTTAAGTGTTTGCATAGTTTAGAGTATAACAAAATTTCTATAATGAATAAAAATTTATTCTTTTTAGAAGATTTATCCTTTTGAAAGAATCTGTTTAAATCTTTTGCTAAGCTTATATATTTGTCGTTTAGTTTCTTTTAATCTTGCTTTGAAAATTCTTAAAATCTTTTTTAATGTCAAATCTCTATCAAAGGCTTTTTATATCTCTAAACGCACCACATAGGAGCTTTTAGAAAAACAGCTTCTGTAATTTTAAAACATTTTGATTATACAAAAATACCTTAATATAAATTTTACTCAAAAAATAAATGCTGAATAAATATTGTTTTTAATCTTAAATTTGTTTCAATTTCATATTAAGTTTATTGATAAATTTGCAAATACAAATAAGGTCTATAATAAACCCTAGAAAGCTTCTAGGGTTTGTATTAGAATTTCTTTTTATTCACATCTTCAAGGATATTGTTTGCTATAGTGCTAACAGAATTAGCAATGATAGAAGATTCATTAGCGATTTCAACATTGTCTTTTGTGCTTTGGTCAATCTGTGAAACACTCTCATTGATTTGAGTGATGCCTTGAGTTTGTTCTTTAATGCTTTCAGCCATATCATTGATGGATTGCACAAGTAAATTTGTATTGGCTTCTATCTCACTCAAAGACTTTTGAGTCCTTTCAGCAAGTTTTCTTACCTCATCAGCCACAACAGCAAAGCCGCGTCCATGTTCTCCTGCACGTGCTGCTTCAATGGCAGCATTAAGAGCGAGGAGATTGATTTGGTCAGCTATATCTCCTATAATGCCTGTAACATTTTTAATGTCTTCACTTTGAGTGATAACATCACTAGTCTTTTGAGAGACATTTTGCATAGAAGAAGTGATTTGCTCTAAGGCTGCAGCGGTTTCTTCTAAAGAAGCTGCTTGGGAATTAGAGCTGGAGGTGAGAGATTGGACTGCTGTTTGGAGTTTAGTGCTTTCTCCTGCTAAGGCATTAGCAAATTCTGAACTTTGTCTGAGCATTTTAATGATTTCTTCTCCTAAGGCATTGGTTGTCACCTCAACATTTCCTGTGGCATTTTCTATTTTATTTCTAAAGTCTAAGTGTTTGTATTCTTCAAAAATATCGTGGATGATATTCATATCACTTCCCACTCGACTTTGTAGAGCATCTAAGAGACGATTGAGCACATTTTTAAGTTCTACGAGTTGAGGATTTCTTGGATTGGCTGTGATTCTTGCTGTGAGATTTCCTGATTCGACAATGCTCACTGTCTCTACAGATTCTTTTACAGCAGAATTGTCTTGTTCAAAACCTAGTTTGGTTTGACGAATGTTTTCATTGATGGCTGTTGCCATTTGACCGAGTTCGTCGTTGTATTGCACAGGGAGGAGTTCTATTGTTTTGGTTTTGTGATTGATAAAATCAAAGGCTTGACCTAAGAATTTTAAAAGGTTATTGAGTCTTGCTCCTATAAATTTTTTAGAGATAAAGAGGATTAAAAGGGTTAAAACAATAAACAAACCCACACTCAAAGCAAAAGATATATAATAAATTCGGTTTAAAATGTCGTCAATAAAACTTACAGGAATTCCCATAACACTATACCAGATATTGCCCGGAGCTATTTCTAATCGGGTTAAAGCTAAAATGCTTTTTTGCCCATTGCTTGCTACATAATCAAAGTCAAAAGCGGTTTGTTTGTTTTGTGCGATTAAAGCTTTGATAGAATTATCAATCTCTGCCCCAAGGTCTTTGACATTTTTTGTGATTAAAGAAGGAGTTGAGTGCAGTAAAAAAGTGCCATCAGCTGAAAAGACAGATTCCGTTACACCCTCGCCAAATACTGAAGCTTTACTCGTCATAGAGGCTGACATGAGTTTTATATCAACTAAAACTCCTAAAATCGCTTCTACATTTTGATTTGCGTCAAGGATTGGAAATCCAACAAATAAAGCAAAAACTTCTTTATCGCCTATTTTGATGATTCTTGGATAGCCTATGGTATCTTTTTTGTTCTTTTTGGTTTCAACTATAACATTAAAATCATTAAACATATCTGTTGCAGGGAGATTGGTAAGACCGCCTTTGTTGAGCGTATCGTTATCATGGACTAAAATCAAATGTTTTCCACTCGGAGTTCGGGCTGTTGAAGGCTCATTGATAAAAGGTTTGTCGCTGAGCAAAAACATATATTCTGAATATTTTGTTATATCCATATTTTCTCTTATGAGTGAATTAATATCATCATAGCTATCGTTTAAATTTATATTTTGTTTAATCGATTCTGCTAATGTAGACACCTCATCATAGGCGGCTTTGACTTGAGAGATATTTCTTAAAGAAGTCTCTGCTAAAAGAATTTCGGTTTGTTGAAGATAGGACTTCTTAAACACAGAGGTTGAAATCGTAACTAAAACCACAAGAGATAAGGCTAAAACGACTAAAACCAAAGAAGTGATTTTGGTCCCTATCGAGAGATTGCTAAAAAATTTAAACATAGCTTTTTCCTTTTTTTATGAAGATTTGGTATTTTTGGTTTATTTTTAAATTTACCAAAAAAAAAAAAAACGATTATACAAAAATAAACTTAAACTAATTTGAGTTAGTTTTTGTCCTAAAAGCCCATTAAGTGCGATAAAATAGAGTAAAAGTCCGTGTTTTGTTTTATTTATTTTTTATTAAATTTTTATTTTTATCTTTGAAATATAAAAATTTATTTTTAATGAAATTTTACTCTTTTAAATTTTATTTTTTAATAAAATTTTTAGCCCTTTCCCAAAGTCTGATTCCTAAATTTTTTGCTTTTTGAGAATTAAATTCTTTATATTTCTCTCCAGCATTTTTTTCAAATTCAAGCATTTCTTGTTTAAAATGCTGAAGTTTTTTGTGTGTGAGTTCGTTAAAATCATTGATTTTAGGGTTTTTCTTAAGCTCATTGAGAGTGAGTAAGAGTTGTTCTCTGCTTTCACTGACAAATCTTTTAAATTTTGCAAAAAAGCTATCGAGTTCATTTTCTAACAAATGCTGCACTATATCTTTAGAAGGATTGTTTTGCTTTTTAAGTTCTTCTTTTAAAAGTGAGATAAAATCATCTTCTATGCCGATAAGTTCTTTGCTTTTAAGGCTTATATCCTCTTCAAAATTTGCATAAGTTAAAGTGGCTTTAAATTTTTCTATAGCCGTTGAAATTCCTTCTTGTGTGCCTTTTATCGCCCCTAAGCAAAGGTCTTTCGCATAAGCAATGCTTTCATTAGCAATCTCAAAAGCAGAGGTTAAGACCATACTTGAAATTTTAAGAATTCTTTCTTTTTCAAAATCCGCTTCACAAATGGCATTATAAACCAAATTTTTAGCAATTTCATTGCTTGTAAGCTCTATGTCCAAACCCTTTTCAAGTGTCGTTAAAAACGCACTTTCAGCGGTTTCTTTTAAAATTCCTAACATTTCAATGTCAAATAAAATCGCATCATCTAAAGGGTTTTGGAACTGGTCTTTATAGCCAAGCTCAAGTAAGATTTTTTCAAATTCTAAGAAATGATTGTTCGTTTGACTTTTGATGAGATTTTTTTGATTTTGAATTTGAGTGCTTAAAAGCTCTGCTTCATCGATGAGAGCAAAAAGTGAATTTTGAGCATCTTTGATACTTGCCTTAATCAAAGCTTTAATCACTTTAGTCGCATTTTCATCATCGAATAAATCAAGTTTTTTTAAAATCGCTAAAAATTCACTCAAAAGTTCATTTAAAATTTTTTCAACATTGCGAGGATTTGCACTCACTTGCTTGTAAGCAAGATTGAAACTTAAATCTTCAAGAATTTCTTTAGGATTTTCTAAATTTAAAAGTGAATTTTCAAAAATGAGTAAAGTGTTTTTCATAATTTTTCCTTTATAAAACAAATTTAGCTTTGAGTTTGAGTTTTTCAAAAAGCTCAAGTCTGTCTTTTTTGCTATCAACAAATACAGAGAGCAAATAGCTTTGATAAGTGCCATTTTTGCTTTTGTGCGAGGCTTTGAATTTAAATTCTCTTTGTCCTAACACACTCTTAAAAATTGTTTCTGCGTGAGTGTGTGCCTCAAAAATCACCTTAAAATCCCAAAATGTCGGGTAATTGATAAGGGGTTCTTGCTTAAGTTCGCAGATATTGACCACTTTTGCCTCCTTCTTTGCTCTCCAAGACGATTTCACTGATTTTCATCGTTTTATCGATGGCTTTAACCATATCATAAATGGTTAAAAGTCCTATGCTTACACCTGTTAAAGCCTCCATTTCTACGCCGGTTTTACCCTCGCATTTAACGCTAATGATGAGTTTAAAGGCACAATCTTTTTCGATTTCTGTAATGTTTGCATCAATTTTAGAAAGCATTAAGGGGTGGCACATAGGGATAAGCTCACTTGTTTTTTTCGCTCCCATAATCGCAGCAACAACAGCTGTTTGCAAAACAGGACCTTTTTTAGCAGTGTTTTGTTTAATCGCTTTAAAAGCCTCTTCATTCATAAAAATCACTCCGCTAGCTACAGCTATCCTTTGTGTTATGTTTTTTTCGCTCACATCGACCATTTTAGGACGATTCTTTTCATCTAAATGAGTCAAATTCATTTACAACCTTTAAAAAAATTCTTAAAATTATATCAAAATCAATCAAATTTAAGCTAAAATAAGCTTTAGAATTTTTAAAAAGGAAATTTTATGGACGATAAAGATTTGGATAAAGACTTAGACGATGATTTTTACGATGAAGAGGATTCATACGCTTCTCATAAAACGCACAGAAAATATAATTATGACGAGGACGATTATGATTATGAAGATGATGAGGATGATGATGAATACTATGAAATGGAGTAAAAATTGAAAGAATTAAACAAAAAAGATATAAAAACCTTAGCTCTTTCGTCTTTGGGCGGGACTTTGGAATTTTATGATTTTATCATTTTTTTCTTTTTTGCAAATTATATTTCTAAGAATTTTTTTCCTGCAAATTTAAGTGATTTTTGGAGTTTGTTTAATACCTATGGAATTTTTGCTGCAGGATATTTAGCACGTCCTTTGGGTGGAATCATAATGGCACATTTTGGCGATAAAGCCGGACGCAAAAATATGTTTATGCTTAGCATTTTGCTTATGGCTATACCGACTTTTGCTTTGGCTTTTTTGCCCGGTTTTGACACTCTTGGATATTTTTGTATCGTGCTTTTAATACTCATACGCATCGCTCAAGGTGTTGCTATAGGTGGAGAATTGCCCGGAGCTTGGGTGTTTGTTTATGAACACGCTGCTTCTTCTAAGAGAAGAACCTCTTTGGGGGTGCTTACAGCTTCGGTTGTGGCTGGAATTTTGCTTGGTTCTGTTGTGTTTTTGATTGTCAATCAAATCTATACTCAAGAAGAGCTTTTTGAATGGGCATGGAGGGTGCCTTTTTTCTTAGGTGGAATTTTTGGGATTATCTCGGTTTATTTGAGAAGATTTTTAACCGAAACTCCCGTTTTTGAGCAAATGAAACAAGAAGAATCTTTGGAAAAATTTCCTTTGAAAGAGGTGTTAAAAACAGCAAAAAAAGGTGTTTTTATCTCTATGCTCATCACTTGGGTTTTAACCGGATTTGTGGTGGTGATGGTTTTAACTCTGCCAAATTTTATAGCAAAGATATTGAGTATAAATCCTATAGAGCAAAGTTATTTGCAAATGCTGGCGATTATTTTAGTTTCTTTAAGCTGTGTTTTAAGTGGAGTATTAGCCGACAAAATAGGCGTTTTTAAATCTTGTGTGATTTTTGCTGTGGGTTTTGGAATTTCTAGCGTGTTTTGTTTTAGTGCTCTTTATACGCAAAATGCGAATTTTATTTTGGTTGTGGCATGTTATTTGCTGACTTGTTGCTTTGGTGGTCTGACGAATTTTTGCCCTATAATGATGAATGAAGTTTTTGACGCAAAAATCAAATTTTCGGGGCTTTCTTTTTCTTATAATATCGCTTATGCTATATCCGGCGGTATCACTCCGCAACTTGCCCTAGCACTGCATACCCTTGCTTTACAAAATTTAGATAATTTTTGGCGTTTTTCTTTGGGAATTTATATCATATTTTTAGCATTTTTAACCCTTTTTTGTGCCTTTTTGTTTAAAAAAATCAATAATACCCCACACACATACTCTGTGTGATTTTGATTTTTTTTTCAAAAGGCTCGGGGCTGAAAAAATGGCATTTTTCTATATAAATGTGTTTATGGTATTCAAGTCCTAAAAAATCATAAAAAGCCTTTAAATTCACAAATTTAATCCCGCAAATTTCTTTGAGTTTTAAAAGTTTATAAATGCTAGAATGATTTTTTTCAACCAAATGAGAAGGTGCAAGAGTGGTAAAAGAGCAAAAGGCACTTGCTAAAACAAAACCGCTTAAATCTGTGCATTTTTTCAAAGCATTTTGGTGTTTTTCTAAAATGCAATTTTTATGTAAAAAAATAATCCTTGTGCCTTGATACCTTCCTATTTCTGCTTTTTTCCAAAATTTATAGGCGTTTTTGGAGATATTTGCAAATTGATGAAATTCTGTATTTAAAACATAATGGTCTAAGAATTCATTTGGCGGTAATATAATGCTTTTCATCACAAATCAAGCTTTTAAGCTTGATTATTCCTTTTGTGCAAGAGCTTTTTTGGCTTTTTCTGGAAGTTTAGAGATGAAATTATCTAAATCAAAATGAACTCCTGAATTTTTTGCTTCGTGTATGAGTGCGATTGCAGCTTGGATACTGAAAGAAGAACAACCATCGTAAGGTGAGAAAATGCGATTAACAATGGCTAAAGCATAGGAGATTTTTTTCACTTCATCTGAAGCCGCATGGGGAGTGTGTGCAAAACAAATGCCTTCAATCAAATGTTCATCAAAATCCCAACGATGGAGTAAAAATCCTAAAAAAGAAATATGATCCACGCCTAAAAATTCGTTTTCAACCACAGCGATATTATGAAATTTTGCTTTTTGAAGTTTGTCTAAGAATTCTTTGTCTTTTTTATTTTGTATGAGAAAATTTGAAAACACGATAATCCCAAGCCTTAAAAGCATAACACAAGGCACAAGCAAATGAGACAATCTTTTATCCTCTTTTCCAAGCCAATCAGCGATAAAAGTTGTTTCTTCATTGCAAGAGCTTAAGAAATTTTGAGTGTCTAAACCATAAGGCGAAACATCGATTTTAAAATTACTCTTAATGGAATCTGCAAAGACTATATTTTTTATATTGCCAATACCGAGCAAAGTAATGACTTGAGATATAGTCTTAACCTCGCTTGTAAAACCATAAAAAGGCGAATTTGCAAGTTGCAAAAGTTTTGTTGTAAGCAGGGGGTCAGCTGAAATGATTTCAGCGATTTTTTCGATTTCTATATTGAGCCCAGCTTCATCAATGTATTTTCTAAGCTTACTCACTGTATCAGGTAAAGGAGGTAAGACCTCAACACTTTTAAGTAGAGCTTCATTCATATCTACACTCATTAATAATTCCCTTTTTATAGTTTAACTTTGTCAATGTTTTATTATAGCTAAGGATTATAATCCATTAGTAAATATTATCTAAACTTTATAAAAATATCACAAGATAAAATATCACAAATTTGCATTTGGCATTAAAATTTTGCTATTTATTATAGCTGTTTAGCACTCAAAAATTTAAGCCTTCATTTTCAAATCGTTTAAAGATACTTAAAATTGAGCCTTTTACTTGTTAAATCAGCAAGGCACTCATTCAAACTTGCTTAAACAAATTTAATTTTCTTTTAAAAACAAATTCGGCTTAAGAATTCTTTGTCTTTTTTGTATGAGAAAATTTGAAAACACGATAATCCCAAGCCTTAAAAGCATAACACAAGCAAATGAGACAATCTTTTATCCTCTTTTTTCAAGCTAATCGGCTATAATTTTATATTTTATTATAAAGCTTTTTTTGCCGTTTCTGCAATCTTAGAAAAAGCTTTCGCGTCATTCATCGCTAAATCGGCTAAAATTTTTCTATCCAGCTCAATGCCTGCTTTTTTAAGTCCATTGATGAATTGAGAATAACTCAAATCATTCAGCCTACAAGCTGCATTAATACGAATAATCCAAAGGCGACGAAAATCCCTTTTTTTGCGTCTTCTATCGCGATAAGCATAAACCAAACTTCTTTCTAATTGCTCTTTTGCTTTTCTAAAATGCTTACGACGACCGCTATAAAAACCCTTTGCTAATTTTAGAATTTTTTTGTGTCTTCTGCGTCTTACGACACCTGTTTTTACTCTTGCCATATCCGTTTCCTTTCACAAATTGGCGTCCAAATTTGGAGCTTTCCCTTTTTTAAACAGCATCAAAAAGGGGAGTTGAAATGACCTTAGTCAAAAACTTAAATTCCTAACATTTTTTCCACAGCTTTAATATTTGTGCTATCGACATATTTCACTGTGCGAAGTTTGCGCATTCTTTTTGAAGGTTTTTTAGTCAAAATATGACTTCTAAAAGCCGAACCTCTTTTGATTTTATTTTTGCCGACTTTGAAACGTTTGAGTGCGCTTTTTACACTTTTCATTTTTGGCATTCATTTTTCCTTTTTATTGTATGAAAACTTTAATTTTATCCTAACTTTTCTTTTTTAATGCTGAAATTTATTTTTATTTTTTGGAACGCGTTTTGCTTATGAAATGTTTAGCAATATTTTATGAAGAAGAGTTTCAATGATAATCAATGCAGTCAATCCGTATCAAAATTTGTCTTTATTCAACACCTTACAAAATGCAAATTTAGATTTGAGTGAAAAAAGCAATATCCTCAATTTGCAAAATGAGTCAAATTCATCTTCTTTCAATCCAAATGCAAAGACCTATGCGAGTGAATTTGGTTTTAGGATTGATGAACGCGGTTTTTTTGATAAAGAATTAAATCAAATCGCTAATTTACCGGAGTCTTACGCGATTAATATCAAAAGCATTCGAGGCATAGCAAAAGAATTTATGAAACAAGAGCAGAGCATTAATTATAATAGAATGGATTTACCCTATATGCTCAATCGTTATTATAGTTCTTTAAAATCCTTAAATACAGAATTTCAAACGCAAGAAAATGAAAATTTAAGTCGCAATATTATTTCTGGATTCACTCAAGGATATTCAACAAATAACGGGGATTTTTTAGGAGAAATCAACCGCATTTATCAAAACAAAGAAGAGCTTGATAGGGCAAAAACGCAAAATAAAAACCTCAATACCCTAATGCTTGATAATAAAATCGTCGATTTTGGTTTTGATAAAGCCTTAACAAACACTTCAAATAACGAAATTTTAAAGCCCTATCTCACAAGAGAGGGTGCAGTTTCTAAAAGTGGGCTTTTGGTCAATTTCATTTATCAAGACCTTAAGGAAAAAAATGAAAGTCAATTGCAATTTTTTATGAAACCTGCGAGTCTTGATTTAAATTCTCATAAAAAATTATATGAAATTTTAGACGGAAAAGAAAATATCGAGGATTTTTTGAAAGAAAATAACGAACAAAGAATGAGCTTTGATTTGTATTTATATGTTAATGGTGTGGATAAAAACACAACTTCACAAGATAAACTTTCAGTATTTTTTCAACAATATATTAATTATGAAAAGGATTTGGATTTGAGAGAATTTACAAATTCAAGTTCGATTTTTGAACTCTACACTCAAAAAATCAAACAAGAATTTGAAGAGATAAAACAGGATTATAAAGCCCAAAATTATGACAAAGAAAGACTAGAAGATGCGAATTTAAAACGCGATTCTTCAATAGAAAATTTCTTAAATCGCAGACAGAGACAAATGGGTTTAAATAAAATTTTAAACGCGTATTTAAATGTTATGAGTTGAATCGTTTTTTCTTTGAAATTTGTTTTTTTTTTTTTTGATATAATGAAGCAAAATGATTTTGAAGGAATGATTGATGCAAAAAGATATTTTCACCCGAATTAAAATAATTTTTGTGAAATTAAGAGATACATATTTTACTGGGGTTGAAAGAATTTTTCGCTATTGTAAAAGGCTTGAAGCAAAGCTTGATGACTTAGAAAATGCGTTAAAGAATTTAGAGCATTCAAATTATGCTTTAAAGGTGCATTTAAACAATGAAATTCAAAAATTAAAAATTGATTCAAGTCTTCTTCATTTGGAAGAAAAATTTAAACCAACACAGAATTTTAATCCAGAACTTTTTATTTTGTTTGATTATGCTCATCATATACACAGAAATTATCATAATCTAGGCGATTTTGTCCAAAGTCTGGCTGTGAAGAGAATTTTAGAGAGTCTTGATTATAATCATTTTGAATTTTTCGATAGAGACAGCCTTAGCTTTTATCCTTCCAGTGAGGGGGGGGGGATTTGTATTATGCAAGGATGGTTTGCTCTAAGTTATGATTTTTTGCCCCCTTCAAACATCTTGCCTGTTTTTGTGGGAACGCATTTCACTGCATATGCACAGAATTTTCTTAAACATTTTATCGCACGTTTTCCTCATTATTTTAAAGACAAAGAATGTGGTTGTAGAGATGTCTTCACTCTTAATTTTTTGCAAAAAATGGGCATAAAATCTTATTTTTCAAGATGTTTAACCTTAACCTTACCAAAAAGAGAGCCTGCAAACACTCAAAATCAAATTTTCCTTGTCGATCTTGATGATAAAATCAAAGCCTTACTTCCTAAAAATCTTAAAGACAAGGGTATAGAAATCAATCAAAGATGGATAAATTTAAGTGCGTTTGAAACCTTTTCTCAAGAATTTTACCTCAAATTCACACAAGAACTTCTCAATCGCTACAAAAACGAAGCTAAGCTCATCATCACAACGGCTCTTCATTGTGCTGCTCCTTGCGTGGCACTGGGAATTCCTGTGATTTTAATCGCTAATAATGCAAAGGAACAACTCACGCGTTTTACAGCTTTAAAAGGAATTTTACCCCTTTATACATTTGAAGATTTAGAGCAAGGCAGAGTGGATTTTTCACCGCAAGAGCTTGATATTGAAGAGCTTAAAGAAAATATGCTTTTGAATTTAAAACTAAGCATTTTAAAAGCTCAAGGCAAAATGATTGATGAAAATTTACTCTTAAATACAAGGGAAAAAATAGCAAATTTTAATCTTTTAAAACAGGAGATGCATAATGAAATGGTTTAAGAAAAAATCCACAACCCCCCCCCCTAAAAAGCTTGATAAAATCACCAACACTTGGCTTGAAAATTTCACTTATGATTTTGAATTTTTATTAAGATATGAAAAACTTTTAAATTTACTTCCTACAAATTTAAACAAATTTCCTCGCGTGGATTCTATCCTTGATTTAGGCTGTGGAATGCAATATTTAAGAGAAGTTATGAAACATGATTTTAGATTTAAAAATGTTCAATACCTCGGTGTTGATTTATACGCTCATAAAAATGATACTATCATTTGTGATTTTAATCAAAAAGAATTCCCTAAACTTTCTAAAGATTATAGATGCGTCGTTTGTGCAGGACTTTTTGAATATATTGTTGATTTGGAATTTTTGATTGAAAAAATTTGTGCCTTAGAGCCTTGTTATGTTTTATGTTCTTATAATTTTAAAGACTTTAATCTCAATCATAATCCCATTTGGGTTAAAAAACTTCACACTCAAGAAGAACTTTTTGGTTTTTTTATGAAAAGAAGTTTTAAGCTCCTTTCTTATAAAAGTGATGAAAATAAAGAAAAATTAACAACGGGGTATTTTTTATTCTTCAATCAAAACTATGAAAAATTTAAAACTTGAATGAAAATATCATTGAAATATTCTTGTTGAAATTTTTACTTGACTTTTATAAAAATTTAAGTGTTTTTTAATCTAAATTTTATAAATTTATGTATATTATTCTTTGTTAATTTAATAAGGATAAAAAATATCTTAAATTAATTAAAATGATGAAACAATTTTAAATTTTAAGAAAAGATTGAGGGTAAAATCTAATGAAAGTATATTTAGACAATAATGCAACCACGAAGATTGATCCGAGTGCCTATGAATTGATGCTTCCTTTTTTAAACGAATTTTATGGCAATCCAAGCAGCCTTCATCAATGGGGCAGTCAAACGCACCCTGCTTTAAGGGAGGCAATGGACAAACTTTATGCTGGACTGGGAGCAAGTGATTTAGACGATATTGTCATCACTTCCTGTGCTACTGAAAGCATTAATTGGGCTTTAAAAAGTGTGTATTTTGATTATATTTTAAATCAAAATCGCAATGAAATTATCATTTCAAGTGTAGAACATCCTGCAGTCACTGCAACGGCTTTGTTTTTGGAGAATTTTGGCGTTAAGGTGACTCAACTTGGAGTCAATGAAGAGGGAATTTGCACCCCGCAAGATTTAAGAGAAGCCATCAGCGATAAAACTGCTCTTGTCAGTATAATGTGGGCAAATAACGAAACCGGAATGATTTTTGACATTAAAGAAATGGCGGAGATTGCCCATGAATTTGGAGCCTTATTTCATACAGATGCCACTCAAGCTGTGGGTAAAATCAAGGTTAATTTAAGAGAGGCTGATGTGGATTTTGCAAGTTTTTCGGCTCATAAATTCCACGGACCTAAAGGAGTGGGCGGACTCTTTATCAAAAAAGGCTTAAAACTTACTCCTCTTTTTCACGGAGGTGATCATATGGGAGGGCTTAGAAGTGGAACCTTAAATGTGCCCTATATCGTTGCAATGGGAGAGGCTTTAAGGATAGCGGATACTATGTTGAGTTTTGAGGATTCTCATATTAGAAGATTAAGAGATAAACTTGAAGACGAAATTTTATCTATAGAAGATACTGCTGTTATAGGTAGCAGGGATAAACGAGTTCCAAACACCATACTTGCAAGTATAAAAGGTGTCGAAGGTGAAGCAATGCTTTGGGATTTAAATCAAAATGGGATTGCAGCAAGTACGGGTTCAGCCTGTGCAAGTGAAGATTTAGAAAGCAATCCTATTATGGAAGCAATAGGAGCGGGAGATGATTTAGCTCACACAGCTTTAAGGCTTTCTTTATCGCGTTTTAATACAGAATCTGAAATTGATTATGCTGCTAAGCAAATTAGAAATGCTGCTCAAAGATTAAGAGCAATTTCTAGCACTTATGCGTATAATCCAAACAGCTATAAATAAAGGAAAAACTATGGGAAAAAATAATTTAATCGGAAGTTCAATTTGGGATGAGTATTCTCAAAAGGTCCAAGATAGGATGAATCACCCAGAACATATGGGGGAATTTACAGAAGAAGATGCTCAAAAAGCAAATGCAAAGCTTATTGTGGCAGATTTTGGTGCTGAAAGCTGTGGAGATGCGGTAAGGCTTTATTGGCTTGTTGATGAAAAAAGCGATACAATTATCGATGCGAAATTTAAGAGTTTTGGTTGTGGTACAGCAATTGCAAGTAGTGATACTATGGTTGATTTATGCATAGGTAAAAAAGTTGATGAAGCGGTAAAAATCACAAATTTAGATGTTGAATTTGCTATGCGTGATAATCCGCAAACTCCGGCTGTTCCACCACAAAAAATGCATTGTTCGGTTATGGCTTATGATGTGATTAAACAAGCTGCGGCTCAATATAAAGGAGTTTCGCCTGAAGATTTTGAAGATCAAATCATAGTTTGTGAGTGTGCAAGGGTGAGTCTTGGAACGATTAAGGAGGTCATAAGACTCAATGATTTGCATACCGTTGAAGAAATCACACAATACACTAAAGCGGGAGGTTTTTGTAAATCCTGTATTAAACCGGGCGGACATGAAAAAAGAGATTATTATCTGGTTGATATTTTGGCTGAAGTGAGGGCACAAATGGATAAAGAAAAACTTAAAAACGCCACTAAAAATGATGCTTCTTTCGATGAAATGACCTTGGTAGGACAACTAAAGGCTGTGGAGAGCATTTTAGATGAGCAAATTCGACCTATGCTTCATAATGACGGCGGGGATTTAGAAGTGATTGATATACAAAAGGCTGAAGGGGCAGCGATTGATGTTTATATACGTTATCTTGGAGCTTGTAGCGGTTGCTCGAGTGGAAGCGGGGCGACTCTTTATGCTATTGAAACCATTTTACAAGAAGAATTAAGTCCAAATATACGCGTAATGCCTGTTTAAGTGCATTTTAAAATGTGGTAAAATTCTGGCCGTGCGAAACTTGGTGGAAAAGGAACTTGGGCGGTGAAATCTTTATAAGTGTGTCCGGGGAGCTTATCAATAATTTCTATGATGTAAGAAACGCTTGTATTTTGCATTTTTGCTTTTTCTATGTTTTTATTGTCAAAAACTTCCCCGCCCGTTTGTTTTTTGTTTGTTATGGTTAAATACAAATAGCATTTTCTTACATAAAATTGATTGAGATTTTGCACTCTTCCATTCACAATCAAACTTTCATTTCTTAAATCCCGCGTATAAGTCAAACGCACCAAAGATGCTTTGGTGATGAATTCATTAATGAGTAAAAACAAAGAATAGGTTAAAATCGCAGTAAAAACAACACTAATGGTATAAGAAATCAAAGCAATTTCTTTTTGCTTAACCTTAAGAAAAATAATCACACAAACCAAAGCAAGGCATAAAATCAAAATGATTAGGGTTAAATAATGAAAAATCGTAAATTGCATTTAAAAACACTCCGAACTTAAACGAAGGGTATAATTATTCTCATAGGTGAAATTCTCAAAAGAAATTCTTTGGTTTTGAGTTTGCTCTTTTTTAAGCTCTTTAATCTCTCTGCTTCTTTTTCTGTAGGGCAAAAATTTATTTTTATATTCTGTTAAGAAGTCATCTTCTGGTAGTTTATCTTTGAAAATTTTAGCCGTAATTTTACATTCTTTAAAATCTCTTTTAGAAGTATTAGTGATACTAAAATCCACAGCCAATGCCCCAGAAGTTTTCAAAATTTTTTGTTCGATTATAGCTGTTTTTCTACTTCTTGCAGTTGAATCAATGAATTTATAACCATAGATATAAATCAAAAAACAAACAACAATATCAATAGCTATAATAAACAATCCTATCACAGGTCTATGCCTTAAAAGAACGCATAGAAGTAAAATAGAGGTGAAAAGAAAAAAGACGAATAAAATCAGCATATAATCAACCAGATAAAAATGTCTGGTATAATAAAGTATAAATTCCTTAAAACTTTCCACCTTTGTCCTAACTTATTGTAAATTTATAGAACTTTGCTTTTTATTATCCTTAGTATCCACCCAAATATTTGGCACTGCACCACCGGGCGTTAAGAAAATTTTAGCATCTTGATTGACCTTAAGTGCTTCATTAAATTCCTTTTGAGTTTCAATCTGTTTAAGATTCAACAAAGGATTATTAAGACTTTCTGCAATTTCTTTATTCGCAAAGGCTTGAGCTTGAGCCTCAATCTTAATCGCATCAGCCTTACCCTTAGAGCTAATGATGGTTGCATTCGCTTCACCTTCAGCTAAAGTGGCTTGTCTTATAGCTTCTTGCACAGCTCTAACCGCTTCTTGTTTAGCGATTTGCACTTTTTCAATTTGTTCTTTAACCCTTGTAGGAAGGACTATCTCTCTTAATTCAACAGCTTGAAGTTGCACAGGGTCATTAGACAATGAAGAAATACTCTTAGTCACTCCCTCGCTAATATGTTCGGCAATGGCATTACGGTTTGCTGGCAAGGTTTCTGCTGTGTATTGTCCTATCACACTTTGGACAACATTACGCACGGTTGGGTCGATGATTTTATTTTCCCAATTTAAATTCCAATTTGCAATGGTATTTGGCACTTCATTGGGATTAAGATTGTATTTAACAGTGATATTAACAAGCACGGTTAAACCATCTTTATCCAAAACAGAAATGCTGTTTTTATTGATGATTCCTGTTCCCGTTTGCAAACTATCATTGCCCCCATCCAAAGAAGTATAAGTCATTTGTCTTTGTCTGGTATCTACAACGATAATCTTTTGAAAAATCGGCACAAAAAAATGCAAACCCGATTTTAAAGGGGTGGGATCATAGCTTCCCGTTGTAACCTTAATCCCCATTTCACCTTCATTGACAATAGCAAAAGGTTTTGCAAGAGCAAAGACTAAAATGATAATGATGAGTATATAAATGAGTGGGGAAAATTTCCCAAAACCCTTGAAATTAAATTCTGGGGCTTTAAAATTAAAATTTTGGCGATTGTTACCACCTCCTGAAGAATTTGAATTTTTTTTATTAAAATAATCATTTAAATCCGCTGGCATTCCTATCCTTTAATATAAGTTAGCATTGAGTCATATTTTGCATTGCGTCCATAAACAATATCAAAAAACGCATCTTGTATTTTTTTAGTCATTTCTCCCCTTAAACCATTGCCTATAGTTCTTGCATCGATATAATTAATCGGAGTCACTTCAGCCGCTGTTCCTGTGAAAAAGGCTTCATCGGCTGTATAGACCTCATCTCTTGAAATTCTTTCACGTAATACTTTAATCCCAAGATCTTCAGCGATTTTTAATACCGTATCTTGAGTGATACTTTTCAAAGAAAAATCATTAGGCGGAGAGATTAAAACCCCGTCTTTAACGATGAAAAAACACTCTCCTGTACCTTCAGCGACAAAACCCTCTTCATCAAGCAATAAAGCCTCTTCATACCCTGCCTCAATGGCTTCAAATTTAGCGATTTGAGAATTAAGATAATTTGCACTTGCTTTAGCCTTTGGAAACGATGATTTGACGCTATTTCTTGCTAAAGATGAAATTTTAACCTTAATCCCTTTTTCTAAACCCTCATCTCCAAGATAAGCCCCCCATTCCCAAGCCGCAATCCCAACGCGTACCGGTGCTTTTGCATGATAAAGCCCCATTATCCCTTCACCAAGAAAAATCAAGGGACGTATGTAAGTATTATTTTGAAACTGATTGACCCTTAAAAGTTCAATCTGTGCCTCTTCGAGTTCTTGTTGAGAAAAAGGGCATTGAATCAAGGTAATTTTTGCAGATTCTAGCAATCTTTTTGTATGATCTTTAAGTCTAAAAACCGCTAAACCCTTTTGAGTTTTATAGGCTCTGGTGCCTTCAAAAACTGCATTACCATAATGCAAAGAATGTGTTAAAAAGTGCAAATTCGCATCTTTAAAATCAACAAATTTCCCATCAAGCCAAATTTTATCTGCTTTAATCATTTTTTTGCCTTTTTTATTAAAATTTTCTTAAGAAATTCAATAAATACCGATGAATTTTAACAAAAATATACTAACAATTAAATAAATATTGTTAAAATTATTGTTAGTTTTAAAAATTTTGGAGGAATTTATGCCTATTGTAACAATAAAACTTGCAAAACCTGCAATGAGTAAAGAGCAAAAAGCCGCGTTAATCAGCGATATAACCGAGCTTTTAAACAAAAAATACAATAAAGCCAAAGAAAGAATCGTTATAATGATTGAAGAAAGTGAGCCTTTTGATATAGGCTTTGGGGGAGAAAGTGTTGAAAGCATTAAGGCAAAGGAGGCAAAAAATGAGTGATTTAAAAATCGCGGATAAGGCTCCGCAATTTGAGCTTCTTAATCAAGATGGAGTCAAGATTTCTCTTAAAGATTTCATTGGTAAAAAGGTGATTTTGTATTTTTATCCTAAAGACAATACACCCGGTTGCACAACTCAAGCTTGTGAATTCACTCAAAATTATGAAAAATTTATGGATAAAAATGCTGTGATTATAGGAATTAGTCCTGATAGCATTCAATCCCATGGACAATTTATTGAAAAATTTAAACTCAAACATATTTTATTGAGTGATGATGAAAAAGAAGTGGCTAAAAATTATGGAGTTTGGGGCGTGAAGAAAAATTATGGTAAAGAATACGAGGGGATTATCCGTTCAACCTTTGTGATTGATGAGAAAGGAAATATCGCTAAAATTTATAGAAATGTTCGCGTAAAAGACCATGTTCTAAAGGTTTTAGAAGAGCTTTAATGTTAGTGCATATTTGTTGTAGTGTCGATTCTCATTATTTCATACAAGAATTAAAACGCGTTTATCCTAAAGAAAAGCTTGTTGCCTATTTTTATGACCCAAATATTCATCCTTATAGCGAGTATGAATTAAGATTTTTAGATGTGAAACGTTCCTGCGATAAGCTTAAAATCAAACTTTATAAAGGAGAATATGAATACGAAAAATGGCTCAATGCTGTTAAAGGCTACGAAGATGAGCCAGAAAAAGGAGCAAGATGTGAGATTTGCTTTGATTTTAGAATGAAAGGAAGTGCTCAACTTGCATTTAAGCTTGGAGAAAAGAAACTCACAACAACTCTTTTGATGAGTCCTAAAAAGGATTTAGAGCAACTTAAAAAGGCTTTGGAAAAAGAATGCAAACCCTATGGCATTGAATTTTTAGCTGTAGATTTTCGCAAAAATGGGGGAAGCACGAGACAATTTAAACTTGCAAAAGAGGATAAACTCTACCATCAAAATTATTGCGGTTGCATTTATGGGCTGAAAAAACAAAAAGAAAATAAAGCTTTTATTGATGAGCTCATGTCGCCTATTTCGCGTCAAATTTTACCCGCAAGCATTGAAGCAAGAATCGCACTCTATAAAAAGGTGCGTTCTTTAGAAAAAAAAGGAATTCCCTTTGAGCTTTCAAGAGAGAAATTTCTTAATTATCGTCTTTTAAAAGCCTTAATAAAAATTAACAATCAAGCCGTCAAGGCTCATATTTTGTTTTATTCACATTTTAAAAATGCTTGGACAAAATTTTCTTTAGATAATGATTTTAAGGGAATTTATAAAAGCTTAAAAGATGAAATGATTTTCTTAGATTTTGAGTATTTTAATGCACTTTGTAAAAATAAATTTAAAAATTATGAAAATTTCTTAGAAAAACCTCTAAGTATAGAACAAGAAATTAAACTGCGTCAAAAACTTCTTGAAGCCTATAATCTCTCTCCCATTATCATTTTAAAACAAATTCCAAAGGGACGCTATGAAATTTCAGCAAAGAGTGAAATTTATTTTGACACCAAAGAAAAAATTGCATTTTTATGAGTCAATTTTTTACGCAAAATATTGAGTCGCTTTAAAAAAACAAAAAATAAATTTTGATAAAAATTTTTAAAATAATAAAATTATTTTATAATTTTATTAGTATTTTTTTTGTAAAATTCTTTCATATATTTTGATTAATTTTTTAGGTTTTAAAGCAAATGATAAATGTAACACAAATCCAAGAAATTTTACCGCATCGTTATCCTTTTTTGCTTGTAGATAAAATCACAGAGCTTAAAATTGGAGAGATTGTTAAGGGTTATAAAAATATCAGCATTAGCGACCCTATTTTTATAGGACATTTTCCAAATCACCCGATTTATCCGGGCGTTTTAATCTTAGAAGGTATGGCACAAACCGGAGGAGTTTTAGCCTTTGAAAGTATGGACGATAAAGTTGATCCAAAGTCTAAAGTTGTGTATTTTACGGGAATTGACGGGGCAAAATTTAGAAATCCTGTGCGTCCAGCGGATCGCTTGGATTATGAAATGCAAGTGGTCAAAAATCGTGGGAATTTATGGGTTTTTAAAGGACGAGCCTTTGTGGATGAGAATTTGGTTGCAGAGGCAGAACTTAAGGCGATGATTGTAGATAGATGAAAAATCAAATTCATTCAAGTGCAATCATAGAAGATGGTGCTGTTTTAGGTCAAGGCGTCAAGATAGAAGCTTATGCTTATGTGAGTAAAGATGCTAAGATAGGCGATGAGGTTGTGATTAAACAAGGAGCAAGAATTTTAGCTAATACCACCATAGGAGATAAGAGTCGTATATTTTCTTATGCGATTGTAGGAGATATTCCGCAAGATATTTCTTATAAAGATGAAAATTTTACAGGGGTGATAATCGGAAAAAATGCGACAATTAGAGAATTTGTAACGATTAATTCAGGCACTGCTAAGGGAGATGGCTTTACAAGAATCGGCGATAATGCTTTTATCATGGCTTATTGTCATATTGCACATGATTGCAGTTTGGGCAATCATATCATTTTGGCAAATAACGCAACTTTAGCAGGGCATGTTGAGCTGGGTGATTATGTTGTTGTTGGCGGTTTGACTCCTATTCATCAATTTGTCCGTGTGGGAGAGGGTTGTATGATAGCCGGAGCTTCAGCACTTTCTCAAGATATTGTGCCTTTTTGCTTAGCAGAAGGAAATCGTGCGAGTATTCGAAGTCTTAATCTGGTAGGAATTCGTCGTCGTTTCGATAAAGATGAGGTAGAAAATTTAAATAAGGCTTATAAATTTTTATTTAAAAAAGGGGATTTGAAAGAAAATGCAAAAATTCTGCTTGAAAAAAATATTAGCGAAAATGTAAATAAAATGTGTGAGTTTATTTTTGAAACCAAACGCGGAATTCCGGTTTATCGAGGAAGGAATAATGACTAAAAGAAGATGTAGTTTTTGCAATGAAAATGAAAGTCCGCAAAGAATAGTCCTATCAAATAATGAGCAAGATGATGTTTGCATTTGTCAATATTGTGTTGAAGGTGCTTATGATATTATTTTTGGTCAAACAAAAAATCCAAAAGAACCTAAAGAAAAGCATATTGTAAATTTTCAAAACATCACACCTAAAGAATTAAAAGCCTATTTGGACGCCTATGTTATAGGACAAGATAAGGCAAAGAAGATTTTTAGTGTCGGAGTTTATAACCATTATAAAAGGCTTTTTAGAGCAGATTTGCAAGATGATGATACAGAGCTTTTTAAGTCAAATATTTTACTTGTAGGTCCCACAGGAAGCGGGAAAACTCTGCTTGCTCAAACCTTGGCAAGATTTTTAGATGTTCCTATTGCAATCTGTGATGCAACTTCACTCACTGAAGCAGGATATGTTGGAGAAGATGTTGAAAATATATTGACAAGACTTTTACAAGCCGCTGATGGAGATGTTGAAAGGGCTCAAAAAGGTATAGTTTTTATTGATGAGATTGATAAGATTGCAAGAATGAGTGAAAATCGCTCTATCACTCGTGATGTGAGCGGAGAAGGTGTGCAACAAGCCTTGCTTAAAATCATAGAAGGTTCTCTTGTCAATATTCCTCCAAAAGGCGGTAGAAAGCATCCTAATCAAGATTTTATACAAATAGACACTTCAAATATTTTATTTGTTTGTGGAGGGGCATTTGATGGACTTGAAATCATACTCAAACGCAAAAAAGGGGATAAAATCGTAGGTTTTTTTGATGATAAAGAGTCTAATTTACAAAAAAATTTACTTGAAAAGATTGAACCTGATGATTTGGTGCATTTTGGTTTAATCCCTGAACTCATAGGACGACTCCATGTCATTGCTTCTTTAAATGAATTGAGTGAAGAGGATATGATACGCATTTTAACCGAACCTAAGAACGCTATTATAAAACAATATCAAAAATTATTTGCGATTGATGGAGTGAATTTAAAATTTGAAAATGAAGCTTTAAGAGCAATTGCCCAACTTGCTTTAGAGCGTAAAACCGGTGCGAGAGGACTTAGGAGTATTATAGAAGAAATAATGGTGGATTTGATGTTTGAATTACCTGAATATAAAAACTATGATATAGTCATTACAAAAGAAGTTGTTTGCGAAGGGGCAAAAGCTTTGTTAATTAAAAGAAAAATAAGTTAAAAGGAAAGAAATGATACTAGACCAGCTTATAGGATTTTTCTCTAGCGATATGGGTATAGATTTAGGCACAGCTAACACTTTAGTTTTGGTCAAAGATAAAGGCATAGTGATTAATGAACCTTCTGTAGTGGCGGTAGAACGCGAAAGATATGGAGGCGGAAAAGCGAAAATTCTAGCGGTGGGTAAAGAAGCTAAAGAAATGGTGGGTAAAACTCCGGGCAACATAGAAGCCATTCGCCCTATGAAAGATGGAGTTATAGCTGATTTTGATATGACCGAAAGAATGATTCGTTATTTTATTGAAAAAACACACCGCAGAAAATCCTTTTTGCGTCCTAGAATCATCATTTCTGTGCCTTATGGACTCACTCAAGTTGAAAGAAAAGCTGTGAGGGAAAGTGCTTTGAGTGCTGGAGCTAGAGAAGTATTTTTGATAGAAGAGCCTATGGCTGCAGCGATTGGTGCAAATTTACCCATACAAGAACCTAAGGGAAATTTAGTTGTGGATATTGGGGGTGGAACGACTGAAATTGGCGTGATTTCTTTAGGGGGATTGGTGATTTCAAAATCCATTCGCACAGCTGGAGATAAACTTGATATGGGTATAGTCAATTATGTCAAAGAAAAATACAATCTCGTCATAGGCGAAAGAACGGGAGAGGAGATTAAAATCAATATCGGTTCAGCGGTGCAGCTTCCAAAAGAACTTTCAATGGTTGTCAAGGGACGCGACCAAGTTACAGGACTTTTAAATTCCATAGAGCTTACAAGTGAAGATGTAAGAGAAGCCATGAAGGAGTATTTAAAAGAAATTTCTGATGCTTTAAAAATGGTGCTTGAAATGATGCCACCGGATTTGGCTTCAGATATAGTTGAAAATGGAGTTGTATTGACCGGAGGCGGAGCTTTGATTCGGGGGCTTGATAAGTATTTATCCGAAGTTGTGCGTTTGCCTGTATATGTAGCAGATGAACCTTTATTAGCTGTTGCTAAAGGCACAGGTAGGGCTTTAGAGGAAATTTCTTTATTGCAACAACTCACAAATGAAGAATAAAATTGTATTTATTTTAATCTTAGCTTTTTTAGTGGTTGTTTCTTTGCATTATGGAGGATTGATTAAAAAAAATATTCTTTTTATCAATGATTTTATTATTGGAAAACTCTATGATTTTAAGGAGTTTGTAGGCGAAAAAATTTCAGAACATTTCAATCAAGCTGAACAAATTGCTACTTTAAAAGAAAAAAACAAGGAATTAGAACGTAATGCCATTTTAGCAATAACCCTTTCTAATGAACTCAATCGCCTTTTAGAGGATAAAAATTCCACGCAATATTTCCCCAATATCTCCTTAGCAAGAGCAATGTCTTATGTGCAAATGAATGATTATAAAAAAGTATGGCTTGACTCGATAATGCATATTCCTAGCGGAATTTCTGGAATTATTTACAAGGGCTATACAGCCGGAATTGCTGTCAATAAAGATGGCAGAACAATGGCAATTTTACAAGGTGATGAGCAATGCAGTTTTTCAGTTTATATAGGAAAAGACAAATTTCCCGGAATCATACAGGGACAAAACGATAAAATTATGGTCAAATTCATTCCTAAATATGCAAAAATCAAAGTTGGTGACGAGATTTTAACCAGCGGACTTGACAACATCTTTTTTGCGGGAATTCCCGTAGGAGTCATTGACGAGGTCATTGATGAGGAGATGTATCTCAATGCTAAAGTAAAGCCCTATATAGAAGTGAATATTCCTGTGTATTTATATTTGGTTGAACACTTATAAAAAACATTTTTATACGAATTTAAAATTTGTTTTAATATAAAAATTTAATTGATTTTTTATAATATAGCAAATCTAAACCTTTATTTTTAAACTTTAGACTTATTTTTTAAGAGATTTGAAATTATTCACCTGATAGCATATTTAAAAATATAAAAACAATTAAATATCAAATACCTCTTGGTTAATTTTTATAATCAATAAATTGATTATCTTTTTAAACTTTTTCTAAAATTTGAAAAACTTAGAGATTAGAATTTTGGTTATAAGATAATTTTGTTTTTTTATATTTTATTTTGGTTTTTGCCTGATTTGGATATCAATTTAAAAAGTTTAAGCTGTATTTGCTGCTACTGCAAACATTTGAATTTATCCCATTAAGATAAAGTATTTTTTATTTTCATGCTTTAAATTTTTTAATTTATTTGTCATTTAAAAATAATTCATAGAGACAAAAGAGAGTCTTAAAACCCTCTTAATGTTTTGATTTTTTTATTTTTTTAACCAAAGGAGGAATTACAATGATAAATAAAGCCCCTAAAAGTAAAATTTTTGTAATCACCCCATCATAAAGTATAGAAAAATCTCCACTGCTAATAGAAAGAGCTCTTCTTAAATTCACTTCAAGCATTTCCCCTAAAACAAATCCCAAAATAAGCGGTGCCATAGGAAATTGAAGTTTTCTTAATATATAGCCTATAATACCGATGATAATGATTAAAAACAAATCAAAACTTGTGCTGTTGATTGAATAAATCCCTATTGCTGATACAACAGCAATGATAGGAGCTAGAACCCAAATAGGAATGCTCAAAATTTTCACAAACACACCGATGAGTGGAATGTTTAAAAAAAGCAATAAAACATTAGCAATAAACAAAGAAGCAATAAGCCCCCAAACTATATCCGGATTGTCGCTAAACATTGTAGGACCGGGATTGATATTATAAAGGGTTAAAGCTCCTATCATCACAGCAGTTGTTCCAGAACCCGGAAGTCCTAAGGTTAGCATAGGTATGAAAGAACCGCAAGCTGAAGCATTATTAGCCGTTTCGGGTGCGGCAACTCCTCTTAAATCTCCTTTACCAAATTCATTGTCTTTTCCTGCAAGTTTTTTTTCATTCATATAAGAAATCGCACTTGCTATTGTAGCTCCCGCTCCGGGTAAGACGCCTACAAAAAAGCCTGTGATTGCTGATCTTATAATCGTCCAAAAACAATGAAAAAATTCTTTCACAGAAACCAAAAGTTTTCCGGTTTTTTTAATCGCCACTGCTCCGGTATGCGTGTTTTCTAAAATCAATAGAATTTCACTGATGGAAAATAAACCTATAACAAGAATCACAAAGGGAATTCCATCGTATAAATGCGGATTGTCAAAAGTGAAGCGATAGACTCCAGAATTTCCATCAATACCTATGGTGGTTAAAAACAAGCCTATAAGAGCTGATAGCATTGAACGAATCGGCTTTTGTGCGAGCATAGAGCCAAGAGTTGCAAGAGCGAAAATAATGAGGGCAAAGTATTGTGGAGGACCAAAACTTAAAGACCATTGTGCAAGTAAGGGGGCAAACAAGACAATGCCCGTGATTGCAATCAATGAGCCTATAAAGGAGCTGATTGCAGAGATACAAAGAGCCTTCCCTGCCAAACCTTTTTTAGCTAAGGGGTGTCCATCTAAAGTTGTCATAATTGCTGCTGCATCGCCGGGAATTCCTAAAAGTATAGATGAAATGCGTCCCCCATATTCACAGCCCATATAAACGGTTGCAAGTAAGATGATTGCAGAAGTAGGCTCAAGCCCCATAGAATAAGCAAGAGGTAGGAGTATAGCAACTCCATTAATTGGTCCTAATCCGGGCAACATTCCAACAATAGTTCCTATAAAACAACCTATAATTGCAATGATAATGTTTTGAGTGCTTAAAGCAACTTCAAAACCTTGTAATAAATATAACCAAGTATCCATTATTTATCCTTATCTTTACTCAAAAATTTGTCCAGCAGGTAGGGTAATTTGCATTAAATCATCAAAAAGATAATATAAAAGCACACTTGCTAATATAGCAAAAATCAATGCATACAACCATTTGGCTTTAAAAATCAATGAAGTGAGGAAAATAAAAATCATACTTGAAAATATGAAGCCCAAATATTCAAACAAAAAGGCAAAAGCAAATAAATTGACAATCAAAAAAGCAGTCTTTTTAGCTAAGGCTAAATCAGGCCATTTAATTTCAGTTTCTTCAAAGAAAAAGAAAAGAGAAAAGGCACCTAAGGCGATTAAAATCAAAGCGATGATAGGAAAGGGTCTAGGTCCTAAAGGCTCATAACTGAATTCAGTTTTTATGCCCAAACCTTGATAAATAAGGAAAGAGCATAAAGCGAGTAAAATGACAGAAAAAATTCTTATGCTAATCATTTCTTACTTCACTAAATCAAATTCTTTAGCTAAATCGCGATATTTTTGAGTTTGAGCCTTGACAAATTCTTCTAATTCTTTGCCGTTTTTATTGAATTCAAATAAGCCTCTTAATTCTCTTTGTTTTTTAAATTCTTCAGTTTGTTGAAGTTTAGTGAGGGCTTCAAGCCACCAATTATAGCTTGCATCAGATACTTTTGGAGCCATGTAGTAACCTCTAATTGTAGGCCAAACTACATCATAGCCAAGTTCTTTTGCAGTCGGCACTTCAGATAATTTTTTACTCTCATTAGAATGCAAACGTTCATCAGAAAATACAGCTAAAACTCGCACACTACCAGATTCTAAATGAGGTAGCAGTTCAGCTATACCTTGAACTGCAGCATCAATATGCCCTCCAAGCAAAGAAATCATCGCATCTCCACCGCCTTCAAAAGCCACGTAACGTGTATCTTTGATATTAACATTTGCACTCTTTGCAAGCAAGGCTGTTGTCATCCAATCTTGCCCACCAACTGAACCACCGGCACCAAAACTTATCGATTTAGGATCTTTTTTAAGAGCGTTGAGTAAATCTTCTAAAGTATTATAAGGAGAATCGGCTTTAACGCCCACTGCAGCATAATCAACTCCACCAGAAGCAAGCCATCTGACATCATTTTCATTGTATTTTCCGTGCTTACCTGTGGCGATATTAAGAAGAGTCCCACTTGAAAAAGCAACAATGGCATTGCCGTCTTTGGATCTTGAATTAATCATCGAATTATAGGCTACAACACCAACTCCACCGGGCATATAAGTAACTCTCATCGGCTTGGATAGAATTTTAGTATCAGTAATGCTCGTTTGAATGAGCTTACAGGTTAAGTCAAACCCTCCTCCGGGCTGTGCAGGAGCGATGCATTCTGGGCGATTTGGCTCTTTTGCAAAAGCTAAAATACTACAAAATGCTAAGGTTGTGCAAAATAATTTAAATTTCATTGTTTTATCCTTTACAATATTTAATTTTTTATTAATTATTACATAATATTAATTTTTTATCACTTTTATTGAATAAAATAAGGTAGAAAATTATAAATTTGTAACTTTTTTACACTATTTTATACATCAGTATTTCTTAGTATGTGTTTATATTTAGGACAAAAAATGACTGTTAGCGAACTCAATTTAAAAGCAAAAACCTTGCTTGAAACCCATTTTCAAAACATTCTTTTAAGCGGTGAAATTTCAAAAATCACTTTTCATACTTCAGGGCATTGGTATTTTGAGCTTAAAGATGAAAAATCAAGTCTTGCTTGTGCGATGTTTAAACATGCGAATTTAAAACTTGATTTTAAGCCTAAGGTTGGGGATTTTTTAGAGCTTGAAGGAAATTTGAGCCTTTACACAGAGAGCGGACGCTATCAATTTATCGCTTCAAATATGAAAAAATCGGGATTTGGGGATTTAGAAGCACAATTTTTAGCTCTAAAAGAACGTTTGAGTCAAGAGGGTTTATTTGATGAAAAATATAAAAAAACTTTGCCGAAATTACCTCTTAAGGTCGGTATTATCACTTCTTTTACTTCAGCAGCACTTGAAGATATGCTTAAAATCATTCATCAAAAGGCTTATTTTTTAGCTAAAATTTATGTTTTTAATGCACTCACTCAAGGAAATTTAGCCCCAGCTTCTCTCATCAATGCCTTAAAAAAAGCCGATGAAAAAGGACTTGATGTCTTAATTCTTGCAAGAGGTGGCGGAAGTAGAGAGGATTTATTTTGTTTCAATGATGAAAATTTAGCCAGAGAAATTTTTTCCCTTAAAACCCCTATCATTTCGGCTATAGGACACGAGATTGATTATGTTATTAGCGATTTTGTGGCTGATTTTAGAGCACCAACTCCGAGTGTAGCGGTGCATTTTTTATTCCCCTCAAGGCTTGATTTGGAGCAGAATTTGGATTATTTAGAACAGAATTTAAAACATCTTTGGAAGATAAAAATGCAAAATTTAGAAAATGAGCTTTTAAATTTACAAAAAATTTTAAAGGCTAAATCTTTAAATTCGCTCATCGAACAAAGGATTAATCAAAATCAAATATTACTTAAACAACTTCAAATTTTAATTCATAATAAATTTAAAATGGCAAATTTAGCCCTTGATAAGGTGCAAAATTCTTATTTGCAACATGAAAATTTTTTCCAAAAAAGCAAAAATTTAATTTCTATCAAAAAAAATGGTAAAATAATCACATTAGAAGAAGTGCAAAGCGGAGATTTAATCACCTTAAATTCTCAACTTTCACAAAAAGAAGCAAAAATTTTATAAGGACAAAAATGAGAAAAATCAATTTTAGTGCAGGTCCATCAACTCTAGTTCTTGAAGTCTTAAAAAAAGCTCAAGATGAACTTGTGGATTATCAAGGTAGGGGCTATTCTATAATGGAGATTAGCCATAGAAGTAAGATTTTTGAGGAGGTACATTTTGGTGCGATGAGTAGGGCAAAACAGCTTTATGGTTTGAATGATGATTATGAAGTGCTTTTTTTGCAGGGTGGTGCGAGTTTGCAATTTGCAATGATTCCTATGAATTTAGCGATGAATGGGACTTGCGAGTATGCAAATACAGGTGTTTGGACGCAAAAAGCAATCAAAGAAGCAAAAATTTTAGGTGTAAAGGTTAAGGTGGTTGCAAGCAGTGAGGAGGAGAATTTCAATCATATCCCAGAAGTGAATTTTAGCGACAATGCTGACTACGCTTATATTTGCTCAAACAATACCATATACGGAACGCAGTATAAAGAATATCCAAAAACAAAGGCTCCTTTGATTGTCGATGCCTCGAGCGATTTTTTTTCAAAAAAAGTTGATTTTTCTAATATCGCTCTTTTTTATGGTGGAGTGCAAAAAAATGCTGGAATTTCAGGTTTAGCTTGTGTTTTTATCCGCAAAGATATGCTTGAAAGAAGTGAGAAAAAAAATCTCACTAGTATGCTTAAATACAGCATTCATGCCCAAAATCATTCTTTATTTAATACCCCGCCCACCTTTGCCATTTATATGTTTAATCTTCAAATGCAATGGCTTTTAGAGCTTGGAGGACTTGATAAGATGAATCAAATCAACACACAAAAAGCAAAGCTTTTGTATGATTGCATCGATAATAGCGGTGGATTTTACAGCACTCATGCAAAATCTGATAAATCTTTGATGAATGTGAGTTTTAACATAAAAGATACAAATTTAGAAGCCCTTTTTGTCAAAGAAGCAGAAGAAGAAGGTATGCTAGGACTTAAAGGACATAGAATTTTAGGAGGAATTCGTGCAAGCATTTATAATGCTATCACTCCCGAACAAGTGCAAATTTTATGCGAATTTATGAGGGAATTTCAAAAGAAATACGCGTGATTTGTGATTGTATAAATTTCGCTATTGTTTCAATTAAGGCTTAATTTTTAAGTTTAAATTGCATTTTCTTAAATTTTTAAAGCCTTAAATTATTTCAGCAAGATTTTATATTTGATTAAATTATCTTAATCTTATTAAGGTATCAATTCCCCCTCTTAAAACAAGTGATTGCAAATTTGTTTTGCTTATTTTTTATTGCTTAGTAAAAATTTATCATCTAGAAATATCCTAAAAACGAAAAAGTTTAACAATTTTTGGTTTTATTTTAAAAAATTTAAAAAAATTAAATTTATGGAGCAAATCCAGCTCTATGACTTTAAACCTCTAATCATATTTTACAAAATGACATCAATCCTTTTTATTTTTTAATTCTTCTATCAATTCTTGGCAATCTCTTTCAACGATGAAAAAATCTTCAATCTTTTTTGAATTTTTAATCAAACCGACTATTTTTAGATATTCTTCCTTGCTTATTTCATCAATTAATTTATGCATTTTTTCTTTTATTTCTTGTTTTATTTTTTCTTTTATTTCTTGTTTTATTTTTTCTTCTGTTTCTTGTTTTATTTTTTCTTTTATTTGTGTTAATGTATTATTATTTTTTAATTCATCATCGTTTGAGTCTATGTCTTTAAATCTTTCAAGCAATAAATATTTATTGAGTCTAAATTGTGATTGAGTGCTATCATCAAACCATAATTTTTCATCAAATACAATACCTCTTTTGATACCATACGCTTTTGCTTTATTCATAGCATGCCTTGAGCCGCTATCTTTTTTACTATCCTCTTTACTATCTTTTTCTGTGTAACTTGCAGTTAAAATAACTATATCACTAAACATAGCCTGCAGTCTATCTCTGGCTATATATCTTCCAATGAATTCCCATTGATTTTCAGCTTTTTCATAATATTCGCTAATTAACAATCCTCCACCATTTGCAATGTCCTTTGCTAATTCCTCATTTTCTTTTGGTAAAATATCCTCAAGAGTGCTTGGCAATATAGCCACCGTAGCCTCTTTGAAAGCAGTTTCGTGTGCTATGGTGTCACAACCAAGTGCTAAACCACTTATTATAATAGCATCTTTATCTCTAAATTGAGTGACTATGTCTTTTTCTAATTTTTGAATGTTTTCTTCTGGTTCTAAAAGCCCGATAACAGCAACTCTAAAACGTTCTTTAGCCAATAAGTTCAAATCTCCCTTATAGGCTAAAATCAATGGCAAATCTTTTTCTAATTTTGATGATATTTCTATTTTATCTTGCTTTTTATTGTTCTCTTGCGGTTCATCAAAATTCAATGATAGTTGTCCATGTTCTTTTGGTGTTGATTTTGGAGATTCTTCTGATTGCGATATAATCAAAGGAAATTTTTCATCTTTAAAGCTGATAAAGCCCTCAACAGATGAAATCTCTTCAAGCTTTTCTCGTATTTTATCTTTGAATCTGTCAAAATCTTTTGAAAAATCTTTTTGTCCATTGAACTCTAAATTTACAAGATTTTCTTTACAAGAAGTTTCGAATTTTTCATTTAAATTTTTTTCTTTAAATAAACGCTCCATATCTATATCATTTGATTGTCTGGTGTTATTGATAAGCCATTCTGTATCTTTTTTACTTGTTTTTTTTATAATTTTCTTTTCTAGTAAAGTAAGTATATTCAAAACATTTTCGGTGTATCGAGCCATTATTTCTCCTTATTTAGATTTATCTATAGTTCTTGCAACGCAATAAACTGCAACTCTTTTTGCTCCCTTATCAAAAAGAGCTTGAACGCAATCTTCTATAACATTAGCAGTTTTAGTATAAATATCGTCAATTAAAATTATATCACAACCTTTTACTCTATCATCAATATCGCAAGTCTCTAAGGTAATTCCCACATAAGGCATTTTTCCTTCTTTGTCAAATCCTTTTTTGCTTAAATGAGTTGTTCTGGTATTTGTATGCCTTTGAATAAAATCCGTCCCATCTATAATAGGACTGCCCTCGCGTCTTAATTCATTGACAACTTCTTTTACCGCTTTTCTAAAATAGAGCTGCTTTTCTGTAAAATTTGCTTTTGATCGAGGAACAACACATATAGTATATGTTTTTTCTAATCGTTTTAAAATATCATAGATATAACTTTTCGCTTCATCTTTTGCTCGATTTAACGTCTCTTCATTCTGATGAGGTTGTCCGTCTTGAAAACTTGTGTTTTTAAGTGTAACCAAAAAGTCCGGATTGCCTTCAAGCTTATAGTTTGTATAGTCTCTATGGTACCAGCCACAGACACTTTCTTTCCTTAAAAAACCATTTGTTTCTATATCGAATGATTTTAATTCTTCCATTTTAACTCCTTTTGTGTATTGATTGATTTAATTTCATTAAAAAGGTAAATCGCTGTCATCATCTTCTCTAGTAGGTTTATTATTTTTATATTTTTCTGCTTCAGTAGCTATGAAGTTTTCTATATATTCTTCCCAACTTACTTTCTTTTCTTTAGGACTATTATTTTTTACATAAGTATCTATCATTTCAAAAAAACGTTCTAATTGTTTTATCTTTCGTTTTGTTTGTTTTATATCTTGTCTTAATAATTCTATATGTTCTTCATCTACCGCATTCGTATCTTCTTCTTCTAAATTTTTTAGGCTTTGTTTTAATTTTTCTATATATCTTTTTAATAATACTCTATATTCTTCATTTTCTGCTGTGAGTTCATAAGCTGTGAGTTCATAAAGTAATTCACTGAACCCTTTTAAATAATCTATATATCTCTGTAATCTACCATTTGCAGTATAATCACGAAACCACATAATATCTTTCCTCTCATCATCATAATAATAATAATCCAAGTAACAATCACCACTATAATCTAATTTATCAAGCATTGCTTGATCAAATTCATCGCCTATTTTAAAATTTTTATATTCATAAGGATCTTCACAACACTCATCACTCTTATAACAATTAGGTTCCTTAGTTTTTGCAATACAATAAACCCCAACGCTACTTGCTTCACGCCTAAGAAGGTTGCAAACGCAATTTTCTATAATATCAGTATTTTTAGTATAAATATCATTAATCAATATTACATCTTGTGTAAATAGTAATTCATCTTCGATATCAAATATATCATCAAATATATCATCAAATATAATAGGACTGCCCTCGCGTCTTAATCCATTGACAACTTCTTCTACAGCTTTTCTAAAAAAACTTTGCTTTTCATCTTTATCTATATATTTTCTAGGAACAACACATATAGTATATGCTTTTTTCAATCGTTTTAAAATATCATAGATATAACTTTTCGCTTCATTTTTTGCTTTAATCAATTCTTTATATTTTTTATCTCTATGCCAATTTTTAAGTGTAACCAAAAAGTCCGGATTGCCTTTGGCTCCATAACTTATATAGTCTTTATGATAACAGACTTTAACCTTAACGTTTTCGCCAAAATAACATGCCTCTATAAAAAATTCTTTAAGTCGTTTCATAGCACATTCCTATTTTTATAATATTTTGTTTTAAGACACCCGCTTGTAAGGCACAAGAAATTTGTGAGTCATCATTTTCAAAAACAATAATATCTTTGGCATCAAAATTATAATGCTTTAAAAAATTTAAAAATTTATTGTCGCTTTCATTGCAATATATTCCCGATAAAAAGTCCAAATGATGATATTTTACAATCATTTCAACCCTTTGTTTTGCAGCATTAGTGCATAAAAAGATTTTATGGGTTTTGATGAATTTTAAAATATGATTGAGTAAATTTTGATTGATTTTTGTGTATGAGAGATATTGAGCGTATAAACGTGTCTTTTCTTCTTTGATTTGTTGTTTTTGTTTTGGAGTTAAATGGGGAAAATATTTTTTCAAATCTTTAAATGTGAATCTTGAATGATTATATTCTAAAGTAAAATTTTCTTTAAGAATCGATTCATAGGCATCTTTATAAGAAAGAAAATTTGCTTCATTGCTGTCTATCAAGGTTCCATCCATATCCAAAACAAAAATCATTCATTGCCTTACCGGTTGAGAATAAGAGCTTTTTCTTCATCACACATTTTTTTAGGGTTAAAACCATAGGAGCTTAACAATTCATCATTTCCTTTAGAAAGTGCATTGCGTTTAAAATCTATTTCTTTAATCATATCAACAAATCTCTCAAAAGGGTATTTTTCGGGATTGAAATCATAGTTAAAACTTTCTAGTTTTTTGAAAATTAAATAAATGAAGAGTTCTATATTTTTACCGGAGTATGTTATTTGTTTTAAGCAATGATCGATTATTCTATCTTCGATGCACTTGTCACCACAACAATCATCATGTCTGTCTTTAATAATATCCCTTTTTATAATATCCTTAATTTCCTCTTTTGTGTAAGTATATTTATAATAACACCCTTGACATATGCACAATTCAAATATATTATGTGTATAGTCCCCTATATAACGATGAATAGTTTCTACTATATGGGCTTTATCACCACCGCAAATCCAGCAAATCCAGCAACGATTTCGACAAAATGCGAATAAATTTGAAGATAAAACATACGTTTCCATTTATAACCCCTTTCATTAAATATTTTTTTAAAAAAGAAGCCATTATATCAAAAAAAAAAAAAAGTCAAGTCAAGTCAAATCGTGGTCATTTCAACAAATTTTTTAAGCAAAATGAAATCAGCTGTCATTGAAGAAAGTGGCCGGGAGAGAGGGATTCGAACCCCCGGAGGTGTGACCCTCAACGGTTTTCAAGACCGCCGCTTTCGACCACTCAGCCATCTCCCGAGTATAATTTTTAAGTTTGCCTTTGGAGGCGACATCCGGATTCGAACCGGAGATCAAGGCTTTGCAGGCCCATGCCTTACCGCTTGGCTATGTCGCCTTGAGTTATGGTGCCCGAGGCCGGACTTGAACCGGCACGGAAGAAAAATTCCGAGGGATTTTAAGTCCCTTGTGTCTACCAATTCCACCACCCGGGCAAAGAAAGAAGTATGGAGCGGGAAACGAGATTCGAACTCGCGACCCCAACCTTGGCAAGGTTGTGCTCTACCCCTGAGCTATTCCCGCAAAAATTAAAATTCTAACAAAATAAACTTAAAAGGAGTTTATTTATAAAACCCTTTGCTTTATTTTATTCAAAGCTTTTAAAGGCAATTAAATTGATAGCTTAACTTGTATTGAAATCTAAAAAATATAATGTATCAATAAAGCAATCATTAGAAATTTAGTTTTTTTGAAATTTGCTTCATTTATATAATATGAAAAATCCATTATTTTAGACGTATTTTAGAATTTTAATAAAAGTTGATAAAAAAGATGATATTTTCATTTTAAAGAATTAAAATAAATCTTGTAAAAACCTTTAAATTATGAGCTTGAATGGAATCTGAAGTGATTTAAGTTTGAATTTTATTTTTCTTTGTTTTTTCTGTATCAATGAATTCTCCATTATCTGAAATAGGAAGTTCGATAATTTCTATACGTTTTTTATTATAAGCTTTAAAAGTTTCAAATTCTACACAGGGCGAGGAAACAACAAGCATAAATTTAACCTCATAATTTGAATGGGGATAAAAAAGATGATTTTTCTTAAATTCATCAAGATTCTTTATAATCATTTCCATATTTTCTTTTTTGAGTTTAAATTGAGTGTTTTGAGTATAGTTTTTGCATTGTATGAGTAAAGTGTGATTTTGGTGAAAAGCAATCAAATCAAGTCCGCCATCTTGCTGCCCTAATAAGCTATTTTTAAAAACGATGTAGCCTTGGTCTCTATAATATTTTGCTACAAGTTCTTCATATTTATCACCCTTTTGTATATACTTAGCATTCTGTCTTGAATTTTGAAATTTTTGCATTTTTATTCCTATTTATATTTTTTAAGAATTCTTTTTATAAAAATATATGTAAAAATAAGAATAAATGGTAACAAAAAAATATTAAAAATAGCTGAGTTATTAACAATCATTAAAAACAAAAAAGCAATGAACCAAAGATTGAAAAATTGACTTTAAAAAAGATTGTTTATAAAGATTTTCATTGAAAAAATATATTTAAAATATTTTGTTTTATTATTTTTTATCAAAATTCTTAGCTATTTTTTTGTCATTTTTTAAAATTTTTAAAATTTTCAATGCAATTCTTTTCATCAAGCTTTTTTTAGAATGATTGAGTAAAAATTCTGCCACTTCTTTGCGTCCAAACATGATAGCAAAAGTATAAGGAGTCATCCCTAAGCCATTGTTTTCATTGATATTTGCTCCATGTTTTACCAAGAGTTCGCACATTTGTAAATGCCCCTTAAAACAAACACCTGCTAAAGGAGTTTGTCCCCTATCATTTTTTTCATCAACTCTTGCACCATTTTCTAAAAGCATTTGAGCTGTTTTTAAAGAATTATTATAGCTCGCAAGCATTAAAAGCGTGTCGCCTTTTTGTGTTTTTAAATTAACATTCAATCCCGCTTTAATCATAATTTCTAAATTTTCACATTCATCATTTCTTGCAAAATCAAATGCCATATTGCAAAGTTCTGCAAATCTTTTTTCTTCTTCTAAACTTAAAATTTCCATTATTCATCCTTTAATTTACTGCCCTTTTGGGCAGAAAAAAATTATTTTTGAAGTGCTTTTTTAACACCCTCTTTATAATCAGGCGAAATTTTTTCAAAATGTTCTAAAGCCCTATCGATGATTGTAGAATCCACACCTTCCATAGAAGCAGCGATATTGCTAAAAAGCTGTTCTTTTTGGTTTTGATTCATTAAATGAAACAAGGCTCTTGGTTGCGTGTAAAAATCATCATCAAGAGCTTTGTATCTTTGGGCATCACCTTCTAAATTTAAATTCGGCTCAAGATAGCTTTTATCTTCTTTTGGACTTTGTGCATAACTATTTGGTTCATAATAAGCACTACCATTTTTATAGCTATCAAAATTCATCGCCCCCGCAACATTATAGGTATTAACCTCACTTCTAGCACGATTAACAGGAAGTAAATGGTAGTTTGTGCCTATCCTATATCTTTGAGCATCAGGATAGCTAAAAATTCTAGCTTGAAGCATTTTATCCGGACTAAAGCCAATTCCGGGCACTATATTGCTCGGACTAAAAGCGGCTTGTTCAACCTCGTTGAAATAATTCTCAACATTTTTATTAAGCACCATTTCACCAATATCCATAAGAGGCACAATACTATGAGGCCAAATTTTGGTTAAATCAAAAGGATTAAAACCGAGTTTATCCCCTTCATTTTCAGCTAAAATTTGAATTTGAACTTTCCATTTTGGAAAATCTCCTCTATCAATAGCTTCAACCAAATCTCTTTGATGACTCTCTCTGTCTTTTGCAATGATCGCTTGTGCTTCTGCGTTTGTGAGATTTTTAATCCCTTGTTTGGTTTTAAAATGAAATTTCACCCAAAACCTTTCATTTTTATCATTGATAAGACTATAAGTATGGCTTCCAAATCCGTGCATATGGCGATAACTTGCAGGAATTCCTCTATCGCTCATTAAAATGGTAACTTGATGCAAACTTTCAGGACATAGAGTCCAAAAATCCCAAGCAGCATTATTGCTTCTTAAATGCGTTCTAGGGTCGCGTTTTTGTGTGTGGATAAAATCAGGAAATTTATAGGCGTCGCGAATGAAAAAGGTTGGAGTATTATTCCCCACTAAATCCCAATTTCCCTCTTTGGTATAAAATTTGATGGCAAAACCTCTCACATCTCTTTCAGCATCAGCAGCTCCAGCTTCTCCAGCAACGGTAGAAAAACGAAGTATGAGCGGAGTCACTTCACCCATTTGCAAAACTTTTGCTTTGGTGTATTTAGAAAGATCTGCTGTAATTTTAAGCTCTCCATAAGCTGCACTTCCCTTAGCATGCACTGTTCTTTCCGGAATCCTTTCGCGGTTTTGATGGGCGAGTTTTTCAAGTAAGATATAATCTTGCATTAAAAGAGGTCCTTGAGCTCCGGCACTCATTGAATTTTGATTGTCAGCAACAAAATTTCCAAAATCATTGGTTAATTTTTTCATTATTTTCTCCTTAATTAATAAAAATTATTAATAAATAAATTATATCTTTTAAAAATAAAAATTGGCTTAATCATAATGGGAAATTTTGGATTTTATAGTTAAAATCATAGAAATAATAAAATAATATTATTTCAGATTTAATCAAGTTTTTATAATACAAAATATTATATTTTATTCAATATATTCTTAATTAATATAAATGTTTTTTTATAAATAAATTGCTTATTTTTGTTTTTATCATTCTTTAATATGCCATTACATAAATTTTGTATTTAATATTTTTAGATATATTTATATTCTCTTGATTTAACTTCTTTTGCTTTTAAACAACGAATATAAAAAATATCGCATAATCTAAATATTACCTCAATTTTAATCGCTTTGTTTTTATGCGAAGATAAAATATATCTGATTTTTTAATCAGTATTAAACTAAAGCATATTGCAAAACCTCGCTAAGATGCTCTACGGGAATGATTTTCATACCATTTTGAATTTCATTAGGAATGTCTTTTAAATCTCTTTCATAATTCTTTTTTGGAATCAAGGCTGTTTTTATATCGGCTTTATATGCAGCGATGAGTTTTTCTTTTAATCCTCCTATAGGTAAAACTCTCCCAGCCAAATCAATTTCTCCCGTCATTGCTACATCATTTTTTACAGCTTTAGAACTAAAAATAGAAGCTAATGCTGTGCTAATAGTAATGCCTGCACTTGGACCATCTTTTGGAGTAGCACCATCAGGGACGTGGATATGAAGATTGTATTGGTCATAAACATTGCTTTTTGTATCTAAAATCAGTTTCTTAGGAATTTTAATTTTACCTTCATCGATTAGAACTTTTATGACGCTAAAAGCGATTTTAGCAGACTCTTTCATCACATCACCTAAACTTCCGGTTAGGGTTAGTTCTCCTTTGCCCTTAATTTTTACAGCTTCAATTCTAAGCACATCTCCGCCCACAGGAGTCCAGGCTAAACCATTGACTTGTCCTATTTTATCTTTAAAATCAAGTTTTTGAGGCTCATAGACTTTTTTATCTAAAAAGTCATTTAAATTTTTAGCATCAATGACAACCTTCTTGCATTCTTCAAGCAAGAGTTTTTTAGCACTTTTGCGACACAATTGTGCAATTTTACGACGCAAATTCCTCACACCCGATTCTCGAGTATAATCACTGATTATAAGCTCTAAGGTCTTATCATCAAGTTTAAATTCCGTAGCTTTTAAACCATGTTTTTTAAGCTCACTTGGAATAAGATATTTTTTAGCAATATGGAATTTTTCGCCCGGTGTGTAAGAGCTTAATTCAATAAATTCCATTCTATCTCTTAAAGCACTTGGGATATTGCTAATATCATTTGCCGTAGCGATAAAAATCACCTTGCTTAAATCTAAGTTAAAATTAAGATAATAATCCCTAAATTTAGAATTTTGTTCAGGGTCTAAAATCTCTAAAAGCACTGCACTAGGATCTCCTCTAAAACTACGACTTAATTTATCAATCTCATCTAAGACTATGACAGGATTGATTTGTTTAGCCTCAATGAGTCCCTGCGTAATGCGTCCGGGCATTGCCCCGATATAAGTACGTCTGTGTCCTCTAAGTTCATTAACATCTTCAAGCCCTCCTAAAGCTATACGTATGAGTTCTCTTTTTAAAGCTTTAGCAACAGAATTTGCAAGAGAAGTTTTTCCCACGCCCGGAGGTCCATAAAGGCAGAGAATCACCTTAGCTCCGTCCTTATCGGCAATTTTTCTTTTTTCTAAAAGCTCACGTACCGCAAAATATTCTTCTATACGAGCCTTAGGTTTGTTTAATGCATAATGATCAAGATTGAGTTGTTTGCTCACCTCTTTAATGTCAAGTTTTTTCTTAGAAATTTTTTCAAAAGGCACATCAAGAGCTGTTTCTATGTAGGTTTGTATCATTGAGGTTTCAGAATTATCTTGATGAATTCTTTCGAATTTTTCAATTTGCTTTTTAACTTCTTTATACGCATCTTCGTGCATAAAATTCTTTTTAAGTTCTAGTTTTTTGTAATATTCTTTGATTTCATCTTCTTTTTGAGTATCACTCCCAAGTTCTTTTTGAATTTGTCTGAGCTGTTCTTTTAAAAAATATTCTTTATTAACCTTGTCAATCCTTGAATGCACCTTGTTTTTAATCTCTTTTTTGATTGTATTTGCTTCAATTTCATCGACAATTAAATCAATCAATTTTAAAAGTTTTTTCTCAAGATTTGTTAAGATGAAAAATTCATAAGCATCTTGTTTTTTGATTCTTATCGTATTTAAAATCAAATCGCAAATTTTCGAAGCGTCCATTTCTTCATCAATTGTTCTTAGCAAATCGGGAGAAAAATAAGGACTTATATTAGCCAAAACTCTTATATGTTCTCTTAAAACATCGAGCAAAGCGTGTTTTTTAGTTTCATCTAAGGGTTCATCTTTAATAAGTTCAATTCTTGCTTCTAAAGGTTTGTTTGAAATTCTTTCAACAATCCTCCCCTTAGCATAAGCTTGAAAAAGAATTTTTACGCGTCCATCAGGTAAAGGCACCTTACGCATAATGCCCCCTATCACACCACAATCATAAATTTCATCGAAATTTCTACCATTTCCGGATTGAGAAGGAGCGACAAAAAGCATAGAACCATTTTTAATGCTAAGCTCTAAAGCACTCATATTTTGAGTATCGTTGATAAAAATCGGCGTAATCATAGGAGGATATAAAAAAAGCTCATCTTCAACTAAAACAGGAAGTTTAGAGGGGTATTCTATTAATTCTTCAATTTCCATTATTTGTCCTTAAAATTTTTCAAATATACTTCTATACCAAGGAAGTTCAGGTTCAATAATGCTCTTATCAAAAAATTCAGACTCTTCTAATCTTTTTTGGTAAATTTTATAACTCTCTTCTTTACCGATTCTTTGATACAAATCAGATATAGTGTCATCAAGATAAAACACAGCAAGATTGAATTTAGTAAGCATAGTTTGGACTAAGGGTTCGTATTGAGTGTGAGGATAATCCTGCAAGAAAGAATCAATCTCCTTTTGACTCTTAAGCATTAAGGCTTGATTGCGGTTTGGTAAAGCAAAGGCATCGAATTTAGCTTTGATTTTTAAATAACGTATATAATCAACATTTCTTGAATTTCCAAATTTTTTATTATATTCATCAAGATAAAACTCGGCAAGTTCGTATTCTTCTTCATCCATATGAGCTTGAGCTAAAATAATAAGAATGGTTTCAAGTAAAGGGTCTGCAACATGCTCACTTGCCATTCCGCCATAATGAGTGTCGGCTTTTTCTAAATCTTTATTTTGCAAATCTTTAATGATCTGTTTATACCACTGCGTAGCATTTAAATTATAGAGCTCTTCTGAATCTTTAGCACTACACGCAGCAAGAAAAATTCCTATACAAAAAGCCAAAAAGATATGTTTTTTCATAAAAATATAACCTTTATTGTGAATAAATTAAAATATTAATTTTAACGATTTTAAATTATTTTTTGGTTAAATTTTAATAAAATTTCATAAACAAAATAAATTTTTTAAAAAAATTAAATGATTATTTTATTCTTTGTGATATAATAACCCATCAAAGATTTACAAGGAGTAAAAAATGAGTGAAGAAAAAATAACCTTAGAGGTTAAGTGTCCTATTTTGGGTTTTGAAGAAACTAAAAAGATGGAATTTTCAACTATCGATGAGGTCTTTTTAAGACTTAAAAGTCTTGATGGAAAAGATTTTTCTTTCGTTCTTATCAATCCTTTTTTGATTCGACCCGATTATGATTTTGACATACCGGCTTATTATCAAGAATTGCTCTCATTAACACCAAATTCAAATTATGTTGTTTATAATATAGTGGCTCTTGCTGAAACCATAGAAGAATCAACTGTGAATTTCTTAGCACCCATTATTATCAATAAAGACAATAATTTTATGGTTCAAGTCATTTTAGACACAGTGAATTATCCAGACTTTTTTCAGGCAGATAAAATTTCTAAATATATGAATAAAAAGGATACAGATAAAAAATAATGCCAAAAGTGTATATACTTGCAAATGGAGCAATGGCAAGTGCTTTAGCTTATGGTTTGCGTGATAAATATGAAGTTTTTATAGTTGGACGCGATAAATCAAAGCTTAAAATTTTAAAAGAGCAAGGCTTTAAAACCTTGCTTTATGAGGATTTTGATTTAGAATCTAAGGTGGTTATTTTAGCTTTTAAACCCTATGCACTCAAAAATGTGGCTCAAATTTTAAAGGGTGAGGCTAAAATTTTAATATCTGTTTTAGCAAATACAGATTTTAAAGAATTAGAATGCATCAAGGCAAAAAACACTATAAGAATTATGCCAAATATTGCTGCAAGATACAAAGCCTCCACAACCCCTTATATCCTTAAAAATTCAAAATTTAAAGATGAGATTCTCAATTTACTCAATACTTTTGGTAAGGCTTATGAATTAAGTGATTCTTCACAAATGAATGCTGCAATGGCAATCAGCGGTTGTGCCCCTGCTTTTTTAGCCTTAGTGGCTCAAAGCATTGCTGAAGGAGGGGTTTATAAAGGTTTGACAAAGGATTTAAGCCTTAATTTAACTCAAGGGCTTTTTGAAAGTGTTAATGCTCTTTTAAAACATGAGCATCCTGCTTTGATTAAAGAAAATATTTGCTCTCCAGCAGGTGTAACGATAAAAGGCATTAAAGCCTTAGAAGAAAAAGCCGTGCGTGCAGCTTTTATTGAAGCTATAGACCGAAGCTCTGAATGAAAAAAGCTTTTTCACTGATAGAAATTATCATTTCTGTGGTGATTTTAGCTGTGATTTTTTCAAGTTTTTCTTTGTATTATGAGCAAATTTATAAAAATTACGAGCCCTTAAAATTGCTCGAGAATCTTTATATTTTAGAAGAAAAACTCAATCAAAATTCAAATTTCAAAATTTATGAACTCAAAATTTCGGGTTTAAATTCCTTAAATATCGGCGAAGAAATAGCAAAAGATGAAGCATTTGAACTAAAGAGTTTAAAAATTTTAGACCAAAATTATAGTGTTTATTTTCAATGAAAAAAGCTTTTACTTTGCTAGAATTCACTTTTTCTTGTGTGATTTTTGCTCTTTTATTTGTTTTAATAAGTAAAACCTTAAAAGAAAATTATCATTTTAATCTTAAAATTTCAGAAAGCCATCAAATGCTTTTAGATTTAAATCAAGCCCTGCTCAATACAGAAAAAATTTTATCCAAATGCCTTAAAATACAAATATCTCCAAATGCTTTAACTTGTTTGTTAAGGGATGAGGAAAATATTTTGGATTTAGACAGCAATTACAAGGCTTATTTAATGAACTCCACTTTAACTTTGGATAATAACACCAGCCTTTATTCTCCTAAAAGTCAATTTTTAAAAATCTTACAAAATCGTAAAGATTTATTTAAAGATGATGAAAAAAGGCTTTATGTTTTAGTTCAAGATGAAGTTAAAACCTTGCAAATTTTAAGTGATAAAAATGTAAAAGCTGATTTTGTAGGAATTTTTCTTCCCTTGGAAGCCAGACTTGATTTGATTTTAAAAAATACGAAGATTGAATATGAACTGCGTCCAAAATTTCACAATGATTCACTCAAACAAAGTGGAATTTTAGCTCAAAATGTAAGTGTTTTTGAATTTCAAAATAGGGCTGGAAATTTAATTTTGAAAATTTGTATGCAAAAAGGAACTTTCAATCAATGCTTACAAAAAAGGCTTTATCTGTGAAGAAAGCCTATATTTTATTGAATGTCGTTTTTTTGATCCTTTTGCTTGGATTTTATCTCGGTTTTAATTTGAATTTATCAAGCTATGCCCCGCGTTTGCTCAAAGACACGCATTTGTATTTACAAGCTAAGATTCTAGCCCATGATTCTAAAGAACTTGCTAAATATTTTCTGTATAGAGCCAAAAAAGAAAATAAAGAATGTCTTAATTCTGTGAGCTTTCATTATCCTAAATCAAACGATACAATAAGAATTGATTATTTTTATGCTATTGCAACTTGTGAGAATTTTAAATTCACAGAGCTTAACAAGGATGCAAATCTTTCAAAAGATGGGGTTATCATTGCAAATATTAGCGTGGCTCTTAATTCTAATAAAGGAGTCAATGAAGAAATTTTTATCAATCAAAAAAGCTTCATATATCCTAAAGAAAATTTTTATAAACCCTAAAAATTAAAGACTTAAGCTAAGCATTCATTTTTAAGGTTTTGAAATTTTACCACAAACAAGTAAAGTTTAAAGCCCTTCAAAAGGATTATTCACTACATTTTTCCTATCAACAATATAAGGAATCAATGCCACATGTCTTGCCCTTTTAATCGCAACTTCAACCATTTCTTGATATTTTTTACTCGTTCCTGTCAAACGACGTGGCATAATCTTAAATCTCTCTGAAAGAGCGTGTTTAAGCATTGCTACATCTTTATAATCTATAAATTCAACTTTTGCCTCTGTATATTTGCAATATTTGCGTGAGTATTTTCTTTTTTCTGCCATAATTTATCCTTTAAAATTAAAATGGTAAATCGCTGTCGTCGCCATCATAGGCATCAACATCAATTTCTTTGATTTTTTCTTCATTTTGATTTTTTTGCTGGGTTTGCGTTTTTGCTTTAGAATTTTGATTTTTATAGGGTTCAAAGCTTTGCTGATGAGTTTGAGCATAAGCAGAATTTTCTTGTGAATTGGGATTAGAACCTAACATTTCCATATTTTCAACTTGAACGCTATGCTTACTACGATTTTGCCCATTTTGATCAACCCATTGATCGAGTTTTAAGCGACCCTCAACAAGGACCTTACTTCCTTTAGACAAATATTGATTTGCTATTTCAGCAGTGCGACCATAAAAAGCTATATCAATAAAGCAGGTTTCTTCTCTTTTTTCTCCATTGACATTAAATTTTCTTGTAACAGCAATACCCGATACCCCGATAGCACTGCCACTTTGTGCATAACGCAATTCTATATCTCTAGTGAGATTTCCTACCAAAACGACCTTATTAAACATTTTTTCCTCATTGAATTTCAGGAGAATCCAAAGGTTTGATTTCTTTTTTAGATTGTTTAATACCACGACTAAGCTTTTCCCAAGCCATAATTTCTTTTTTGCTTTCATATTTTACAATCAAAAATCTAATCACTTCTTCCGTAATTCTCAATACTCTTTCAAGTTCTGCAATTAAAATTGTAGGAGCTTTAAAGTAGATTACAAAGTAAGTTCCTCTTTCGTATTTTTTAATTTTATAAGCAAGTTTTCTTGTCCCCATTGGAACTATGGTTTCAAGCTCTGCACCATTTTTAGTCAAGACTCCTTTGACGAATTCTAAATTCGCATTCACCTCTTCTTCGGTGAGTGTAGGTTTTAAGATAAATAAAACCTCGTAATGTTTCATCATTTTCTCCTTGTGGATGTTAAGCCCATTTTCACAGGCAAGGAATTTTGCATAAAGCAAATTTAATTATAACAAATTCTTGCTTAATTTATACTTGACTTTGAAATTTTAGAAAGCGGAATACGAAGCTTTAACCCTAGCAAATTTTTAATTTTATTGATTTAAGAGCCTTTTAAAACAAAGTTTTTATTTTACAAATCTCATAATATCATTATAAGTAGCAAAAAGCATCAAGCCAAAAAGCAAAACCATACCTCCATAACTTAGGTATTCAAAGGTTTTGAGTGAAATTTTTCTCCTAAAAACAAGCTCGTAAAGATTGAATAAAATATGTCCGCCATCGAGCATAGGAATGGGCAAGAGATTTAAAATTCCAAGATTGACAGAAATAAGAGCTGTGATGATTAAAAGCGTGGATATACCGATACTAGCTGCCTTTGAAGTGATATCAACCATAGTGATGATTCCACCTAAATTTTTTGCTTCTATATCTGTAGTAATGAGCTTGATAATACCTCTAATAATAAGACTCGCCGCATTAAGACTTTCTTCATAGGCGTATTTTAAACTTTGCAAACCTTTATAATACAAAACCACATTTTCGCCACTTGGAGAAATACCTATAATCGGTTTTTGTACAGCTTGTAAAAATTCATTATAAGTTGTCGCAATTTTCGGAGTTAAATTAAAAATCAAATTTTCTTCTCCCCTTTTTACAAGTAGAGTTAAAGGCTCATTTGTAACAAGTTTTGAAATTTCATCAAAACTTTGAATTTTTATTCCATTGAGTTCTAAAATTCTGTCGCCACTTTTGATTCCAGCTTGTAAAGCCGGTGAATTAGGAGAGAGATTGCCAACTTGTGGAGCAAGTTTTTGCACTCCTAAATAAGCAATAATCACATAAAGCAAAAAAGCTAAAAAAAGATTAAAAAAAGGTCCAGCAAAAAGAATGTAAATTTTTTTAAGAGGGGTTAAAATTCCATAGCTGTCTTGTTCGTAATTTTCTTCGCTAGGATTAAAATCATCTTGTCCTTTAAGTTTAACATAACCTCCCAAAGGTAAAGCACTTAAGCGATAATTTGTGCCTTTAATTTCTTTTTGGATTAAAGCTTTACCAAAACCTATGCTAAAAATTTCAACCTTAACACCTAAAGATTTTGCCGCTAAAAAATGTCCCAATTCGTGAAAAAAAATCAAAAAAGAAATGACTAAAAGAGTGGCTAAAAATTCCACAGAATAAAATTTAAATCCCAAAACAAGAATCGCAACCAAAAGAAGTAAAGATTTCATTGCTTTTTTTCCTTTATATAAACATAAATGTATTCAAAACCAGAATACAAAGTGAGAATAAGGGCAAGATAGAGTAAAAATTCTCCTAAAAACCATTGCATTGTTAAGAAAATAATGGCAGTGATTTGAAAACCTGTTTTAAGCTTACCTGTAAAAGAAGCAGCGAGATTTAAATTTTGACTCGCCATAATCACTCTAAAACCCGTGATAAAAAACTCACGCACCAAGATAAGATAAACCGCCCATTCATTAGCTCTTCCTAAGATAAGAAGCCCCAAAAAAGCTGCAAGAGTGAGCATTTTATCCGCTAAAGGGTCTAAAATAGCACCAAGCTTAGTCGTTTGTCCCCAAGTACGTGCAATATAACCATCAAAAAAATCACTCAAAGCTGCTAAGCCAAATACCAAAGTAGCAAAATAATTAATCCAGCTCTGATGCACCCCATCAAAATGATGAGTGAGTAAAAAAAACAACAAAGGAGCTAAAATCATTCTTAACACAGCTAAAGTATTAGGTAAATTCATAACTTGCCTTAAAATAAAATGTATTAATTCTAACAAATTTATGTTAAAAAAGTTTGCAGAAAATTTAAAATTTTATAAAAATTAACTTTCAAACAAAACGAGCTTTTCAACAAATAAAATATTGAATTATTCATGTTTAAATGCAAAAGTTTGTAATAAATTTAGCCTCATTTTTGAAGCATTTATAAATTTTTTCATTAAAAAATTTAATTTTAACGCATACAATGACACAAAAATCATTTAAAATAAGCCTTGATTTTGCAACTAGAATTAAACCAAATAAGCTTTTAAAATTCAAAAATTTCGGGCTTGAGTTTAAACATAAGGTAAAAAGCACCAAGCACGGCTTGTTTTTGTATGAATTCTCTATCGCCTTTGAGTTCTAAAAGCTCTTGCAAATAAGTGCCGTCCTTAAACATAGCACCGATATAAACGCTCCCAGCCTTAATCCCTTCTCTATCCTCATCTCCGGCTATGCCACTGATTGCAAGAGCAAAATCTGGTTGAGCGGTTTTGAAAATGCCTTTAAGCATAAAATAAACACAACGTTCGCTATAAACCCCTCTTCCTTCTAAAACACTCTCGCTAATGCCTAACCATTCGTGTTTTAAGCGATTAGAATAACTTACGATTGAACCTTCAAAAATTTCACTCACTCCTGAAATTTTTGTCAGCGTACTTGCACAATTTCCTCCCGTGCAACTTTCAGCAAAAGAAATTTTTAACCTTTTTTCCAAAAGTTTATTGATGATAAAATGGAGTGGATTTTTTCCTAAAAAAACTTTGGGACCAAAGAGTTTTTTAACACTTTGTAAAAAACCTTCAATCTTTACAGCTTGTGAGCTTGTAACCTTCATAAGAGTGAGATTCTCTAAGAGTTTTGAAGCCTTAATGCTGACTTCAAAGGATTTTCTAAGGGTTTCAAGCAAGATTAAAGCACTCTCATCATCGATTCCAAACAGACAAAAATATTTAAAATCAAGGTAAATTTCGCCAAGCAAGGGCGGAAGTTTTTCCTCTGTATTGACTTTTAAAAGATTAATCTTGCAATATTTAAAATCACTCACAAAGCTATTTTTAGCAAAGATTGCTTTATCCGGAACCAAAGTTTCATCTTTAAGGATAAGATTGTCCTCATCAAGTGTGGCTAAAATTTTAGCAATAATCGCGTAGCATTGTTCATCTGCAAATAAAGTGATAAATTCGTATTTTTTCATAAGTTTTTCAAGTAAAAAAGGCAATTCTTTATCTGTTTTGCTCTGTATGCGAATTTCACTAAGCTCTTGAAATTTTTCTTCATAAGCTCTATAAATATAATCCTTATAATTTTGACTCATAATAAGCTCATCACCAACAATAAAAAGCAAATGTTTCATTTTTTTCCTTTTTTCTTGTAATTATATCTAAAAATAGGGTAGAAATTTAAGCTATTTTAGGTAAAATTTCACTTTAAAAAACAAGGTGGTTAAAATATGAACTATAAAGAAACTTTACTTTTGCCAAATACAAGCTTTGCTATGCGTGCAAATTTAGCCGAATGTGAGCCTAAAAAATTTAAAAAATGGTTCGATAAAAATTATGCTTATGAAAAGATAAAACAAAAACGTAAAAACGCTCAAAAAACTTTTACTTTACATGATGGACCTCCTTATGCAAATGGACACATCCACATAGGACACGCTTTAAATAAAATTTTAAAAGAAACCATTATCAAAACGCATTATTTTAATGGAGAAAAAGTGCGTTATACTCCCGGTTGGGATTGTCATGGGCTTCCTATAGAGCAACAAGTTGAACTTCAGCTTAAGGATAAAAAAAAGGATTTAAGCAAAAAAGAAATTCGCACACTTTGCAGAAAACATGCAAGTGAATTCATAAACATACAAAAAAATGAATTTAAAAATTTAGGCGTGATAGCAGATTGGGATAAACCCTATATTACAATGGATTTTGCGTTTGAAGCAAATATTTACCGCACTTTGTGTGCAATCGCTAAAAAAGGACTATTGTATGAACGTTCTAAACCTGTATTTTGGAGTTGGGCAGCAAAATCCGCTCTGGCTGAAGCCGAAGTGGAATACGAAGACAAAGAAGATTATTCAAGTTTTATCGCATTTGAACTCGATGAAGAGGCTTTAAAAAAATTAAACATTAAAAAAGCAAGTGCGGTTATTTGGACTACGACGCCTTGGACTTTGGTGGCTAATCAAGCCATAGCTTTAAATCCTAATGAAAATTATGTTTTAACAAAAGAGGGTTTGATTTTTGCTAAAGCCTTGCTTAAAAATATGGTAAAACTTGGATTGACTCAAGGAGAGCTTGAAAAAGAATTTGAAGCTAAAGAATTTGAAGGTTTAAATGCAATCAATCCGCTCAATTCAAGAAAATCCCTTTTTGTACTTGGCGAACATGTCTTAATGGACGGAGGAACAGGACTTGTGCATACAGCACCTGGGCATGGAGAAGATGATTATTATATGGGCTTAAAATACAAGCTTGAAGTGTTAATGCCTGTAGATGATGGAGGTTGTTATGATGAAACCTTGAGAACTAAAGGCTTATTACCTCCTGCTTTGCTTGATGAATTTATAGGACTTCATATCTTTAAAGCAAATGAAAAAATCTTAGAACTTTTAGGTAAAAATCTCATCTTTGTTTCAAAATTCATACACTCTTATCCTTTTTGCTGGAGGACTCATAAACCCGTAATTTATAGAGCAACCAAACAATGGTTTATTTTAATGGATGAACCAAAACTTGAAGGAAAAAGTCTAAGAGAAAGAGCTAAAGAACAAATTTTAAAAACAAAATTCTACCCACAAAGCGGGATTAAAAGAATAGGTTCTATGATTGAAAATCGCCCTGATTGGTGCATATCAAGGCAAAGAGATTGGGGGACACCGATTGCATTTTTTAGAGATAAAAATACCAAAGAAATTGTGCTTGATGATGAAATTTTGGAATTTATTGCGAAAATTTTTGAAAGACAAGGAGCAGATTCTTGGTGGGAACTTGAAATCAAAGACTTGCTTCCTCCAAATTCAAAATACAAAGCTGAAAATTTAGAAAAAATTTACGATATTTTAGATGTTTGGTTTGATAGCGGCAGTACTTGGAATGCGGTTTTAAATAGCGGAAATTTCGACGCAGGAGAAGAGCAAGCAAGTATGTATTTAGAAGGAAGCGATCAGCATAGAGGTTGGTTTCAAAGCTCACTTTTAGTGGGGACTGCAATCAAACAAAAAGCCCCTTATCAAAGCATTTTAACACATGGATTTACCACTGATGAAAAGGGACAAAAAATGAGTAAATCCAAAGGCAATGTTATCGCTCCTGACTATGTAGCAAGGACTTATGGAGTTGAAATTTTAAGACTTTGGATACTTTTGAGTGATTATTCAAGTGATTTAAAAATTTCTGAAAATATACTCAAACAAGTGAGCGAACAATACCGCAAAATTCGAAATACCATAAGATTTTTACTCGCAAATACAAATGATTTAAAAGATATGCAAATTGATGAATTTTCTTTTATCGATAAATGGATACTCACTCGTGCAAGTTTGGTGTTTAAAACAAGTAAAGAAGCTTTTTTAAATTATGATTTTTCTAAGGGTTTTAATGGGCTTTTAAATTTTTTAAGTGCGGATTTGAGCGGAATTTATCTTGATATTATCAAAGATAGGCTTTATTGTGATGATAAAGACAGCCCCAAAAGAAAAAGTGCCCAAGTTGCGATGGTTTTAATCACTAAAGAGCTTTTAAATTTATTAGCTCCAAATTTGACTTATAGTGTTGATGAAGCCTTAGAGCATAGCAATGTTTTGATTAAAGGTGAGGCTTTGGATGTGTTTGATTTGAGTTTAGAGGAAAAATTTGAGTATGATTTTAAGATTGATGATAAAATTTTGCTTTTAGCGAGGGAAAAATTTTTTGAATTCATTGACACTCTTAAAAAGGATAAAATGATTAAATCAACCTTAGAGCTTGAACTTCAAACCAATTCAAAAGCCATTTTAGCCCTACCGAGAATTGAAATGGCAGACTGGTTTATAGTCAGTGTCTTTGAAAAAATGGGCAATGAGGAGGCTTTGTTTGAATTTGAAATAGAAAACCAAAAATTTAAAATCATCAAAGCAAAGCACAACAAATGCCCAAGATGCTGGAAATTTGAAGCTCAAGATGAGCTTTGTCCAAGATGTCAAGAAGTGATTGATAGGATGTAAGAGTGTTTGAAGAGGAAATTCCAACAAGTCTTGTTTTGATTACGATTTTCGTCGTATTTTTTTTAAGTACTTTAGCCATACTTTTTATAAGAAAAAAGGATAAAAATGATTAGTTTAAAAGAAGCTTTAACTTACTCAAAAAATGAACTTGAAAATTTAAAAAAAGAACTCAACGATAAAGCAAAAAAACAAAAACAAATCGGAGCTTTTATTGAGCAATTTTTAGGTTGTGAGCTTAATGATGCAGGAGAGGGTGTGCCTGTGGCAATTAAAGATAATATCAGCGTTAAAGGTTGGGAACTTACTTGTGCTTCTAAAATTTTACAAGGTTATATTGCACCTTATGATGCAAGTGCTATTGTGAATTTAAAACGCAATGGTTTTTCTCCTTTTGGGCGATGCAATATGGACGAATTTGCTATGGGAAGTACAACATCAACTTCATTTTATGGAAAAACTCTTAATCCTTTAAATTCCAATCAAGTTCCGGGCGGAAGTAGTGGTGGAAGTGCCGCAGCAGTAGCGGCTCAACTTGCTTTAGCAAGTTTAGGTTCAGATACAGGCGGCTCTGTGCGTCAGCCTGCGGCATTTTGCGGTTGTGTAGGGTTTAAACCAAGTTATGGAAGGGTGAGTCGCTATGGTTTGGCTTCTTATTCTTCAAGTCTTGATCAAATCGGAACTCTAACACAAAATGTTGAAGATGCTGCGATTTTATATGATGCGATTGCAGGACATGACCCTATGGATAGTACAAGTGCAAAAATAGAATTCATTAAAACAGCACCTCGTTTAAATCCTAATCGTAAATTTAGGATTGCTGTGATTGAAAATTATATCCATCAAACAAGCTCTGAAATTAAAACCGCTTTGTTAAAAACTATAGATGCTTTAAAAGCAAATGGACATGAGCTTGTCTGTAAGAATTTACTTGATTCTAAATTTGATATTGCAGCCTATTATATCATTGCAACAGCTGAAGCAAGTGCGAATTTAAGTCGCTATGATGGGGTAAGATATGGAAAGAGAAGTCAAAGTAAAAACTTGAAAGATATGTATATTCAAACAAGGAGCGAAGGTTTTGGCGAGGAGGTTAAGCGAAGAATTTTGTTAGGAACTTTCGTGCTTAGTAGCGGATATTATGATGCATATTATATTAAGGCTCAAAAGGCAAGGGCTTTGATTAAGGCTAAATATGAAGAAATTCTAAGGGATTGTGATTTGATTTTTATGCCCGTTACTCCAACGACAGCCTTTAGTTTTGACACTCAAAAAACACCGATGCAAAATTATTTGGAGGATGTTTTTACAATCTCTGTTAATTTAGCAGGGCTTGGAGCTATTAGCATACCTGTGGCTAAGGACAAAGACGGCTTAAATATTTCAGCTCAACTGATTTGCAAGGCTTTTGATGAGCAAAATTTGCTTGATGGAGCTTTGAATTTGGAAAAAATTATCAAGCAGTAAAAAATTTGTCAATAATTTTAAATTAAAGGCTAAGCCGTCAGAGATTATTTAAATAAAAGCTGTAAAATTACAAAAAATTAGGAGAAAAGATGAAAATTGTAAAACGTGCTTTGACTTTTGAAGATGTGCTTTTGTTGCCCGGGTATTCTGAAGTTTTACCAAAAATTGTGCAAATTCATACGAAATTGACTAAAAATATCACTTTAAATATGCCTTTAATTTCTGCTGCAATGGACACGGTAACTGAACACAGAGCTGCTATTATGATGGCAAGACTTGGTGGGATTGGAATCATTCATAAAAATATGGATATAGATTCGCAGGTAAGAGAGGTTAAAAGAGTGAAAAAGAGTGAAAGCGGGGTGATTATTGATCCTATTTTTATCGGTCCTAAAGCAAGTGTAAAAGAAGCCTTAGAATTAATGGCAGAGTATAGAATTTCAGGGATTCCGGTGGTTGAAAAAGATAAAAAGCTTATCGGTATTTTAACCAATAGAGATTTAAGATTTGAAACTCATTTTGATACTTTGGTTGAAAAAGTAATGACAAAACCTCCTTTAATCACAGCTTTAAAAGGTTGCACTTTAGACGATGCGGAAAAAATTTTTAGTACAAATAAGGTTGAAAAACTTCTCATCGTCGATAAAGAGGGGCATTTAGAAGGACTTATTACGATAAAAGACTTAAAAAAACGCAAAGAATATCCCGAAGCTAATAAAGATAATTTTGGAAGATTAAGAGTTGGAGCTGCGATTGGAGTGGGACAAATGCAAAGAGTGGATGCTTTGATTGAGGCTGATGTTGATGTTTTAGTACTCGATAGTGCCCATGGACATTCAAAGGGTATTATTGATACCATAAAACAAATCAAGGCAAAATATCCAAAGATTGATTTAATCGCGGGAAATATCGCTACAGCTAAAGCTGCCGCGGCTCTTTGTGAAGCCGGAGCAGACGCTGTTAAAGTGGGTATAGGGCCGGGGAGTATTTGCACCACGCGCATTGTTTCAGGCGTAGGAGTGCCACAAATTTCAGCCATTGATGAGTGTGCTTTAGAGGCTAAGAAATTTGGGATTCCTGTGATAGCTGATGGAGGGATTAAGTATTCTGGAGATATTGCTAAAGCTTTAGCTGCAGGGGCTCATTCTGTGATGATAGGTTCTCTTTTAGCTGGAACTGATGAGAGTCCGGGAGAGCTTTTTACTTATCAAGGCAGACAATACAAATCTTATCGTGGTATGGGAAGTCTTGGTGCTATGCAAAAAGGAAGCTCTGATAGATATTTTCAGCAAGGCACAGCACAAGATAAACTCGTTCCTGAAGGCATTGAAGGACGCGTTCCTTATGTGGGAAGCATTAAGAGTGTAGTCCATCAGCTCTTAGGTGGATTGCGTTCATCAATGGGCTATGTGGGTGCAAAAGACATAGAGGATTTTCAACAAAAGGCTGAATTTGTAGAAATTACAAGTGCTGGACTTAAAGAAAGCCATGTTCATGACGTAATCATCACTCACGAAGCTCCAAATTACAAGGTTAATTTATAATGAGTTTTGAAGAAAATTTAAAAAAAGCGAATGAAGCTTTAGAAAAACTTAATGAAAATGAATTGAGTTTAGATGAGAGTGTGAAAATTTATAAAACAGGTCTTTTGAGTATAAAAAAAGCAAGAGAAGACCTCGAAAAAGCTAAGCTTGAAGTGGAGAAAATCGATGAGTAAGATTGCTGCTTTACAATTTCCTACTTTGGCTTTGAGTGAATCAAGACTTGATTATTATTTGCAAATTTGTAAAGAGAGTGGTGCGAATTTAGTTGTGCTTGGAGAATATGTTATCAACACTTTTTTTCTTGAGCTCATCACTCTACCAAAGAGTATGATTAAAGAACAAAGCGAAACTAAAAAACAAAGTTTGATGCGTCTTGCAAAAAAATACGAACTCGAAATTATAGCCCCATTTGTCAGCGTTGAAGCGAAGGGATATAAAAAACTTTGTCTTAGAGTGGGTCCTGATATTTTAAAAAGCTATGAGCAACAGATTTTAATGCCCTATGAGCATTGGAATGAGGAAAAATTTTTTAGCAATAAAACAAAACAAATCAAACTCTATCATTTTACCCATGCAGGACTTAAATGTGCCTTGCTTTTTGGTTTTGAAGCTCATTTTGACATATTTTGGCAGGAGATTATGGCTAAAAAAATTGACCTTGTGATTATCCCTACTGCTTCGACTTATTCGAGCAAACAAAGATGGGAGGAGCTTTTAAAGACAAGAGCCTTTTTAAATTCAACAAGCATTTTAAGGGTTAATCGCATAGGAAAGCAAAAAACTCAAGATGAGGAATGCAATTTTTACGGCGATACTTTCTTTATTGATGCTTTTGGCGAACTTAAAGAAAGGCTTGGAAGCGAGGAAGAAATGCTTATTATCGAACCGGAAAAAGCTATTGAAGCTAGAAAATTATGGGCTTTTGATAAAATTTTAAGTCAAATCGCTAAAGAATAAAATTTAAAAGCAAAATAAAAAATTTATAATAAATTTTTATAGTTTTAATTGTATGTTTTAAATTAAAAATGTTTGTTTGAGAATGGAGTTTTAGATTAGAAGTTAAATGAAGATTTTCTATAAAATTAAATTGAAAATCAGGTGTCTGAAAATATCAATATAGGTTTTTCAACATAAAAATTCGCAATTTGTAATAATATAAAAAGGTGAAATTTGAAAAATTTTTATATGCAACTTGCTCTTAATGAAGCTTGGAAATATCAATTTTTAACTTATCCCAATCCTGCAGTAGGCTGCGTGATTTTAGATAAAAATGAGAAAATTTTAAGTATAAGTGCCCATCAAAAGGCTGGAGAGGCTCATGCTGAATTAAATGCCATTAAAGAGGCTTTAAAGAACTTAAAATCAGAATTTAATTTTCCTAAAAAAGCCGATGATTTGTATCATTTTATCCTTAAAAATCATCAAAATTTGCTTAAAAATGCCACAGCTTTTGTAACGCTTGAACCCTGCAACCATCAAGGTAAGACGCCTCCTTGTGCGAAACTTTTAGCCGAACTAGGATTTAAAAAAGTTTTTATCAGTGTTAAAGATGAAAATAAAATTGCAAGTGGGGGAGCGGAATTTTTACAAAAACAAGGTATTGAAGTGGAATTTGAGCTTTTATGCAAACAGGGCGAAAAACTTTTAAAACCTTTTTTAAAATGGCAAAAAGGCAGTTTTAAACTCTTTAAACTCGCTTTAAGTCTCAATGGCTCAGCTTATGGAAAAATCGTAAGCTCCGAAGAAAGCAGGACTTATGCCCATCAAATTCGCTCTGTCATTGATATGCTTGTTGTAGGCGGAGAAACTATACGCAAAGACAGACCTTTGCTTGATTCAAGGCTTGTTAAAGCCAAAGCTCCTCATGTGTGTATCATGACTCGTAAAAGTCTTGAAAGTTTTGATAAAAATATCCCTCTTTTTAGTGTGCCAAAGCGTCAAATTTTTACTCAAATTCCCAAAGAAGCAAAATTTTTGATGTTTGAAGGCGGAGAGAATTTTCTCAAAAATTTTAAAGATGAAATGGATTGTTTTTTAATCTTCCAAAATTCCAAACTCAACACTCAAAACAATGTTAAAATATCTTTAGAATTAACCCCCATGTATAAGGGATTTTTAGGGAGTGATACTTATGGCATTTATGAACTTTAAAGGCTTTTTTTACGCAAGAAATGATTTAAGACTTCTTAAGATAGAAAAAGTAAGTCAGCTTGATGGAGCATTTTATAAGGACTATACTTTAGTTTGTGTCAAAGATGAACTCAATACAGAGAGCGAAATTTTTTCTTATAAAAGCTTTAAAAAAGATTTATTTAAGGAAAATGATGAAATTTTGATTTCGAATTGGAATGAAAAAATCATTCTTTTTAGAAATTTGACGCAAAAAACTCATAATTTTAAAGAAGCTTTATTGTATCAATTTATACTTTTGGGCTTTTTACTTCTTGCGAGTGCTTTTTTTGCACTGCTAACGAGTATTAATGAATTTTCAGCGGTGGATTTATTCTTCTTTATGCTGTGTTTGGTGCTTTTGATAATGGCTTTTATCAATTTTTCCCTACTTCAAAAACAAATTCGAATTCTAGCACGATTTGATAAAGAAAGCATAAGAGAATTTCTCAAACAAAGACTTAAAAAGAAATAAAATCGTTGAATTGTAAATTAAAAAATAAATTCAATCAACAAAGATAAATTTCTTAATTTTAATAAATTCTAACTCAAAAGATAGAGGCTAAAATTTTTATTTTTTAAGGGCTAAATTTTAAATAATTATTGTATAATAATGCTAATTAGAATTGAGTCTTCATTTGGCAGATTTCGCAAATATATTTGATTTAATATTATTTTATATTAACGCGTAAAAATAGCTCATTTTAAAACTAAGAATTGATTATAAAAATTATAAGGATTGTTCATGTTTAAAAAAATAAAATATGAAAATGGCAAAAGAGAAATTTATTTGGGTGGTTTAAGAATCTTTAAATACACAAACCAAGCTAAATTTTTAGAATACATCCTTGAAAAAAAATTATTTGACGCTTATATGAATTTTAGAGCAGAAGGGGGGGGGGATCTCAAATTCCTTTTAAGACGCTCTTATATTCATCATAAATATCACAAAATTTTTTATGATTTTTATCTTAGGGCTAGAAATGGAGAAAAGCTTGTTTTCATCGATGGTGGAGCACATGCAGGTGTTTTTAGTGATGTGTGTTTAGCACTTGATGGAATTTGTTATGCCTTTGAGCCTAATATTTATTTAAGTGCTTTCCTTAAAGAACGATATAAAAATCATAAAAATTTCATTTTCTCGGACAAAGCGATTTCTCATCAAAATGGCACGATGAAATTTTATATTCCTGAAGATGATTTCATATCAGAGGGTGCAAGTTTAATCCAAAGAGACATAAAAGAAGAAAATGCCTATGAGGTTACAAGCATTGATTTTTGCGAATTTTTACGCGAAGTTCTGACTCAATGGAACAAAATCACACTCATAAAACTTGACATTGAAGGGGCTGAATTTGATGTTTTAAAAGCCTTGATTGAGCAAAAACTCTATGAAAGAATTGAATTTATAATGGTAGAAACTCACGAGAGATTTTTTAAAAATCCTAAAGAAAAGATTGAGAAATTAAAACAGCAAATTTCTCAACATAAGATTAAAAATATCTTTTTAGATTGGGTTTAAAGGACTTGAAATTTTTGTGTGCTGTAAAATTGAGTGAGTATTGAACTAAACATTTTCACTCCTTGCTCACTCAAGCGATTTAAAATTTTATCCCATACATTCACCTCTTCTTTTTTCCAAATAGGATTTTTCACTTTGGCTAAATTTTCTAATTGCTTTTTAGCATTTTCGTAATTACTCAATTCATCAATCAAACCAAGCTCCTTAGCTTCAAAGGACAAAAATACCCTAGCATTTGCCCATTTTTCTTTATCTTCAAGTTTTAAATTTCTTTCTTGAGCCACAAAATTTGTAAAAAGTTCATAGCTTTGATTGATAAGATTTTGTAAATACCGCCTCTCTTCCTCACTCCAAGCCCTTGTAAAAGTCCCTGCTTCTTTAAAAGCACCGGCTTTAATGCTTTGTTCTTTAACCCCTAATTTTTTTGCCAACTCACTCAAATCAGCTCCTTGCATTATCACTCCTATTGAACCGATAAAACTTGCAGGATTTGCTAGGATTAAATTAGCTCCAACCCCGCTTAAATAGCTCCCACTCGCCATTGTTCCACTCGCATAAACCACCACAGGTTTTTCTTTTCTTAAATCCTTAATTGCAAGAGCAAGCTCCATACTTGGAGCAAAGGCTCCACCCGGAGAATCAATCACAAAAAGCACCCCTTTAATATTTACGTTGTTTTTAGCATCGATGATTTTTTCTAGCACCTTAGAAACATCTGTAATTTCACCCTTTAAATCAATTCTTTCTAAATTCGCTAAAGAATTTAAAGACCCTGATGAATCAGAATTTGAAAGAAAAATCCAAAGCACAATAAATAAAAAAACAAAAGTCTTAAAATAAGAATTTATGAATTTCACCACATCGATTATACTTGTTAAACAAAATCTTAAAATTTGCATTCTTTTCCTTTGATGAATAATTTTTTCACTTCTTTAGCATGAAGAATGAATTGCAAAGGAAGTTGTTCTTCATCACAATCTTCTATCTCAAATACGCTAAAATCAGCACTTTTTCCCGTTTGTAATGAACCTAAGTTTAAATCAAGAGCCTTTGCAGGGTAAAAAGTCGCCATAAGTAAGAGTTTTTTTGCAAAATTTTTAAGCTCAAAATCCCTATGTATAAGCAGATTAGTCCGCATTTCATCAAGCATTGATAAAGAGATGTTTGAACTTAAGCCATCTGTTCCCAAATGCACATTTAAACCGCTTTTTAAAGCCTTTTTTAAATCAAAAGTTTTTTGACTTAAGAGTCGATTTGAAAACGCACAATGTGTGATAGAATGGTATTTTAAATCAAGCCATTCAAATTCGTTAAGATGGACACAATGAGTAAAAAGCGTCCTTTGTCCTTTGAAAAGCTCCGTAAAAATTTTAGGATGGCAAAAGGGTTTTGCATTTTTATCCAAAGTTTTAAGCCATTTTTTAAATCCTCCCTTTCCATGCCTTAACCAAGCATTTTCTGCCCTGCTTTCTAAAAAATGAGTACTTAAAAGAAGTCCGTGTTTTTGGGCTAAAGCTAAAATCCATTCTATCAATTCTAAATTTGTAGAATACGCAGAATGCACAGAAAGTGCAGGGATAAAAAGCTCATTTTGAAAGTCTAAACTCTTTTGAAATCGTTTAAAAAATTCATCTTTTTTGCTTGAATTTAGGGCTTGATTGACGCCTAAAATTTCATTAAAAAAAATCACTCTCATATCGCTTTGCAAACATGCTTGAAAATCACTTCCAAAGCTTGAAATTTCGCCGATCGTTCCCGTGCCGGTTCTTTGCATTTTTTTTAGCGTATTTAAAATGAGTTCATCTTTTGCTTTTTGACTCAAATTTTGCCTTGAATTCATTACGCTTTTAACCCAGCTTAAAAAATCTCCAAAATGCAAAGTATAAGAATTTGCACTGAATTCTAAATGAGTGTGTGTGTTGATAAAAGCAGGAAGTATAAGAGAATTTTGAGGGCTTTGAATGCGTTTGGCATGGGGATATTTTTTTTGTAAATTTTTTAAAGTCCCAAATTCTAAAATTTTTTCTTCAAAAACAAAGGCTTGATTTTCTAAAATACTAAATTTTTCATCACACACAAACATTTTTTTACAAGAAATTAAAAACACAATTTTCCTTTCAAAAGATGAATTGTAGCAAAAATTTATTTTAAAATGCTATAATAAAAATTTAAATATTAATTTTTTAAGGTTCAATGATGAAAATAGTAGTGATTCAAGGTCCTAATATCAACATGCTAGGACTTAGAGAAGTTGGAATTTATGGTGCGATGAAAATGGAAGAAATTCACGAACAGATGAAAATTGCTGCCTCACAAAGCAATGCAGAGCTTGAATTCTTTCAAAGTAATTTTGAAGGAGAGCTTATCGATAAAATTCAAGAATGTTTAGGCACTGCTGATGGTATTATCATCAATCCTGCCGCTTATACACACACTTCTGTGGCAATTCGCGATGCCATTGCAGCTGTGTCTTTACCGACGATTGAAGTGCATATTAGCAATGTTTATCGCAGGGAGGAATTTAGGCAAAAGAGTTTGATTTCACCCGTTTGTTCTGGAACAATTGTAGGTTTTGGTCCCTTTGGTTATCATTTAGCTTTAATGGGAATTTTGCAAATTTGCGACCAAATTGAAAAATTAAAAGCTGCACAGAAACAAAAATAATGTTAAAGATAAAAGAAGCAAAAAAGATTGAAAATATTTGTTTTTTTCCTTATTTGAGCAAAAGCTTAAGGATTTTTAAGTATTTTGCTCTTTTGGGTTTAGGAAGCAATATAAGCGATGAAAAAAAACGTTTTAAAGCTTTGTTTAGAATTTTAATGGATGATAGAAGATTAAAAATTCTTGCCACTTCGCCCCTCTTAATCAACAAAGCTTTTGGTTATGAAGAACAAAAAGATTTTACAAATGCTATAATGCTCATACAAACAAATTTTCACGCCAGAGCACTTTTAAAAATCCTGCTTTATTATGAAGTTAAATTTAAAAGAAAAAGGACTTTTAAAAATGCTCCAAGGACTCTTGATATTGACCTTTTGTATTTTTCAAAAAAGGTTAAAGAAGATCATTGGTGTAGGGTGCCTCATATCGGGGTTAAAGAAAGGCTTAGTGTGATTTTGCCTTTAGGTTTATTGGAAGGAAAAACAAATGGGACAACTCATTTATACCTTTACCGTTGAAGATACAGACGAAATAATACCAAAAGTTAAAGAGGATTATGGTGATAAGGCTTTAATTATCACAAATAAACAAATCAGACCAAAAACAATAAATCGTAAAGGAATTTATGAAGTGATGGTTGCCATAGAAGAAAGTGATTATCAAGAACATCTTAAAAAAATGGGTAAGTCCTTACCGCCTAAAAAAAGCACTTCGGATAAAATTGCATTGAATGATGGGCTTAAAAATGATGATGAAGCCGTTGTTTTAGATATTTCAAACCAAAGCACACAAGCAAAGCAAAATGAGAAAAAAACTCATTTAAATCATAATTTTCCAAAAAGTAAAATCAATCCCGGCCTTAATTTTGATGATTTTAAAGAAAGGCTTTCTGAAGTCAGCAATGAAATCAGCAAGGCTACAGGAACTGCACTTCCTGAAGTGAATTCTCCAAATTATGGTAAAAAAATAGAATCTTTTGAAAAGCAAATCAATAAACTAAGTGATAAGGTCAATTTACTTGTCGATATGATGTGGGATGATAAGGCTGAAGCCAGAAACAATCTCATCATTCCACCAGAATTTGCAAGCATTTATAAACAAGCTAAAGAGAGTGGTATGCTAGAGAGGCATTTAGAAGCCATTATGAAAGCAACGATTGAAAATATGCCCACAGCTATGAAGACTAATAGCGAGGCTGTGCAAAGATATTTTTATTCTCTTTTACGCAATATCTTGCCTTGTCGCGTTGAAAGTGAGATTAAGAAGCAAAAAATTATGATGCTTGTTGGTCCAACAGGAGTAGGAAAAACTACAACTTTAGCAAAACTCGCCTTTCGCTATGCTTATGGAGATAAACGTTATAAAACAGGCATTATAACACTTGATACCTATAGAATCGGTGCAGTAGAACAGCTTTTTCAATACGCTAAAATGATGAAATTACCGATTATTGATAGCATAGAGCCAAGAGATTTAGATGAGGCAATAAAAAGCTTAAATAATTGTGAAGTGATTCTTGTAGATACCATAGGAAATTCTCAATATGACCAAAATAAACTTGCAAAAACTAAGGAATTTTTAACCCATTCAAATGCTGAAATTGATGTAAATTTAGTAATTTCAGCTAATACTAAGTATGAAGATTTGATGGAAATTTATAAAAATTTCTCTTCTTTAGGTATTGATACTTTAATCATCACTAAATTTGATGAAACTAAAGTTTTTGGCAATATTTTTTCATTGATTTATGAGATTAATACTCCTTTGAGTTTTTTCTCTATCGGACAAGAAGTTCCGGATGATATAGAAGTTGCAAATAGTGATTTTTTAGTTCGCTGTATCTTAGAAGGCTTTAATAAAGGAAAAAATAATGAATAATCAAGCCGATAAACTTCGTAATTTAATGGAACAAACCAAAGATAAAAAGGTCAAAAACACTCATTTCATAGCTGTTACAAGCGGTAAAGGTGGAGTGGGTAAGAGCACTATCAGTGCAAATTTAGCAAATGTTTTAGCGGAAAATGGCTATAAAGTAGGGCTTTTTGATGCAGATATTGGCTTAGCAAATTTAGATGTGATTTTAAATGTCCGCATTCAAAAAAACCTTTTACATGTATTAAGGGGTGAGTGTTCTTTAGAGGATATACTCATTGAGGTTAAGCCAAATTTATGGCTGATTCCGGGCGAGAGTGGAGATGAAATTTTAAAATATGATGATAAAAATATTTACGAAAGATTTTTAAATCAAGCAAGCATTTTAGATGGGCTTGATTTTCTCATTATTGATACAGGGGCAGGAATTGGAGGGAATATTTTAAATTTTTTAGAAATGGCTGATGAGGTTTTAATCGTAACCGTTCCTGACCCAGCAGCCATAACTGATGCTTATGCAACGATAAAAACCACTTCAAAAACAAAGCAAAATTTATTGATGATTTTTAATATGGTTAAAAATGAAAATGAAGCTTTAAAAGTGTTTGAAAATATCAAAAAAGTCGCTGATTCTAATATAAAAAACCCTTTAAATTTAGAATTTTTAGGACATTTAAGCTCTTCAAAAGAAGTCAGCTCAAGCATTAAAAAAAGAACTCTATTTTCCGATGAAAAAACCTTTTCAAGCGATGAGCTTAAATCCATAGCTTCTAAGCTTTTGTATAGGTTGGAACAAAAAATGCTTGATAATGTTTCAAGTCGTAGTTTTTCAAGCTTTTTTAGAAAAATTATTGAGAGATTTTAGCAATAAAGAAGAGAGAATGAGACCAGAAAATTATGTAGCGTTTTTTACCGTTTGTGGCTTTTTTATAGGACTTGCTTTCAGTATTATAAGCATTGATGAAGCGTTTGATATTTGTGCTTTTACTCTTTTTATCACTTTTATGTTTTATGTTTTTATACATATTGCTATTATGAATTTTGTTGATATTAAAAAAATCAGCGGACGCATATTTAACAAAGGAGATTATGAAAAAACGAGTAATAATATCATCAATGATTTAGTGATTCGTGAAAAAAAGATTGATTTAATTTTAGAAAAACTCAATGAAGAACGTGAAGAGCTTAGAAAAAATGAAATCAAAGAAAGACGTAGAAATGCCAGAAAAACAGCCGCCTAAAGCCTATGCACAAATGCTTAAAAAAGAGCAAGATGACCTTGTTTTAGCTTATATGCCAGCCTTAAGGGCTATGGCTTTTAGACTCAAAGAAAGGCTTCCTTCAAGCATTGATGTTAATGATCTCATCGGCGTGGGAGTTGAAGAAATGATTAAACTTTCGCGTCGCTATGACAAAGAGCAAAATGATAGTTTTTGGGGTTTTGCAAGAAAACGAGTCAATGGTTCTATGCTCGATTATTTAAGAAGTCTTGATGTGATGAGTCGCAACAACCGCAAGATTATAAAAGATATAGATACAGCTTTAGATGAGTATTATCAAGAACACGAGAGTGAGCCCGATGATGAGTATCTGGCAAAAAAACTTGATTTAAATGTAGAAAAGATTAAAGAAGTGCGCACCGCACATTCTATCAGCTACACTTTGCCACTTGATGAGCAAATTGAACTTTATAATGAAGATGATACCTTAGAAAAACTTGAAAAAGAACAACTTTTGGAAAAAATTAATGAAGTTTTAGAAGACTTAAAAGAAAGAGATCAGCTGATTATCCAGCTTTATTATTATGAAGAGCTTAATTTAAAAGAAATTAGCGAGATATTAAATATCAGTGAAAGTCGCATTTCACAAATTCATAAAAAAATACTTAAAAAACTTAGAGAAAGGTTAATGTAATGGCAGAAATACTCTCCCAAGAAGAAATTGACGCCCTTCTTGAAGTTGTTGATGATAATACAGATACACCTGCACCCTCAAATGAAATTAAAGATGAAAGAAATATTGTCGTTTATGATTTTAAACGTCCTAACAGAGTGTCAAAAGAGCAGCTTAGGACCATCAAAGGCATACACGATAAACTTGCAAGAAATCTTGCCTCTCAAATTTCATCAATGATGAGAAGTATCGTCGAAACCAAACTGCATTCAGTTGATCAAATGACTTATGGTGAATTCTTAATGTCTTTGCCAAGTCCTACGAGTTTTAATGTGTTTTCGATTAAGCCTTTAGATGGAAATTGTGTTTTAGAAATCAATCCTAGCATAGCTTTTCCTATGATTGATAGGCTTTTAGGAGGGCAAGGCGATAGTTATGAGGCTTCAAGAGAGCTTACAGATATTGAACTTAATCTTTTGGATTCTATTTTGCGTATTATTATGCAAAGATTGAGAGAAAGTTGGCTTACTGTAACTGAAATGTATCCAACGATTGAAGCTAAAGAATCAAGTCCAAATGTCGTTCAAATCGTATCTCAAAATGAGATTATCATTATGGTGGTTATGGAGATTATCATAGGAAATTCAAGTGGTATGGTTAATATTTGTTATCCTGTAGTGCATTTAGAAAGTATTTTGAGTCGTTTAGCAAATCGTGACATTATGATGGGCGAAACTTCAGCTAAAAAATCAAGAAATAAAGAGCTTAAAACTTTAATCGGACGTGCCGAAGTGATTTATGAGGCGATTTTAGGAAAAACTTTGATTAATGTGAATGAATTTTTAGAACTCAAACAAGGAGATATTTTAAGGCTGGATAGAGAAGCTGACGATAAAGCCATCATTAGCATTGATAAAAAAGAAATTTTTTTAGCACAAGTTGGTTTGCATCGTTTTAGAAAATCCATAAAAATTTTAGAACTCATCCGCACGGATAAAGATGAGATTAAAGAAATTTTGGAAAAATACGAAGATGAAAGAAAGGCTAAAGCAAGTGTTTATGACCAGCCTGATGATATGGAGGATGAAGAAATATGATGAATGAATTTTTAAAAATGTTTATCAATGAATGCACGAGTACTATCGAGGGTTTAACAGGAAAAACTGCAGAATTTAGTGAATATAAAGAATTTGATGTTAGCGGACAAGATAGCCTTAAACCCCCTCTTGTCTTTGTGAATTTTAATACAAATTCCGGCGGAAAAATGGGAATTTTAGCCGGTGCTGTTTTGATGAGTGCCATAGGTGAATGGATGATGGGCGAAGAGCAAATCACTAAAAATGATAAATTAGGACCTGATGAAATGGACGCTGCTAAAGAAGCGATACAAAATATCATTTCAGCTTTTACTACAACTCTTGGAGCTCAAAAAGAACTTCCAAAAATGGAATTTACACTCAACACTTGCGAATTTGCAGAAAATGAACCAGATTTAAAAGACTTTGCAAAGCTTTATTTTTTCGATGTTAAAATCGATGATTTAAACGAACAGCTTTCTTTGGTTATGGATACAAAACTTTATAATCAAATCACTAAAAAAGACGAAGAGGGTGAAAATTCTCAAAATTCAACCATTACAGAGCAACAAAGTCAAATTCTTAGCACAGAGCTTAAAAATATCGGTTTGATTATGGATGTGCGTTTGCCTGTGCGCGTAAGAATTGGCAATAAAAAAATGCTTTTAAAAGATGTTTTGACTATGGATATAGGTTCAGTTGTTGAACTCAATCAGCTTGCAAATGACCCTTTAGAGATACTCATAGGCGATAAAAGAATTGCTTATGGTGAGGTTGTGATTGTTGATGGAAATTTTGGGGTGCAAATCACAGAAATAGGAAGTAAAAAAGAAAGACTTGAGCAATTAAGATAAATTGTGCTCGAGTTTAAAATATAAGCACTCCAAAGCCAAAAAAGCCGTTGATATGGTTGTTGCATTTCAATAAAAAATTTCTTCTTTCCAAATTTTTTATCAATTTTTGTTTTTTTATCAATTTTTGCAAAAAATCTCTCTTATAAACAATGAATTTATAACCTTTTCTCAAATTCTCAAACATTTCAAATATTTTTATCCCTGAAGAATTTAAATTTTCATTAAGCTTAAAAGTTAAAAAAATATAAAGAAACAAATAAACACTCTTTTTAGAACAAAAAATCCCATTTACTTTTTTACAATAAAACAAAATATAACTCATCCCGCCTCTAAATTTTGCTTAAATTTAAGCAAAATTTATGATATTTTTAGCTACTATAAAGGACTTATTTTATCTTTAATCGAGGCGGTGGATTATTAAAAACAAAAATAAAGAAATCACTCAAGATTTAGAAAATTTTTGCAATATTCCAAAATTCCACAACTGCGTAAGCTTTTTTGGTTCGGCAAGATTAACAGAAGGTAGTTTTTATTATAAAAAAGCTAAGGAATTAGCTGGTATGCTTGCTAATGCTGAATTTTGTATCATTAGCGGGGGTGGTGGTGGTATTATGAAAGCAGCTAATGAAGGAGCTTTCAAACAAAATAAAGATAAAAATTCCATCAATTCAGTGGGTTTTAATATTTTATTGCCTTATGAGCAAAAACTCAATGATTTTGTGGAGTATAATATCACTTTTAAGAGCTTAGCCATTCGCAAAATGGCTCTTATTGAAAAGAGTCTTGCTTTTGTGATTTTTCCGGGCGGCTTTGGGACCTTAGATGAGTTGAGCGAGATTCTTGTCTTAAAACAGCTTGGACTTAAGAAAAATGTTCCTATTTTTTTGTTCGGGAAAGAATTTTGGCAAGCCTTTGATGTGTTCGTCAGGAATTCTTTACTCAAACTAGAAGTTATCTCCAAAGGAGATGAATTAAAGTATGAAATCACTGACGACTTGGATTTTATCGTTAAAACTTTAAAGGAAAGATTATGAAAATTCTAGTCGCAATGAGTGGGGGTGTTGATAGCACTGTAACTGCTTATAAACTTAAAAATGCTGGACATGAGATTATAGGTTGTTATATGAAACTTCACGGCAAACCAAATTATCACGAAGAAAATATCAAAAAAGTTGAAAAAGTTGCAAAATTCTTAGACATTCCTTATCATATCTTGGATTTGCAAGAGGATTTTAAGGATAAAGTTTATATGCCCTTTGTCAATACCTATAAAGAAGGCAAAACTCCAAATCCTTGTGCTCTATGCAATCGTTTCATTAAACTTGGAAAACTTTTGGATTTTGCAAAAAGTTTAGGTTGTGAAAAACTTGCTACGGGTCATTATGCAAGACTTGAAGAAGGTTGCATTAAAACTGCTTTTGATGAGAGTAAAGACCAAAGTTATTTTTTAGCAAGTGCGGATAAAGAAGCCTTGAAATATCTTATTTTTCCTTTAGGTGAGATGAAAAAAGAAGATGTGAAAAAATTTGCTTTAGGTATTGAAGTGTTAAAATCTTTCGCAACTCAAAAAGAAAGCTCTGAAATTTGCTTTGTTGAAGACACTTATGTGCAAGTTTTAGAACAATTTATGGATACAAAAATTCCCGGAAAAGTCTTAGACAGCAAAGGCAATGTCGTGGGCAAACACGAGGGATATATGCACTATACTATAGGCAAAAGAAGAGGTTTTGAGGTCAAAGGAGCTCACGAACCGCATTTTGTTTTAAAAATCAATCCTAAAGAAAATCAAATCATAGTTGGCAAAAAAGAAGAGCTTAAGAGAAGCGAATTTAATCTCAAAAACATCAATCTTTTTATAGAGGCTAAAGAGCTTGATTGTGAAGTAAAAATTCGTTATCGCTCCAAATCCACGCCTTGCAAGGTTATCATCGATGAGGGCAAGGGGGCTAAAATCACACTCAATGAGCCTGTTTATGGGCTTGCAAGCGGACAAATGGCGGTATTTTATGATAGAGATAGAGTCATTGCAAGTGGATTTATAGAGTGAGATAGAACTTTCATAGGAGTTTTTTCATAAAAAGAGGGGTGATTTAAAAATTAAAGCTTAAAAATTTTATTTTAAAGCTTTAATTTACCCATTTAATTTTTGTTTATTCTAAATTCATTCTAAATTTATACTAAAAAATTTTTATATTAAAAATATCTTTCAAATATCGATATAATAGCAATATTAGAAGATAATTTAACCTTTTGGCAATTTAATTTTTATTGATTATTTTTTAAAAAAAATTGATTTTTTTAGTTTCTTTTTTTTTTTTTTGATATAATAAAAAGTTTGATTTTTTTTAAAAAAAGTGTAATTTCATCTTAATTATAAGGAGAGCGAAAATGTTTAAAAATGCAAAAATAGGGACCAAAATCATCTTTTCAAGCTTGATGAGTTTTATTTTGGGTATTGTCATTTTAGTGATAATTACTAGCATACAAGTGCAAAATCAAACTGAAAAAGATGTTGAAAATTTGTTAATTGCAAATGTTAATCGCTATAGCAATTATATGCAGATTGATTTTCAAGAAACATCTATATCATTAAATGCTTTAAGTGGATTTCTTGCCTATGAATTTTCTAAAGGCAATTTTGATATAGAAAGAGTCACTGATGATATTGGAACTATATTAAATTCTGGTGGTTTTGTAACCCATGCTTTTTTATACATTCCTCAACCAACCGAGTTTCAAAAAAATATCAATTCAAAATTTATCACTCCAGATGGAAAATTTTTAGCTATATTTGATAGTTCTGTTCCAAGTGATGGCTTAAAAATTATCCAAGCAGACGATTTCACCAAAGATTGGTTTGAAAGTAACGGAGCCATCCAAAAATCTATCAATGAAAAAAAGATGAGTATAGGACTTCCACGAATTTATGAATTTAATCAAAATAAAATTTTTGGCACTAATATTGCTACACCCATTTATGATGCTCAAGGTAAAGTTATAGCAAGCATAGGTTTCATTCTCCCTTATGAAACTTTGAGCGGAATTTTATCCGAAAAAAGACTGGATATTTATAAAGGAAATTTAAGATTTGTTTTAAATGAAGATGGAAATGTGGCTATGCACATCAATAAAAATTTATGGGGCAAATCGCTTTATGAATATATTCCACAATTAAGCACCGAATTAATAAAAGGTTTTATCTCTAGCGGGAAAGAAATTCAATTTTTTTCAGATTATATAGGTTCTAATGGACTTCCAGCTTTTATGGCAATTAGAAAATTCAATATTCAAGGCACTTCAGATAATTTTTATATGGTAACCACTGCACCAAGAAGTGAAGTTTTGGCAAGTTTGTATAAATTACAATGGATAGCAGCTATTGTTGCAATTGTAATCATTTTAGCTGTTAGTGCTTTGATGTTTTTAATGATTTATAAAATCATAGCTTCAAGAATAGGAATTGTTTTGGATTATCTCCATCGTTTTTTCAAATACATCAACCACGAAACAAGCACAGCCCCTGCTCCTTTACCTATCAAAGCCAACGACGAACTCGGTCAAATGGCAACAGCCATCAATGAAAACATTCGTCAAACCAAACTAGGTTTTGAACAAGACAATTCTGCTGTAAAAGAATCTGTAGAGACAGTAAGCATTGTCGAATCAGGAAATCTCACAGCAAGAATCACAGCCAATCCAAGAAATCCTCAACTCGTAGAACTTAAAAATGTGCTCAATCGTCTCTTAGATGCTCTACAAAGTCGAGTGGGAAGTGATATGAATATCATCCACGATATTTTTGAAGAATACAAACACTTAGACTTTAGAAATAAAATAGAAAATGCCACAGGAAATGTTGAGGTGACAACCAATGCCTTAGGAGAAGAAATCATTAAAATGCTCAGACAAAGTTCAGAATTTGCTAATGCCTTAGCAGGAGAAAGCACTAAACTCCAAACAGCAGTCCAATCTCTCACCTCTAGCTCTAATTCCCAAGCAGCTTCTTTAGAAGAAACCGCTGCAGCCTTAGAGCAAATCACTTCTTCTATGCAAAATGTCTCTCAAAAGACTAGTGATGTTATCACTCAAAGTGAAGACATTAAAAATGTTACAGGCATTATAGGAGATATAGCTGACCAAATCAATCTCCTCGCTCTTAATGCTGCCATTGAAGCAGCACGTGCAGGAGAACATGGACGCGGCTTTGCTGTTGTGGCTGATGAGGTAAGAAAACTTGCTGAAAGGACTCAAAAGTCTTTGAGTGAGATAGAAGCCAATACAAATTTACTTGTGCAATCCATCAATGATATGGCTGAAAGCATTAAAGAACAAACTCAAGGCATCACTCAAATCAATGAGAGTGTTTCACAGATTGACCAAAGCACAAAAGACAATGTTGAAATCGCTAATGAATCTTCTATCATTGCTAATTCTGTTAGCACTATAGCAAACAATATCCTTGAAGATGTGAATAAAAAGAAATTCTAATACAAACCCTAGAAGCTTTCTAGGGTTTATGCTATTGAGTTATATAAAGAGTATTGAGATAAATAATTCATTCATTTAAATGATTTTAAATTCATCTCATATAAATTAAATCGATTGTTTTTTATATCTGTGAAACGTCTTAAAGAATTTAAGATGTTTCGTAAAGTAACAAATTTAAATTCACTCCCTATCAAAAATCTTAAAAAATTTTGACATCAATGAGAGACTGCCTCCGAAGCTCCTATGCCTGTTTTGGCTCTAAAATCAAAAGCCTTATATCCTTCTTTATCGATTTGAGCTCTTTTTGATTTATCAGTTATAGAGAAAAACCATAACAAGAAAAAAGTAAGAGGTATTGAAAAAATCGCAGGATGGTCATAAGGAAAGATAGCATTTTTGAGACCAAAGGTTTTTTCCCACATACTTGGACTTAAAAATACAAAGCTCACTACAGCCAATAATCCCAATAAACCTCCTAAAAACACTCCTCTTGAGGTTAGACCCTTCCAATAAATGCAAAGAAGTATGATAGGAAAATTCACACTACCAGCTATACCAAATATAAGCCCAACCATAAAGGCGACATTGATATTTTCAAAAACAAAGCCCAAAACTATAGATAAAACACCTAAGATGATAGTCGCGATCTTACTCACTGCCATTTGTGTCTTGCCATCAGCCTTTCCACTCTTGAAAGTTTGTGTGTATAAATCGTGTGCAATGGCTCCTGCTCCACTGATACAAAGCCCAGAAACCACTGCCAAAATCGTTGCAAAAGAAACAGCTGAAATAAAAGCAAGTAAAACATTGCCCCCTAAAACTTCAGCTAAGATAATCACAACCATATTTGTAGCTCCTGTAAATTTACCTGCTTCATCAACATATTGTGGATCGCCTAAAACAAAGGCTATAGCTCCAAAACCAAGCACAAACATTAATAAGAAAAAATAAGCTATAAATCCTGTCGCAAAGAAAGCAGATTTTCTAGCTTCACTAGCATTTTTAACCGTGAAAAATCTCATCAAAATATGAGGCAAACCCGCTGTTCCAAAAGTAACCGCAAGTCCTAAAGAAAAAGTAGCGATAGGGTCCTTGAAAAAGACACCCGCTTTCATAATATCAGCACCTTTTGGGTGATTATTAATGGCTAAATCAAAATAATACTTCAAATCAAAATTTGACATATAAAGTATCATAAGTGCCATAAGTGTTGTGCCTCCAAGCAACAAAGAAGCTTTGATGATTTGCACCCAAGTCGTTGCGTGCATACCTCCAAATATAACATAACACATCATCAAAATTCCCACAAAAACAACCGCTAAAGAATAAGGCAAACCAAATAGAGTTTGTATGAGCTGCCCTGCTCCAACCATTTGAGCAATCAAATATAAAATTACAATGGTTAAAGTGCTTAATGCCGCTACAATCCTAATAGGTTTTTCTTCTAATCTTAGAGCAATAACATCTGTAAAAGTAAATTTTCCCAAATTTCTAAATCTTTCAGCAATCAAAAACAAAATCACAGGCCAAGCTATAGTCCAACCTACAGGATAAATCAAAGAATCAAAGCCATAAGAAAAAATAAGAGCGGTAAGCCCCAAAAAAGCCGCTGCACTCATATAATCACCCGCAATAGCTAAACCATTTTGAAAACCCGATATTCCTCCACCTGCTGTAAAGAAAGCTTCTGTGGAATGAGTTTTTTTGTTTGCAAAATAAGTTATGATTAAAGTTGCAAGGACAAAAAGTATAAACATAACAACTGCTGTAATGTTTAAAGGAGCCTTTTGAACCGCCTCTGCTGTGCTGTCTAAAGCCGCACCATATAAAGAAATATTGATACAAAAAAATGCCGGTATAAAGATAAATTTTTTCATTTTATCCTTCCTCAATAATAATTCCTGCTTTTCGCATTTTTGAAATCAGCTCTTTTTCTTTGCTATCCAAAAAGAAATTTGCAACAAAAGTATAAATTCCTGTTCCTAAAACTCCTAATAATATAGAACAAATTCCAAAGACTATACCTAAAGTTACAGGCGAATCTCCTATATCTGTAGATAGAAAATCGGGGAAAAATCCAACGAGAATTAAAAAACTAAAATAACAGCCGAGTATGATTATAGTTAAAAACAAAGAAAAATTGATTTTAAACCTCATAAAAGCTTCAAACTCTTCATAAATCTTTCTTTGCTCCTCGTTTTTTGGTTCGCAATAACTTTCTTTACACAACATTTTTTCTCCTTCATAGTAAGATTAGATTACAAAACAAACAAATCGCTAAATTCATTAAAATTTGTATTTTCTAAATCTTGCTGATTCTCGCAAATAGCGATGATTCTTTCACATTGTTTTGGACTAAATCTTGTTGCAAGATTGGCTTTAAATTTAGCGATAAGCAAAGGAATTCCCTCTTCTCTTCGAACTCTGTGTCCTATAGGGTATTCAACTTCTATTTTATCGGTTTTTGAGCCGTCTTTAAAAAACACCTGCACAGCATTTGCTATGCTTCTTTTATCAGATTCTAAATATTCTTTAGTGTATCTTTCATCAACCTCAACAATCATTTTAGCCCTTAAAGCATCAATTCTTGGGTCTTTTGCAATATTATCTTCATAATCATCAGCATTCAATCTTCCAAAAATCAAAGGCACAGCAACCATATATTGTATGCAATGGTCTCTATCAGCTGGATTTGCAAGCTCTCCTGTTTTATTTATGATTCTATGCCCTGATTCTTGAGTTGTGATGATGATTTTTTCAATTTCATCCAAACGATTTTTAACCTCATCGTGCAGTTTCAAAGCTGCTTCAACAGCAGTTTGAGCGTGAAATTCGGCTGGAAAAGAAATTTTAAACAAGACATTTTCCATAACATAACTTCCAAATTCTTGAGGAATGCTAAGTTTTAATCCCTTCATTTTCACATCTTCATAGCCCCAAAATTTTGCACTCAAAGCCGAAGGATAGCCCATTTCACCGGTTCTAGCCTTAAGAGCTAAATCCACCCCTCTGCTTGAAGCATCCCCTGCTGCCCAGCTCTTTCTTGAACCTGTATTTGGAGCGTGTCTGTAAGTCCTTAAAGCCCCGCCATCAATAAAAGCATTTGAAATTGCATTGCGAATTTCATTAAAATCACAACCTAAGAGTTTAGCCGCCACCGCTGTAGAAGCGATACGAACAAGCAAAACATGGTCCATTCCTACTTTATTGAAACAATTTTCTAAGGCTAAAATTCCTTGAATTTCGTGAGCTTTTATCATGGCTTTTAAAACACAAGAGACCTTCAAAGGTGGCTTAGCCTCGCTTAAATTCTTACGACTTATATAATCAGCTACCGCCCAAATCGCACCTAAATTATCACTCGGATGTCCCCATTCAGCAGCCAACCAAGTGTCATTAAAATCAAGCCATCGCACCATAGCACCAACATTAAATGCCGCTCGTATTGGTTCGAGCTGGTAAGAAGTTCCGGGTATTTTTGCTCCCAAAGGTCTAAATTCCGCTCCTTCCACACTCGGACCTAAAAGCTTAGTGCAAGCTGGATATTTAAGAGCTAAAAGCCCACAACCTAAAGTATCCATCAAACAATATCTTGCAGTTTGCAAGGCTAAGGCACTTTTTATTTCATATTCATCAGTATATCTTGCAATTTTGGTTAAAAGCTCATCAAATTCTGGTCTTTTAGCCTCTAAAATTCCCATATCACTCATTTTTATCCTTTTTTATCTGTCTTGAATTTTTATAAATTTTCTTGGACTTGGTCCTATATACTCACTACTTGGACGTATGAGTTTATTGTTAGCTCTTTGTTCTTTAATGTGAGCACACCAGCCACTGACTCGACTCATAATGAAAATCGGTGTAAAATAAGCCGTTGGAATGCCCATAAAATGATAGGCTGAAGCACTATAAAAATCTGCATTTGGAGGTAAATTTGGCTTTTTTTCTTTCATTAAATTTTCAATCGCTTCACTCACCTTAAAAATCAAAGTCTCCCCACCTAAATGTTTAGACCATACCTTAATCAAAGCATTTCTAGGGTCTCCTCCGAGTCCATAAACTCTATGTCCAAAGCCCATAAGCAATTCTTTATTTTCAAGTTTGCGATTGACACCTTCAATAGCCTCTTCAACACTTGAAAAGCTTTCAATCAAGCCCATAGCTGCTTCATTAGCACCTCCGTGTAAGGGTCCTCTTAAGGCTCCAATGGCTGCGGCCACAGCACTAAAAATATCGCTTTTAGTTGAAGCACAAGTCCTTGCTGTAAAGGTTGAAGCATTAAATTCGTGTTCTGCATATAAAATCAAAGAACACTGCATCGCTTTAATGAAATCCTCTTTTGGATCTTGCTCTTGCAGTTTTTCTAAAAAATATCCTGCTATGCTCTTTTGATTTGAGTTAAAATCTATCTCTTTGCCAAAATGGACAAAATGATGCCAATAACAAAGCACAGAAGGCAAAATTCCCAAAAGACGTATAATCTTTTCATCTTGATTGCTAAAATCCTCTTTTTCTGCTTCTAAAGCTCCTAAAGCTGCCACCGCTGTTTGCATTAAATTCATAGGGTGCGTTTCTTTTGGAATGGCTTTTAAAATGGTTTTTAAATTTTCACTCAATTCTCTTTGAGCTATGATTTTGTTTTTGTATTCTTCTAATTCTTTAGAATTTGGTAATTGAGCGTATTGAAGAAGAAAAGCTATCTCTTCAAATTCAGCATGATTTGCTAAATCTTCAATCGCATAACCATAATAATTAAGACCATTTCCAAGCCCACAAGTGCAAATCGCACTCTCTCCGGCTACCACTCCTGCTAAACCACCGGTTTTTTTCTTTGCTTCACTCATACTCATTTTTTTCCTTTAAATAATTCATCAAGTTTGTTTTCATAGGTGTAATAATCGAGCATCTCATAAAGTTCCTCTCTCGTTTGCATTAATTCAAGCACATCTTTTTGATGTCCTTTTTTGAGTATGCTCTCATAAACTTCTACAGCTGCTTTATTCATTGCCCGATTTGCTGAAAGTGGATAAAGCACCATAGAAATGCCAACTTCTTTAAGTTCTTTAGTTGTAAAATACGGAGTTTTACCAAATTCAGTGATATTAGCTAAAACAGGGACTTTAACAAGTTTTGTAAATTGAGCGTATTCTTCTAAAGTATGGATTGCTTCTGCAAAAATCATTTCAGCTCCAGCTTCAACATAGGCTAAGGCTCTTTCTATCGCTCTTTCTTGTCCCTCCATAGCGTGAGCATCTGTTCGTGCCATAATGACAAATTCAGAATCTATTTTTGCATCCATTGCAGCCTTAATCCTATCACACATTTCATCAATGCTTACAAGCTCTTTATTAGGACGATGTCCGCATCTTTTTTGTGCGACTTGATCCTCAATATGTGTTGCAGCCGCACCTGCACGAATAAGCTCTTTAATCGTTCTTGCTATATTAAAAGCTCCTCCAAACCCCGTATCCGCATCAACAAGCAAGGGAGTATCCACTCTACCACAAATGCGACGCACATCGATACAAACCTCCTCTAAAGCGATGATTCCTAAATCAGGCAAACCATAACTCGCACTTGCCACACCACTGCCCGAAAGATACAAAGCCTTATGCCCTATTTTAGTAGCTTGCAACGCAGAATAAGCATTCACAGCTCCTACGATAATCAAGGGCGAATTTTCCCTTAAAGCTGTTCTAAATCTCTTTCCTGCACTCATTTTTTCTCCTTAATTTGTGGATATCCTAAAGCATTAATAGCTTCTTTACAATGTTCTAAAACATTTGTATCTTCAATGGTCGGAGGGATATTTAAAGGCAAACCATCAGCAATTTCTCTTAAATTTTTTCTTAAAATTTTTCCACTCCTTGTTTTAGGTAGAGCATTGACTATAGTCGCGATTTTAAAACTAGCAACAGCTCCTATTTCGTGTCTTACCAAACGCACAATTCCATCAATAACGCCATTATAATCCCTCTCAATACCGCTTTTTAACACAACAAAACCCATAGGAAGCTCACCTTTTAAGGCATCATTGACTCCTATTACAGCACATTCGGCAACATCTGGATGTTTAGAAACAATTTCTTCCATTTCTCCGGTTGAGAGGCGATGTCCTGCAACATTAATGATTCCATCCATTCTGCCAAGCACATAAACATAGCCCTCTTTATCGATATAACCGGTATCTCCCGTAAGATAATAGCCCGGAAACTGGTCCAAATATCCCCTACGATACCTCTCATCATTTTCCCAAATTCCCATTAAACACGCCGGAGGCAAAGGAAGTTTAAGGCATAAGGCTCCTTTTTTTCCTGCGGGTAATTCTTTACCATTTTCATCTAAAACCTTAAGATTAAAGCCGGGCATAGGTTTTGTAGGGCTTCCCGGTTTAACAGCCATAGGTTCAAGCCCCATAGGATTTGCTGCTATTGCCCAACCGGTTTCAGTTTGCCACCAATTATCAATCACAGGTTTTTTTGTGATTTTTTCTATCCATTTAAGGGTGTCGCTATCACATCTTTCACCTGCTACAAAAATAGTTTTAAGGCTATCAAGATTAAATTTCTTCAGCCATTGTGCTTGGGGGTCCTCTTTGCGAATTGCACGAAAAGCGGTTGGTGCTGAAAAAAGCACATTGACTTTATACTCATCTATAATCCTCCAAAAAGACGATGGATTAGGTGTTCTAACAGGTTTTCCCTCATAAACAATCGTCGTGCAACCATTCATCAAAGGACCATAAACGATATAAGAATGTCCTACAACCCAACCCACATCAGAGGCTGTGAAAAAAACATCTCCAGCTTTTGCATTATAGATATTATCCATAGACCATTTCATAGCTACGGAATGTCCGCCATTAGAGCGAATTACGCCTTTTGGAGAGCCGGTTGTGCCAGAAGTATAAAGGATATAGAGCGGATCAGTTGCTAAAACAGGCACAGGATCAACTCCCCTTGCCTTTTCTTCTTCACTCTCCCAATCCACATCACGCCAAGGAAGCATACTTGCTTTATATTGCGGACGCTGCCAAATCAAACAAGTGGTAGGCTTGTGATTTGATTTTTTAATGGCTTCATCAAGGATAGGTTTATACTCAATGATATTGCTGATTTCAATCCCACAGCTTGTGCTTATAACAAGACGCGGTTTAGCATCTTCTATTCTAGAAGCAAGTTCATGTGCAGCAAAACCGCCAAAAACAACGCTATGAATGGCTCCAAGCCTCGCACAAGCAAGCATAGCAATCACCGCTTCTGGAATCATAGGCATATAAATGACCACTCTATCGCCCTTAACCACACCTTTATTTGCAAGAATTCCAGCCACTTTTGCAACGCGCTCTCTTAGCTGTTTGTAAGTGTATTTTTTCTTTGTATCCGTAACAGGAGAATCATAAATCAAAGCAACTTGGTCACCGCGTCCATTGTGAATATGCAAATCAAGGGCATTGTAACAAGTATTCATACAACCCCCAACAAACCATTTATAATGTTCATCACTATCATCAAGCACTTTATCCCATTCATTATACCAATGCACTTTTTTAGCCGCTTCAGCCCAAAATTTTTCAGGAGAATTTAAAGACTCTTGATAAGCTTGTTCATATGTCATAATATTCCTTTCTTTTATAAAATTTTAAATCATTATAAAATTTTTTATTTTTAAATAAAATGCAAATTTTTTTTAAAAAATGTGTTACTTTTAATCCAAAATATAAAAATTTGCACAATTTTTGTGCATTTTTAAAAAAAATGTAAGAATATTTATTTAAAATTTCTTGTAGAATTTTAAATATAAATTTTTTATATTTTTACCAAAAGTAACATTCTTAAAAAGGGGATTAAAAATTATGTTGAATTCTCAACAAAAATTGCTTGAAATTTTTAAAAAATCGGGTCTAAGCTTGAGTAAATTTGCAAATATTTTAGGCAAGGACAGAAGAACTTTAGTCAATTGGATAGAAAAGAAACAGACTAAAGAATTGGATTTAAAAACCAAAGAAAAAATTTGCGAATTTTTTCGCTATCCTCCACAAATTTGGGATAATGATGAAGAGATTAGTTTTTATAGTCTTTTAAATGGGATTAAAAACGAGGAATTAAAAATCATCGATGAGGGTTATGCGGGTGGTTTAAAATACATTTTTGAAAATGAAAATGAAGGTTCTCTCATTCTTCATCCTGCCTTTCCAAATCCTGCTTATAGAGATTTCATCGTGCCTTCTGTATATGATAATATCGACAGCAAAGAAGCTAAAATTTACAGACAAAAACGGGGCGAAAAAATGAGGGCTTATTCTTTTAGGACAAATGAATGGTATCCTATAAAATCTTTGCTTGAATTTTGCTTTTCTCCGATTGGAAGCTTTTACACTAAGGAGCAAAAAATTGCGATTTTAGAGCTTATGATTAAAACTTTTAAAGATAATTTAAATAAAACTTTATATTTCTTTGACTCTTATACTCAAAAAATTTATGGTTTAGATATGATTTATCTTTCAATCAATATTAAAGAAAATTCAATGTTTTTCAAAGCACCGCTTGAGATGTTTCTCATTGAAATTAAAAATTCAACTCTTGTGCATAAGATTCATCATCGCTATACAAATGCGAAAAAATGCCCCGCTCATATTGAACCAAAGGATGCATGTTTTATCATGGAGCTTTTAGAATCTTGCCTCAAAGAAAATCTTAATTTAATCCAAACCTGCGATTTAATCGATGAAAAAAGCCCCTATGGAAATCTTTTTAAAAAAACTTTGAGCATTAACTTTTAAATTTAAAAAAAATCAATTTATTTTTATCATATAAATATATACTTTTTAATGATATATCCTAAAAATACCTCTATTTTTTGTAAAAGTTTTGATATTAATTATTGATTATTTTTATAATTTTATTTAAAAATAATTTACAATTTATAATTAATTTGTTAGTAAAATAGTGCTTTATTATTGTTTTATTGTGTTTTTAATTATGATTTATATTATTGAAATTTATTTTATTTTTATTTTTGTTTTTGTAGAATTGTATCTGTTAAAAAACAAAAAACTACAAGGAAGGAGGAAATTAATGAAAAAGTTTCAAAAAATTTCATTAGTCTTAAGTTCGGTTTTGCTCTTGCCTCAAATTTCTTTAGCGACACCTTTAGATGAAGCGATTAAAGATGTGGATGTAAGCGGGTTTTTCCGCTATCGCTATGATAGTGCGAGTGGTAATTTCTGGCATAAAAGAGGTTTTCAAAATGGAGCTGGAATTTTAAGCAGACAAGAACATAATTGGCGTGCGATTTTAGGTTTTGACGCAGCAATTGCTGATAATTTTAGAGCTTTCATTGAGCTTGGTTATAGTGCAGCTGATGCGGGTTTTGGTGGCGACCCTATGGCAACAGGAGAGGCTCCGCAAGGGGCGGATACCACTTCACAATTTAATGTAAGGGAGTTTTTTCTCACTTACACAGCAACTGCACTCAACACTGATATAATCGCCGGTAAGCAACAAGTTGATAGCATTTGGACGGATAATAGCTTCGATGGACTTATCGGAACCGGGATAAAAGTTGTCAATACGAGCATTGAAGGGCTTTCTTTACTTGCTTTTGCGTTTGATAATTTTAATACGGCAAATAATGGCGATGAAGGCGATATATATAATGGTGGTGTTTGGGGAAATACTGCTTCTGGTGAGGCTATTTCTCCTTTTAACGAAAACCTTTACGGAGCTGCTGCATTAGGAAATTATGAAATCAATCATATAAGTCTAACTCCTCAACTTTGGCTTTCTTATCTTGATGATTCAGCCCTTTTTTACGCTTTTACCTTAGGAATTTCAACTCATTTCTTTGAAGACGTGCAGTGGAGTTTAGCTGCAGCTTATCTTGGAAATAGTGTGGATAATAAACTTAAAAAATATGTTGATTTTAGTAACAATAATTTCTTTGGTTTAAGCTCAACAATTGATTTTTCTGGTTTTGATGCGAGTTTAGGGGGTCTTTATTATGGAGATAAAAACCATTACACACTGACAACGCTTGAAGATTTAGGAAATTTAGGAGATTTTATAGCAGGAGAGGAAATCTGGTATAGTGATGGTTCTAAATTTTATGGAGATTTAGGGGAAAATGCTTTTGGTTTTATTAAAGCAGGATATACCTTCAATGAAGTTTTAAGAATAGGAGCGGATTTTGTATATGGAGGGACTAAAGTTGGCAATGTCAATTTTGCAAACAAAGAGGCAGGAAAGAAATTTGAAGCTGTTGCAAGAATAAGCTATCAATACTCTCCAAAGCTTTCTTTTGAAGCCTTTTATTCTTACTTGAACATCGATGCAAAGCAAGAAGAAGCTCATAAAAACTCGACAAGACTTCAGGTGCTTTATCAATTCTAAAAATATAGCTGGAATTCTCTTTACGACTAAAATAGATAGGAGCTTTTTAAATCAAGGAGCTCCTATCAAAATTTGGTTTTTAAATTTTTAAATCGCATAAAATTTCATCTTTATGCAGAATTTAAACAAAAATTTATCATCTTTGTTTTAAACTTTTAAAGCGTTTTAGAATTTTTGATTAAAGAAAGGCAGTAAAATGTGTAAAGATAGATTTTTTAGCTCTTTGATTTTAAAATTAACAAATACTCTTCAATTTTGGCGTTTCTAAACTCTTCTTTCATTTCTTTTTAATTTAATAATTTATTTCAAAGGTTTTATTATGCTTAGTCATCAAGCAAATTTTTATTACAGACAAATTTTAGACAAATACCCTAATTCGTATCTTGCGGAGGATTTGAATAAAACTATCATCGGGATAGATTGCGAATTTTTAGATGCGAATGAACTTTCTTTAAGCGAACTTAAAGCAAGATTTTATGAATGTGTGGCGAGAGAAAAACTCTGCGATTATGCGGGATTTTTCGGGGTTTTGAGTGCAAATTTTATCACTCTTTTTGAAAACTTACCAAAAAGCGAAAATAAAAATTATGATTATCCCTTATTTTTGTTTGCAAATGCTCGGGCTTATCTTGTCTTTGAAAAAAATAGCAAAATGTTTTTTAAATTTGGAGAGTCAAAATATTTTGATTTTTTAAAAGAGGATTTTAGTTTCGAAGAAAAAGACGCAGAATTTGAAATTTTAACTTCTTTAGAAGAAGAAAAAAAGCATTATTTTGAAATGATAGCTAAGGCTAAAGAATACCTTTTAAGCGGAGATATTTTTCAAGTTGTATTAAGCAAACAGCTTTGCATACAGCACAATATCAATCCTCTTAGTTTTTATGAGAGCTTAAGCAAACTCAATCCTAGTGCTTATATGTTTTATTTTCCTTCTCAATATGGCGTTGTTTTAGGTTCTTCTCCTGAACTTGTTTTGAGCATTAAAAATAAAGAAATTTTTGTCGCACCCATTGCCGGAACAAGAAATTTAAACGGAACAAGTGATATAGCTTACTTAGAAAAAGACCTTTTAAGCGATGAAAAAGAATTGAGTGAGCATAAAATGCTTGTGGATTTAGCTCGTAATGATATTTCTAAATTTGGAACAAAAACAAGGGTTGAAAATCTCTTTAGCATACTTAAGAGTAAATTTGTCATGCACATTGTCAGTGAGGTGTATGCAAAAATGAAAGATGAAGCCAATATTTTTGATGTTATTGGTGCAGTTTTTCCAGCAGGAACCCTAAGCGGGGCTCCAAAAATTAGAGCTTTAGAAATCATTAATGAATTAGAAAATTTAGACCGCGGTGTTTATGGCGGAGCGGTGGGATTTTTGAATTTTAATGAAGATGTGATTTTAGCAATTATCATTCGTTCGGCTTTTTTTAAAGGGGATAAAGCCTATATTGCAAGTGGTGGAGGTATAGTGCTTGAGAGTCAAAATGAAAATGAATATGCTGAAATTTGTGCTAAAAGAAAGGCTTTGCTTACAACTTTTGAGAATTTAGCAAAAAAGGATAAGAGATGATTTTATTGATTGATAATTACGATTCTTTTGTATATAATGTCAAAGCAATGCTTGAGAGCATTTCAAAAGATGAGATTAAGGTCGTGCGCAATGATAAAATTTCTTTAGAGGAGATTAAAAAACTTTCCCCGACGCATATTATCTTAAGTCCGGGTCCTAAACATCCTAAAGAAAGTGGAATTTGCCTTGAAATTTTTAAGGCTAAGCTCGAAATTCCCACTCTTGGAATCTGTTTAGGGCATCAAGCTTTAGGATTGAGTTTTAATGCAAAGATTCAAAGACTTAAAATTCCAAGCCATGCTAAAAATTCTCAAATACAACTTACAAAAGAAAGCGAATTTTTTAAAGATTTTCCAAAAAAATTTTCTATAATGCGTTATCATTCTTTAGAAGTAAAAGACTTAAGCGATGAGTTAGAACCTTTGGCTTACAGCGATGATGGAGTTTTAATGGCAATGAAGCACAAAACTTTACCTTATTATGGAGTGCAATTTCATCCGGAAAGCTATTTTAGTGAGTATGGTTTAAAAATTTTTTTAAATTTTTTGCATTCTTCTTACAAAGAAAAGGTTCAAAGTCAAAATTTTGTTCCCTATTTGCAAAAATTAAGTGAAAATATTCCTCTTGAAAGCGATGATTTTAAAGAACTTTGCAAATTGATAATGACTAAAAATTACGAGCCTTTACAGCTTGCAGCTTTACTTGTGCTCATCACCGAAAAATCTCTCAATCAAAAATCACTCACCGCTTTTGTCCGCAATATCTTAAGATATTCTAAAACTTTTAGCGATGATAGCGATATGATTGATATTGTCGGCACAGGAGGGGATGGATTTAAAAGCATTAATATCTCCACCACTTGTGCTTTTATCTTAGCAAGTTTGGGCGTAAAAGTTGCAAAACATGGAAATCGTGCAATTTCAAGTCAAAGCGGAAGCACCGATGTGCTTAGTGCTTTAGATATAGGCATACACACTCAATTAGAACAGGGTTTAAAACTCTTACAAACTGAAGGATTGAATTTTTTTCACGCCCCATTTTTTCATCCTTTGGTGGGCGAGCTTAGAGAAATTCGCACTAAACTTGGCATTAGAACGGTTTTTAATATTTTAGGTCCCTTACTTCATCCGAATTTAAAACTTAAATACCAGCTTGTAGGAAATTATCACGCCCCTGTGCATAGACTTTTAGCAGAGGTTTTAAAAACCTTAGGACGCAAAAGGGCTTTGGTTGTGCGTGGAAATGACGGAATGGACGAAATTAGCATTTGTGATGAGACAAAAATCTTTGAGATTAATCAAGGAGAGATTTTAGAATACAGCATAAGTCCTGAACAATTTGGCTTTAAAACTGCTTTTCATAATGAAATTTTAGGGGGAAATGCCGCACAAAATGCTAAAGATTTACTTGATACCTTAAGTGGAAAGATGAAGGGGGCGAAATTTGATATAGTCGTGTTAAATGCGATGTTTGCTCTTTATACAGCTGAAAGGGTTCAAACTCCTTTGCAGGCAAAGGATATAATCTTAGAAGCGATTCACTCGGGCAGGGTTTTGGAATATTTTAAAAATTATCAAAAAATGAGTCAAAAGAATGAAGCTTAAAATTTGTGGCATTAAAGATGAGCAAAATGCAAAACAATTGAGTGCTTTAGAGGTGGATTTTTTAGGGCTTATTTTTTCAAAAAGCCCAAGACAAGTGGATTTGAAAAAGGCTAAACGGCTTTGCGAAATCATTCATCAAAATTCAAAAAAGGCTATTGGAGTCTTTGTTGATGAGAGTTTGGATTTTATCCTTAAAGCGGTGGAGACTGCAAAGCTTGATGGGGTGCAAATTTATGATTTGATTTCAAAATCAATGTTTGAACTTTTTAAAGAAAAAAAGCTCTTTGTTTTACAAGTGATTCGAGTGGGTGAGAGATTAGAACTTCCAAACGCAATTTATGCGGATATGATTTTATTTGATACTAAGGGTCAATTTAAGGGTGGAAATGGAGTGCGTTTTGATTGGACCTTGTTAAAAAATTTCAAAAAAGATTTTGCAATCGCTGGAGGAATAGGACTTGAAAACATACAAGAGCTTAAGAAGCTTCAGCCAAAAATCGTTGATGTGAATTCTAAATTTGAAAACGCAGAGGGCTTAAAAGATGTTGAAAAAATCAAGCAATTTATAAGGGAGTTAAAAAAATGAAAAAAGCTTATTATGGAAATTTTGGAGGACAATTTTTGCCCGAAAGTGCTATGTTTGCTTTAAATGAGCTTGAAAATGCTTTTTTTAAATTTTCTCAACAAAAAAAATTTAAAAATGAACTTAAAAGACTTTTAAAAAGCTATGTAGGACGTCCTACTCCTTTGTATTTTGCTAAAAATTTAAGTCGTATTTATGGACATGAAATTTATCTTAAACGTGAGGATTTAAACCATACCGGTGCACATAAGATTAATAATGCAATCGCTCAAGCCCTACTTGCTAAGAAAATGGGTAAGAAAAAAATCATCGCTGAAACAGGAGCAGGACAGCATGGACTTGCTACAGCTACAGCAGCAGCACTTTTGGGTTTAGAATGTGAAATTTATATGGGAGCCATTGATGTGCAAAGACAGGCTTTAAATGTTTATAAAATGGAGCTTTTGGGTGCAAGGGTCAATGCGGTTGAAAATGGACTTAAAACCTTAAAAGAAGCTACAACCGCAGCCATTCAAACATGGGTGAATGATATAGAAAGACTTTTTTATGTTGTAGGAAGTGTTGTGGGTCCTTATCCTTATCCTATGATGGTTGCACATTTTCAAAGTGTGATTGGTGCAGAATGTAAGATTGCACTTAAAAAATTAAATAAAAAACCAGATTACATCCTTGCAGCAGTTGGAGGTGGAAGCAATGCAGCGGGAATTTTCAATGCTTTTATCAAAGATGAAAGTGTTAAACTCATCGGCATTGAAGCAGGGGGGCTTGGAATTGCAACTCCTTATCACGCAGCCACTTTGAGTAAAGGAAAAACGGGCATTATACATGGCATGAAAACCAAAGTTTTGCAAGATGATTTGGGAAATATCTTGCCTGTGCATAGCATTTCTGCGGGACTTGATTATCCGGGGGTTGGACCTATGCATGCACATTTGTTTGAAAGCAAAAGGGTGCGTTATGAAGCAATTAGCGATGATGAGTGTATGAAGGCTTTAAAATTGCTTTGCAAAAAAGAGGGCATTATACCTGCGATTGAAAGTGCCCATGCCTTAGCTTTTTTGGAAAAACTCTGCCCGACTTTAAAGAAAAAAAGCGTGATTGTTGTTAATTTATCGGGAAGAGGAGATAAAGATATACAAACAATTAGAGAATATAAAAAAGGAACGATTTATGGTTGATTTTAGGACTTTTTATAAAGAAAAAGCTAATGTAGCTTATATGGTGATGGGCTATCCTAATTTATCAGTGAGTAAGGAATTTTTAAAAAAATTAGATAAAAGTCCTATTGACATTTTAGAACTTGGTGTGGCGTATTCTGATCCTATTGCTGATGGGCAAATCATTGCAAATGCAGCATTAGAAGCTATAAAAGAGGGGGCGGACATTTATAAGGTTTTTGAGCTTTTAAAAGAAGTTAAAACTCGAAAAGCTTTGGTTTTTATGGTGTATTATAATTTGATTTTTTCTTATGGTTTAAAACATTTTGTTAAAGATGCAAAAAAAGTTGGAATTTCAGCCCTTATCGTGCCTGAACTTAGCTTTGAGGAAAGTGCTGAATTGAAAAAAGAATGCGATAAAGAAGACTTAGCTTTGATTACTTTAATCAGCATTACGACGCCTAAAGAAAGAATTGCCAAACTCGTTAAAAATGCAAAAGGCTTTATTTACCTTTTAGCTTCTGTTGGAATTACAGGCGGAAAATCTGCTCAAACAGAACTTTTAGAAGAAAAGATTAAAGAAATACGCTCTTTTACAAAATTACCCATTTTTGTGGGATTTGGAATTAAAAATAATCATGATGTTAAAAATATCCGCAAAATCTCCGATGGAGCGGTTGTTGGCACAAGTATAGTTAAACTTTTTGAGAGTGCAAATGTTGGAGAAATTCTAAAAGGTGTTAAAGAAATTTTCAAAAACTAACTTTTTAAAAGGTTTTTTATTTTATATTTATTATAATTTTAAATTAAGTTTTATTCAAAGGTTGTTTTATGTTAAAAATAATTGAGTATTCGGCTATCCATTTTTGTGAGCATATTTTAAAATTGCACATTCGCAAGGTAGAGGATATAAGCGGAGAGCTTTACGGGGCTTCTATTCCTATTACAGGACAAGATAATGGAGAATATAATTTTTATCTCTTTTTTTCTGTGGAAGTTTTGAAAAAAATCGTTGATGTTTATGTTAGAAATAATAAATTCAAAGAAGACGATTGGGCTGATTTGGTTAAAGAATGTGCTAATCAAATCATAGGCTATGCTAAAAATTTACTCAACGATGTTAAGGGAGATGATGTTTATAAACTCGGTATCCCTGAATATCTTGGAAGAGTTGATTTTTCTAGCATCAATCTTGACGAGAGTTTGACCTATGAACTTGAAAATCATTGCTTTAGGATAGGTTATAAAAAAGTATGAGTGATGAGCTAGAATTTAATGAGCCTCATGGTTTATTAGAGTCTTATGAAGATATTTTAGATATAACGGTCGATTTTGTCAGTGAGCTTGGCACGACAAATATGAGCGTTTCGGATCTTTTAAAGCTTGAAGCGGGTTCTGTGATTGACCTTGAAAAACCTGCGGGAGAGAGTGTCGAGCTTTATATCAATAAAAGAATTTTTGGAAAAGGTGAAGTAATGGTTTATGAAAAAAATCTTGCAATTAGAATTAATGAAATTTTAGATTCTAAAACCGTTCTTCAATATTTCAAAAAAGAAATTTAATGAAAAAAATATTTTTATTTTTTTTAGCTTTACCTCTTTTTGGGGTTGAGCTGATTAATTATAATATTTATGACAGAAATGACCGCGTTGATGTAATGTTGTCTTTTGATAATGCTTATAATGGCAATATTTCTCAAAAAACAGAAAAAAATTTCACGCTTTTAACCTTAAGCGGTCTTAAGTATCCTAAAGAGGAATTAAAAAATCTTAATTCTAGTCTTGTTGATAAGGTGCAAATCAGCTCTAAAGATGGTAAGACTTATATTATGTTTCAAAATAAGACCAAAGTGAGCTTAAATATAAGCAGCATTAATGATAAATTTGGAATTAGAATAAGACTAACAAATGAAGACTTAAATAAAAATTTAAGCAATTCCTCAACAAAACTTTTAAACACTGATACTCTCAATGAGCTTTCAACTCAAGAAATTCAGCCCAAAAATTCAAGCCTAGAAAAATACGATTACACTCAATACATTCTAGTAATGCTTGTTTTAGTGCTTTTACTCATAGTGCTTTGGTGGTTTAAAAGGACAATGAATACAAAAAAATTTTTAGATTCTAAAAATTTTAATGTGCTCTTTCAAAGACCTTTAGATAAAAATAATCAATTTATGATTTTAGATTATAAAAACAAACGTTATGTGATGATTATAGGTGCTTCGAATTTACTTTTAGAAAGTTCAGAAATTCCAGAAGAAGAAATTCAAAAAAAAGAAGAAAATAGAGAAGAAAATTTTGATTCTGTTTTTGAAGAAAACAAAAGAAAAATTCAAAATATCATTCAAAAAAGACAAAAAAATTAGGGTTTTTGATTGATTGCTAAGGCTATGGTTGTGGGTTTGGAAATTTTCCTAAGCTCATCAATAGGCAGGTCTAATTCCTTGTCCTCATTATACAAATAAAGCGTATTATTTGCAAAAGCAAAGGTGATATTTTCTTCATTAATGCTTAAAATTTTTGCTAAAGCTAAAATAAAATTAAGCCAAGCTAAAATTTCAACAGGAGGTAAAAGTGCTTTAAAAGCATTATAAGGATTTATTTTTTTTCCATCAAGTCTAATAATATTTGCGATGAGAATTTTTTCCCTATGAGAAAAGCCGTAATTCAATCCTCCTAAAATAAAATTTGCAGAATGTTCATTTGCAGAATAAAAATTTAAATGCTCTCCGATATGGCAAAGTTTAGCCGCGTTGATTAAGGTATTTTTATAGTGAGAAGGTAGTTTGTGTAAAACTTCAAGCACATTAAAGAGTTTTGAAACAAAATCAGGTGTTTTGAGTTTTCTATCTTTATATAAAAATCTATCTTGTAAAGATTTCAAGCTAGGATTAAAATTTTGTGGAAAATGTTGAGCTGGACGCAACAAATCTTGCAAGAAAATCCCCTCTCTTATGCCAACTCCACTTGTGATAATTTGCTTAGTTTTAATTTTTTCAGCAATTTTTAAAAAGATAAGAGCCCCTTCTTTTATTGTATCAAAACGATCTTTTTTAATGTCAAAATCCGCTAAAGAATCTGTTTGGGCGTTAAGAATTTTTAAAATATATTCTTTTTCATCTTCTAGTTTATAACGAAAATCGTGTAGATTTTTTAAAGGATAAGAATTTTTTTGTATGATAGAATTTGAAATAGCCCTTAAGCTTCCGCCAATTGCAATAAGATTGTCATTGCAAAAATTTTCAGGAATTTGTTCTAAAATAGGCTTTAAAAATTCATCAAGTTCATTTGTCTTTCCCTTGTCATAAAAAAGCTCTTTAAGTCTTACTGTGCCGATATCGAGCGAAATACAATCAATAATTTTATTATCTTTAATCAAACAAAGCTCGCTAGAACCTCCACCTATATCTAAGGTCGTTGCGTTTTTAAAAGAACTTAACAAATTTAAAGCCGCAAATCCACCCAAATAAGATTCATTCTTTCCATCGATACATCGTATATTTAAATTCAATTCATTTTTAATTCTTTTAATAAATTCTTTAGAATTAGGAGCATCTCTTAAAGCAGAAGTGCCTATAATCAAAGTCTTCTTACATTTATGTCTAAAAATACATTGTTTAAAGAAACGAAGAGCCTTTTGTGCTCTTTGCATAGCCTCTTCTTGTAAAATTTTGCCATTATTATAAGCATTTTCTCCAAGACGCACCTTTCTTTTGTATTCGCAAGTCGTGTAAAAACCATATCTTGAAGTCTTTTCGAAGACTATCATTCTTATGGAATTTGAACCTAAGTCAATAACAGCGGTTTTTTTAGCCATTCAGTTTTCTCTATTGCGACTTTTAAGACGTAATTCTTCTATGGTTTCGACATTATTAGGGTCAGAAATGATGCATTCATACGGACAAGCAACAATACAGGCAGGCTCTGAAAAATCATTCACGCATTCAGAGCAAAGGTCTGGGTCTATTGTATAAATAGGAGTATTTTCATAGATAGCTTCATCAGGACATTCCTCCCTACAAGCATCACAGCACACACAATCTTTAGTGATTAAAAGAGACATTGTTTCTACCTTTTAAAAAATATCTTGTCTTTATACAATAATAAACTTAAAATAAAATATAAAAAATGCCAAAAGATGAATTTTTTACACCTTTTAGCATAAAATTTAAGATTTTTTAGGAAAACAGAAGCGATAACCTCTGCGACGAACGGTTTCTATGGTAGAAATATTAAGGGGTTTGTCCATTTTTTGACGAATTTGATTGATAGCAACTTCAATAACATTTGGAGTAACAAGTTCAGGCTCTTCCCAAATTGCATCAAGAAGTTGTTCTTTAGAAACAATTTGATCAGAATGTCTTGCCAAATGTGTTAAAACTTCAAAAGGCTTACCTTTGAGCTCAATATTTCGCCCTTTATATGTGATTTTTTCTTCATCAGGGTCAATAATCAAGTCTTCAATTTTAATCACATTTGTCCCACCAAACCTCAATTTTGCTTCTATCCTCGCTAAGACTATATCAAAGTCTAAAGGTTTTTTTATAAAGTCATCAGCTCCAGCTTTTAAAGCCTTGATTTCAGTTTCTTTATCTGTTTTTGAAGATATGATGATGACTGAAGTTCTTGGGGATTTGTGCTTAATATTGTTAATAAGCTCTACACCATCGCCATCTGATAGAGTCCAACTCGCCAAAACTAAATCATAATGTCTTATACCGATAAAATATGCTCCATCTTTGAAATTTTCAGAAGAATCGGTTTGATACCCAAATTCATTGAGATTATCGATAATAGCTTTATTAAGGCTAAGTTCATCTTCTATAACTAAAATTCTCATTTTTTATCCTTGTCCTAAGAAAATTAGTAAGAATTATAACATAATTTAAGTTAATATTTAGTTATTCTAAATTAAGTTTTAAAATTTTTTTTAAGGCTTGCACCAACTCGAGCTTTTTTAATGATTTTAGGTTTAAAGACAGAGATTTTTATAAAATTTAAAGAAGAAAAATTTTCTTTTAATTTTAAGCTTATGAATTCCAAAGATTGTTCTAAAGTATAGAATTTTTGCTCCTTATAATTTGCTTTAACAAATTTTAAGACTTGAACATAATCCAAAAACTCATCAGATTTTGCTTTAATTTTAATAATAATTTTTTGCTTTTTTTTGCGTTCAAAGTCTAAAATTCCAATGATACATTTTAATTTAAATTTTATTTTTATATAACTTTGCATTCTTCTTTAAAAATCAATCTTTTAATATTTGGTAAATGTTTATAAAATATGATAAAAGCTATAATAAACAAAGGTGCGTGAGTGTTAATACCCTGCATATCATAATCAAACACAAATGAACTTATAAGTAAGGCGAGTAAGGCTCCCAGTGAAGCCAAAGATGAAATTTTGAAAATTTTTCCTATGACGAGCCAAACGATGAAAGCTGTTAAAATTTCTAAGGGTAAAAGAACAATCATAGCTCCAGCAGTGGTGGCTATGCCTTTACCTCCTTCTAAAAGAAGATAGATAGAAAAACAATGCCCAAATACGATTAAAACCGCTACGCTCCAAAGTAAATTGAAATCATATCCTAGATTTTTTAAAACTAAAAGTGGTAGAGTTGCCTTTGTAAAATCTAAGATTATGGTTGCAATGGCAAGTTTTTTAGCAAGTTTTGGATTGCTTTTTTTAACAACTCTTAAAACATTAGTCGCCCCTATGCTTTTAGAACCTTGATTTTTAATATCTACTTTTGCAAAAACTTGTGCTAAAATCAGCCCAAATGGAATAGCACCCAAAAGGTAAGCTAAGGCATAAATGATTAAATTTTCCATAAAATTAACCTTATATTTTAAATCGCTCAATTGAGTATTATAAACTAAAAAATTAAATAAGAAAAATTTGCTGTTAAATTTAAAAATATTGTTGTTTTGTTTTATATTTGTTTAATATTAATATAAGTAATAATGGGGTATTATCAAAAATATTATCGTAATTGTAATTTTATCGATATATAAATATTATTCCAAGGAGTTTTTATGAAATTAAGATCATTAGTCGTTGCATCTTCGTTGTTACTCATTTCAACAAGTGTTTTAAATGCTACAAATTCCGGCTTAGAAGCTAAAGCTTTAATCAAAGAAGCTAAAGATTCAGGCTTAGTTGCTTTACCAAAGGATCAAAAAGGCGTTGATGAAATTCTTAAAGAAAATGGGGTTAAAGCTAATCCATTCAGTCCAGAAAAAGCTGAACTCGGAAAGAAGCTTTATTTTGAACCAAGACTTTCAAAAAGTGGGATTATATCTTGCAATACTTGTCATAATTTAGGCTTAGGCGGAATAGATGGGGTCGCTGCTGCTGTGGGACATAAATGGGCAGCAAATCCACACCATTTAAATTCACCGACAACTTATAATTCTGTGTTAAACACAACGCAATTTTGGGACGGAAGGGCTGCTAATTTAATCGAACAAGCTAAAGGTCCTATCGAAGCAGAACCTGAAATGGCTACTCCTGCAAAATTAGCTGTGGAGAGAATTTCTTCTTTAGATGAATATGTGAAAGAATTTAAACAACTCTATGGTAAAAGTGGAGTAACTTTTGATAATATAGCTGATGCAATCGCAAATTTCGAAAGAACTTTACTCACTCCTTCTCGTTTTGATCAATTCTTAGAAGGTGATGAAAAAGCCCTAACTCAAGCTGAACAAAAAGGACTTAAGCTTTTTATTGATAAGGGTTGTGTAACCTGTCATACGGGTGTGAATTTGGGTGGCAGTATGCAATCTTTCGAAGTAGCAGGTAAGTATCAATTTGCAAATTTGGGTGATTTTAAGGGCGATTCAAATGGTATGGTAAAAACTCCAACTTTAAGAAATGTCGCTGAAACTGCTCCGTATTTTCATAATGGTGCAATTTGGTCTTTAAAAGATGCGATTAAAGAAATGGGAAGTGTGCAACTTGGGATTAAAATCAACGATAAAGAGGCTCAAAGTATTGAAACTTTCTTGCATTCTTTAACAGGAGAAAAGCCTGTTATCATTTATCCACTATTTCCGATTTCTACTTCAAAGACTCCAAAACCACAACTTTAAGTCTTTAAACCCTCTAGTTTTTAGAGGGTTGTTTAAATTTCTTTACTTCTAAACGTTATAATATTTGAAAACTTTTGAAAGGTTTATAATGAAGCTTTTTGGAACTGATGGAGTGCGTGCAAAAGCAGGAGAATTTCTTGATTCTTTTTTGGCTATGCGTTTAGCAATGGCAGCTGGAATTTATTTTAAAGATAAGAGCATTACGAAAAATATTCTAGTGGGAAAAGACACGAGAAGAAGTGGTTATATGATAGAAAATGCCATTGTTTCAGGACTAACTTTAGTGGGTTATAATGTGATACAAATTGGTCCTATGCCTACACCAGCCATTGCTTTTTTAACCGAAGATATGCGTTGTGATGCGGGGATTATGATTTCAGCTTCGCACAATCCTTATTATGATAACGGAATTAAATTTTTTGGAGCTGATGGCAATAAATTGAGCGAAGATATAGAAAAAAAGATTGAAGAAATTTATTTCGATGATAAACTCATTGAAAGCTCTAAAGTTACGATGAATGATATAGGTCAAGCTAAAAGAATTGATGATGTGATTGGAAGATATATCGTTTCGATTAAGAATTCTTTTCCAAAAAATTTAACTTTAAAATCTTTACGCATTGTTTTAGATGTAGCTCATGGTGCCGCATATAAAGTTGCTCCAACGGTTTTTAAAGAACTTGGTGCAGAGGTGATTGTGATTAATGATAAACCAAATGGTTTAAATATCAATGAAAATTGCGGAGCTTTACATCCTGCAAATTTAGCTTGTGAAGTGAAAAAATTTCGTGCAGATATTGGTTTTGCCTTTGATGGGGATGCGGATAGACTTGTAGTGGTTGATGAAAAGGGTGAAGTGGCAAATGGCGATAGTTTATTAGGTGTGCTTGCTCTTTATCTTAAGGAACAAAATAAACTCAAATCAAGTGTGGTCGCTACGATAATGAGTAATGGAGCCTTAAAAGAATTTTTAAACAAACAAGGCATAGAACTTCAAACTTGTAATGTTGGGGATAAATTTGTCCTTGAAAAACTTAAAATGTGCGGAGGAAATTTTGGGGGTGAGCAAAGTGGGCATATTATTTTTAGCGATTATGCAAAAACAGGAGATGGCTTGATTGCAGCCCTTCAATTTAGTGCTTTAATGCTTTCAAAGAAAAAAACAGCAAGTGCGATTTTAGGACAGATTAAACCCTATCCGCAGCTTTTGTTTAATCTCAAAATTTCACAGAAAAAAGACTTAAAAAAAATCAAAGGTTTAAAAGAATTAGAAACTCATTTAAAGGATAAAAATATCAATTTTTTATTCAGATATTCAGGGACTGAAAATCTCATTCGTTTGCTTTTAGAGGCTAAAGATTTAAAACTTTTAGAAAGAGAAATGAAAGGGGTTGTAGAGTTTTTTAAGAAAGCTTTATGATGATTAAGAATCTTAAATTTATAGGAATCTTTTTAAGTTTTTTTATTTTAGTTTTTTTACTTGATCAAGCAGTTAAGAATTTAACTTTAAAAGGTTTGCGTTATGAGGGTGAGTTTTTAGATCTTACTTATGTTTTAAATACAGGTGTAGCCTTTTCTATGTTAAGTTTTTTAGAGCATTATCTTAAATACTTGCATTTAGCTTTGTTGCTTTGTCTTTTTGCTTATCTTTTATGGCAAAAAGCCTTTCTTAAACAGCATATCATAGCTTTTGGGATAATGCTTGGTGCGGGAAGTTCAAATTTATTAGACCGCTTCATACACGGAGGTGTTGTGGATATGTTTTATTGGCATAAGTGGTTTGACTTTGCGATTTTTAATGTGGCTGATGTGATGATTAATGTCAGCGTTTTTTTGATTTTAATGCAAGAACTTTTTATCAATTTTAACAAAAGGAAAAAAAATGGAAATTTTTAGCGAGTATTATTTGTGGATTAAAATGGTGCATTATTTAAGCTTTGTTTCGTGGATGGCAGGGCTTTTTTATCTGCCAAGACTTTTTGTGTATCATAGCGAACATAAAGACAATCAAGGCTTTGTTGAAGTGGTAAAAATTCAAGAAAAAAAGCTCTATTTATACATTCAAACCCCAGCAATGTTGATGAGTGTTATCACAGGAATTTTAATGCTCATACTCAATAAAAATTTATTATCCTTTGGTTTTATGCACGTTAAATTAAGCCTTGTGATACTTTTGCTTTTTTATCATTTTCATAATTATTTTTGCTTGAAAGAATTAGCAAGGGATACTTGCAAAAAAAGCGGGAAATATTTTAGAATTTATAATGAAATTCCTACTTTAATTTTTATCGGTATAGCTATAATGATGGTCATTAAACCTTTTTAATTTCAAATCAAGGAGAAAAATAAAATGGATAAAACTAAAATCATTCAAAATTTAAATGAACTTTTCAAACAAAGGGCAAAATTTTATGAATTTTTTGATGAAAATATTGAAAAAATGCCAAAAAGTGATGTGTTTGACTTTCAAAAAGCTAAGGATTTAAATGCTAAAGAAGTCTATGAACATTTTTATCATTTTGACTATGCGATGAGAAAGCTTCTGCCTTCGATTTTTAAAGCCTATGAAATTAAAGAAAAAGATTTGGATAAAGACTTTTAGAATATCATTTTCTAAAAGACATATCTAAAGTTTTAGAATCTTCTTCGATTTCTTTGCTTAAATTTTCATCCACTTCAAAACCTCCACCAAAGGCTTTAATCACTTCTACGATAGCATTTGCCATCGCATAATTTGCATTTGCAAAAGAAATTTTAGCACTCAATAAATTTCTTCTAGCGTCCAAATATTCAATCAAAGGAATGCTTCCATTTTCATAACGTATGCTTGCAAGCTCATAAATTTTTTCTTGAGCCTGAAGTAAATTTTTGTAATTTTCATAATTTTGCATACTTGTTTTTCTTTGCACCAAAGCAAGTCTTATTTCACCAAAAGCTGTTCTTAAGGTATTTTCATAGTTTAAAAAGGCTTCATCTTTGCTTAATTTTGCAAGATTGACATTTTGATAAATTTCACCCCAATGAAAAATAGGCATTAAGAAATTTCCGCCTATATTCCAAGTTTTACTTCCACCTTTGATTAAAGTATCCAAATCGTTGCTTTCAAAGCCAAAAAGCCCTGTCAAAGAAAGACTAGGTAAAAAAGCCGTTCTTGCTACACCAACAAGATAATTTTGTTGAGTGAGTCTCTTTAAAGCAGCGTTAATATCCGGACGTTGCAACAAAATTTCACTTCCAATGCCTTCAGGTAAGGCAAGGGCATAAGCACTAAATTTTGTATAATCTTGCTCTTTATAAAGAATATCATCAAAATCACTTGATACGAGTATCTTTAAGGCTTTAAGATAATTTTCTTTTGTTTCAATAGCACTTGTATATTGTGCTTTAACGCTTTGAAGTTCTGCACGAGATTGCTCAAGCTCGTATTCTCCAATCGTTCCGACTTCATATTGCATAAGTTTGACACCATAAGTTTGAGTATAAGCATCAAGGGTTTGTTTTAAAATATCCATTGCCTCATAAGCGTTCGCGAGGTTAAAATACAATTGCACAACATTTGAAATCAAAGAAAGCCTTGCAGCTTCATAGTCAAATTCACTTGCTCTTAAAGCTGCTCTTGCTGCACCTAAGCTGTCGCGATATTTTCCCCATAAATCAATTTCATAACTCAATCCTAAGCCCATTGTAAAATCATTTCCATAAATGAAGCGATTTGTTTGATTGTTTGGATCATTAATGGAGGTTTTTGCTCTGGCTCCACTCGCACTGCCATCAAATTTTGGAAATAAATCACTCAAAGAAATTCCAAATTGTGCTGCAGCTTGCTCCATACGCACATAGGCTATTCTTAAATCAGTATTATTTTTTAGGGCTTGATTGACGATAGTATTTAAATTTGCGTCATTAAAACCCTTCCACCATTCTTTGGATAAACTTATATTGTCCTCTTTTGAAGTGTATTGAGTTTGAGGTATATTTAATTTTGGTTTTAAAGAACAAGAACTGATGAAAAAAACCAAAAAAATCAATAAAAGATTACGCATGATTTTTTCCTCTTTTTTTATCAATCCAAGCATTGAAGCTTTCTAAAATATAGAAAAATAAAGGCACAAAAAAGATTGCGATACTTGAAGCTGCTGCAATACCGCCAATAAGTCCTGTTCCTAAAGAATGTCTGCTCGCACTTCCTGCACCCGTTGCAAAAACCAAAGGTAAAATTCCCAAGCCAAAAGCTAAAGAAGTCATGATTATAGGTCTAAAGCGAAGTCTTGCTGCTTCAAGTGAAGCTTCGAAAATACTTTTTCCCGATTTAAGATGTGCCTCCATTGCAAATTCTACAATAAGAATGGCATTTTTAGCTGAAAGTCCTATAAGAAGCAACAATCCTGTTTGAAAATACACATCATTGCTGATTTGAACATCGATAAACCCTCTTAAATATGTAAAAAGCAAAGAACCAAATACCGCAAAAGGCACAGCGGTAATGACAGCTAAAGGCATAAGCCATCTTTCATATTGAGCCGCAAGGATTAAAAAGACAAAAACAAGTCCTAAAGCAAAAGAAATCATTCCCGAACTAGAGCTTGAAACCTCTTGATAAGCAGAGCCAGACCATGCTATTGTATAATCTTCTCCTAAGGTTTGTTCTGCAACTTCTGCAATTGCTTTAATAGCTTGTCCTGAAGTATAACCCGGACCCGGATCACCTTGCACAAGAGCTGCTGGGAAAAGATTGAATCTTTTAACATCATCAGGTCCGCTTGTCCTTACTAGAGTGAGCACTGCATCGAGTGGAATCATTTCTGCATTACTTGAACGCACATAAATTTTCTTTAAAGCATCTTGAGTGTTTCTAAAATCGCCCTTTGCTCTAATATTGACTTGAAAATTCTTTCCATACATTGAAAAATCATTGACATAATAAGTGCCTATTGTCGAAGCAATGGTGCTGAAAACATCTTGTAAATTAAGCTTATAAGATTTAAGTTTATCTCTATCAATTAACAATTGAAATTGTGGATAACCCGTATCAAGCGTTGTTCTAACATTAGAAAGTTCCGGTCTTGAACGTGCTGCTATGACGAGCTGATTAACATCTTGTTGAATTTGAGCATAGCTCTTTCCGCTACGATTTTGTGCAAACATATCAAAGCCACCTGTAATACTAAGACCTTGTATAGGTGGAGGATTCAAGAAAAAGGCTTGAGCTCTTGTATCCATAAAATACTTTCTGTTAAGTCCATTTACTACATCAAACGAGCTTGTGCTTCTTTCTGAAATATCTGTTAAGTTAGCAAACATTACAGAAGAATTTTCTTTGAGTGAATTTGTAAAAATATCAAAGCCAATCATTGCCATACTATCTTTAATATTTGGATTTTCCTTTAAATCCTGTGACATTGCATCAGTAAATTCGACTGTGCGATGAAGTGCAGCACCTGCTGGTAAGTTTGTAACTGTGATAATAACGCTTTCATCTTCTGTTGGCACCAAAGAACTAGGCACTTTAAAATACAAAAAAATCATTGTTAAAATCATCAAAACAAATAAGCATAAAAATAAAATTACATGATTTAAAACAAATCTAACAACTTTTGTAAAAGCTTCAGTAGACCAATCAAAAAAATCATTAAATTTTTCAACAAATTTAAAAGGTGCTTCATGTGTTCTTTGTAAAAATAGAGCACACAAAGCGGGAGTGAGAGTAAGAGCAATAAAACCAGATATAGTAACAGATATAGCAAGCGTTAAAGCAAACTGCTTTTGAATTTCGCCCACAAAACCTGATATAAATGAAACGGGAATAAATACAGCACAAAGGACTAAAACGATAGAAATAACAGGGGAGGTAATTTCTTTCATCGACATAATTGCTGCTTCTTTAATGCTAATGTTTTTATCTTCATGTATAATTCTATCAATATTTTCAACCACAATAATAGCATCATCAACCACAATACCAATGGCTAAAATTAAAGCAAAGAGAGTGAGTAAATTGATACTAAAGCCTAAGACATAAAGACCTGCAAAAGTCCCTAAAATAGATACAGGAACTGCTATCATAGGGATAACAGTTGAGCGAAAATTCTTCAAAAACATATACATAACGATAATAACCAAAATCAAAGCTTCAACAAAGGTCTTAATAACTTCTTTGATTGAATCTTTAACAAAAATCGTTGTATCATAAGGAATGCGGTATTTTAAGCCTTCAGGGAAATTCTTTGAAAGCTCTTCCATTTTTGCTTTAACAAGATTTGCTGTTTGGATAGAATTTGCACCCGATTGCAAATTAATCATAATCGGCACAGCATCGCCTCCATTATCCCTGCCTTGAGAAACATATTGTTGAGAGCCAATTTCGACTTCAGCTACATCTTTAACCCTTAGAAAAGAACCATCATCATTTGCTCTTAAGATGATATTTTCAAATTCACTGACATTTTGTAGCTGTCCTTGCATAATGATAGAATACACATAGGGTGATTTTTGTGTTACGGGTTCTTCTCCGATTTTTCCCGTTGCGTATTGAGCATTTTGTTCATTTACTGCATTAATAACATCTGTAGCAGTAATATTAAATTTATTTAACAAATCAGGATCTAACCATAAACGCATAGAATAATTTTTGTTTCCAATTGCCGTTGCATCACCAACTCCGGGCACTCTTTTTAAATCATCTAAAATATTTAAAATGATATAATTATACACTTCAGTCGAATCCATACTTCCATCAGTCGAATAAAGAGTTATGGCTTCAAGTGTTGCTGTAGATGCCTTTCTTACCGTTACACCGAGTCTTCTTACTTCTTCTGGAAGTTTAGCAGTGGCATTTGAAATTCTATTATTAACATTGATTGTAGCTTGATCGGGGTCTGTGCCTATATTAAAATACACAGTCAATCTCAAAGAACCAGAACTAGCCGTTGAATCCATATAAATCATATCATCAACACCATTAATTGCGTCTTCAATCGGCGTTGCAACGGTTTTAGCAATAGTTTGTGCGTCCGCTCCTGTATAAGTGGCTTGAACCTGCACAGTTGGAGGGGTTAAAGACGGATATTGCTCAACCGGTAGAGAAAAAAGGGCTATCATTCCTGCAAGGGAGATAATGATGGCTATAACAGAAGTGAATACAGGTCTTTCTATGAAAAATTTAGAAAACATTATTTGCTCCTAATCTCCATAACTTCACTGCCTTGACGAATTTTTTTGAAATTATCAACGATGATTTTATCTCCGTTTTTTAATCCTTTATCTATCACTGCATAGTCATTTGTTTGAGAGCTAATATGCACCGGAGTTTTAGTTGCTTTTCCATCTTTTATAATATAAACATAAACCTCTTTTTGATCTTGCAAAATAGCAACTTGTGGAATTTTAAAGCCATTTCTTTGGATAAAACCATCGGTGCTAACATTTGCAAAAGCACCCGGTAAAAGTTTTGAATCGTTATTATCAAATATAGCTTTAGCTTTAACCGTCCCGCTATTTGCGTCAATCACGGAATCAATAAAATATAATTTTCCCTTGTAGTTTTCACCATTAAGATTTAAATTTGCAATCAAATTATCAAGTTCCCATTTGCCACTTTGCGTGTTGCGTGAAATATTGAGTTTATCAGTATCTGAAATATAAAAATCAGCATAAATTGGATTTAAGTTCGTTATACGCACAAGTTCGCTTGTTGAAGCATTGACAAAATCTCCTATATTAATCAAAGCATCGCCCACAACCCCGTCAAAAGGTGCTTTAATTTCTGTATGTGCAAGGTCAATTTTTGCATTTTCTACTTCAGCTCTTGCACTTTCAAGATTTGCCTTTGTGGTCTTAAAAGAAGCCAAACTTGTATCATATTCTTTTTGAGAAATAGCTTTTTTTTCAAACAAAATTTTATTTCTTCCATAATCTTTATTCGCGTTATCAAAATCCGCTCTTGCCATCAAAGCTTTTCCCCAAGCCATATTAACATTTGCTTGAAATTTATCGGGTTCAATTAGAAAAAGCCTATCTCCCTCTTTTACTAAATCCCCAGCCTTAAAATATTTTTTAATGATTACTCCACTAACTTGTGGTTTAATGATAACATCATAATCACTTACAAGTTTCGCAGGATAGCTAAATCTTAAGGGGATATTTTCGCTTTTTGCCGTGATTGTATTGACAGGTTGAGCAGGGATTGCAGTGGTTTCTTCTTTGCTACAAGCACTTATAAAAATACCAAAAATCAGAATTGAAACAATATGATGTTTAAAAAATTTCATTGATTGACCTTGTTTGATTATAAAAATATCTTAAGTGTGTTATTTTATAAAAATATATTAATCAAAAGTAAATCATTGCCTATAAAATCATTTTAAAAGTGTATTTTTAGGATAAACAAAGATACTTTCTCTAAAAACAACGATTTTTTCATCATCTAAGGCATAAGCTTTGATATGAAGCGGAAAGATAATATCTTTTTTATCATCATCTCCAAGTTTTTGGTTTGCTTGAAGTACAACGATTTTTTTAGTTTTTTCACCCGCTTTGAGTTTAAAAGGTTTGCTTGGTCTTATAATTTTAACAGCTTGATTAATTCCTTCTAAATCAACTTCAAAATAATATTCATGATCTCGGCTGTCTGTATTTTGAAATAAGAAGGTATAAGCATTAGTAATTTCTAAATTTCCATTTTTATGAGATATATGATAAAGCTCACTGCTACGATTGATATTTAAAAGCATGTGTTCTTTTTTTGTGCTCATTGTCAATAACACAATAAAAACAACCGAAAGTGCGATACCATAAGCTATGGTTCTAAATCTTAAATATCTCACTCCTTTACCCGTTTCTAAAGCCCTTGCACTTGTCCAATTGATAAGACTTGGACGATTGAATTTATTTTGTATTTTAGAACAGGCATCGGCACATTCAAGACAATTAATGCATTCAAGTTGCATACCTTTTCTTATATCGATATGAGTTGGACACACGCTCACACACGCTTCACAGCCCACACACTCTCCAACAGGTGGCTTTTTGTGAAGTTTAATCTTGCCATCATAAATCACTCCACCTCTTTTTTCATCATAAATAACTTGTATGGTATCGTGGTCAAACATTACAGATTGTATTCTTGCATAGGGACAAACATAAACACAAAATTTTTCTTGCAAATAAACAATATCAAAGGTTAAAAACAAAGAAGAACAGAATAAAATTCCAAGTAAAAGCAAATGCTCACCCGGATTTGCAAGATAAACAAAAAAATCTTCAGGAGGTATAAAATACCAAAGCAAACCACTTGTTGCAAGTAAAGAAAAGATATAAAAAAGTATAACAGCGATTGATTTTTTTAAAAAATGCCCTGGATACTCTTTTTGTTTATTGTGTATATTTTGGCGAATTTTCAAAAGTTTGGTTTCGATTAAATCCCTATAAATCACTCTAAAAATGGTTTGAGGACAACTCCACGCACACCACATACGTCCTGCAAGTGTGGTGATAAAAAATATCGTTAAAAAAAGCAAAATCAAAACAAAGGGCATGAGATAAAATTCTTGAGTGTCAAAGGAGAAAAAAAGTAAGTTAAGTTTTTTATGGTCAAAACTTAAAAGAAAAAAATGGTTATCATTGATTCTTAAAAAAGGTAAAGCCAAAACTAAAATCATAATCACAAAATAGGTCAAATAACGCTTTTGTGCATAATGAGTAAGATGTGTTAAAGCTTGTTGCATTGAAACTCTCCCTTTTCTTTTGATAAATATTTTTTAATCAAAAATTAAATATTTTCACAATTATAACTAAAAAAACAAATTTTCTTATAAAATTTTTTAAAAATTTTTGTAAGCTAAATTTAATGATAAATTGATTAAAATTTTACCCTTTAGAAAAACTATATTAATAAATTTTAACAAGAAAGGTGGTGAGGGCTGTGCCGGGAATTAAGGTGCATCCTAATGAGTCTTTTGACGAGGCGTATCGTAAATTTAAAAAACAAGTCGATAGAAATCTTGTTGTTACCGAAGTGAGAGCAAGAAGATTTTTTGAGCCTAAAACTGAAATGCGTAAAAAGCAAAAAATTTCAGCACGTAAAAAGATGCTTAAAAGACTTTATATGCTCAGACGCTACGAGTCAAAACTCTAAAAAAGCCGATTTTTTTCGGCTTTTTACCCAAACTCAAATTTCCTCAATCGATTTAAAATCTTAAAATTATATCTTTGAACTTACATTGTAATTAATTGTTTTTTGCTAAAATCTTTTAAAAATTTCTTTTTAAATTTAAATTTTAGTCATGAGAGGAACTTTTATGAAAAGGATTAAAAAAATTATCCAAATTGGTATGATAGGAGGTTTGAGTGCTATTGCATTAGGAGCTTTGGTGGGCTGTGGAGAAGATAATACAGCTTCAAATCAACAAATTAAACAGGGTGCTTTTGTTATCATTGAAGAGGTTTCTCCGGGTGAATATAAAATCAAAGACCAATTTCCAAGCGATGAAACAAGAGTGGTTTTACAGGCTCTTGATGGGAGTGAAAGGGTTTTAACCAAAGAAGAAATGGACAAACTCATCAAAGATGAGGCGGCTAAAATTGACAATGGCACTTCAAATCTCACTAAAGACAATGCTCAAATAAGTTCAGGCGGAGGTTTAGGGCTGGGCGAGGCTATACTTGCAAGTGCAGCAGGGGCGATTCTTGGAAGCTGGATAGGTTCAAAGCTTTTTAACAATCAAAATTTTGCAAATCAGCAAAGAGGGGCTTTTTCTAATCAAAGTGCCTATCAAAGAAGTGTTAATAACTTTAACAATGCAGGTGGCACAAAAGCGAGCTCGAGCACAAAATCAGGCTTTTTTGGCGGGGGTTCAAAAGCGACAAGCAGCTCATCTTTTGGTTCTTAAAAGGTAGGGATGATGAAATTTTTAAGGCTTGAAAAATTAAAAAAAGATTATTTAGAGAGTATAGGTTTTTCTTGGCACACTGATGAAGATGGGAGTGATTATATCGACAATAAATTAGTTTGTGTTAAAGAAAATGAAGCAAATGCATATTACGAAGCTGTTAATGAGCTTTATGATATGTTTATAGCTGCAGCACAAGAGGTGATTGATAAAAATCGCTTTGATGAGCTTGGCATTCCTTTTAATCTCATTGACGCGATTAAAATGAGTTGGGAAAATGAGGTGCATTGGCATTTGTATGGTCGCTTTGATTTAGCAGGGGGACTTGATGGAAAAGCTATAAAATTGATTGAATTTAATGCTGACACTCCAACAGCTTTGTTTGAAAGTGCAATTTTACAATGGGCGATTTTAAAACAAAATAAACGCGATGAAAGTTCGCAATTTAATAGCATTTATGAATGTTTGATGGATAATTTTAAACGACTTGTTACCCTTGATGAAAATGTAGAAAATTTCGATGAGGTCTATGAGGGTTGGAAAATTCTTTTTTCAAGCATAGCAGGAAATAAAGAAGAAGAAATGACAACGAAATTGCTTGAACATATTGCTAAAGAAGCGGGCTTTGTGACAAATTTTTCTTATGTTGATGAGGTGGAATTTAGCGAAGAGGGGATTTTTAAAAATGGAGAAAATTATGAATATTGGTTTAAGCTCATTCCTTGGGAGGATATAGCCATAGAAGAGGGAGAGCTTGCTATGCTTTTAACACAAATGATGAGAAATCAAAAGGCGATTATCTTAAATCCTGCTTATACTTTGCTTTTTCAAAGCAAAGGCATTTTGAAAATTTTATGGGAGCTTTATCCAAATCATCCCTTACTTTTAGAAACAAAGGATAAACCTTTAGAGGGTAAATCCTATGTAAAAAAACCTGTTTTTGGTAGAGAAGGGGCAAATATAAGTGTGGTAAAAGAAGGTAAAATTTTACACGAAAATATAGGACCTTATGCTAACAATGCATTTATTTATCAAGAATACACTGAATTGAATTCTTATGAAAATGAATATTATCAAGCCGGAGTGTTTTTTGCTTATGAGGGTTGTGGTTTGGGTTTTAGAAAAGGTGGTTTGATTTTAGATAATTCTTCGAAATTTGTAGGACATATTATAAAGGAGGATTGAATGAAAATTGTTTGTTTAGATGCTGCGACTTTGGGTCATTATGATTTATCTGTTTTTAAAGAATTTGGTGAATTTCAAAGCTATAGAACAACTCCTAAAGATAAGGTGATTGAGAGATTAAAAGATGCTGATGTGGCAATGGTGAATAAAATCATCATTGACAAAGAAGTGCTTGATAATACAAATTTAAAGCTTATTTTAGAAACAGCAACGGGGGTTAATAATATAGACCTTGCTTATGCAAAATCTAAAAATATTATTGTTAAAAATGCTGCAGGGTATTCGACCAAAAGTGTGCTCCAGCATACCTTTGCTTTAATGTTTGCCTTTTTAAATCAAATTGTTTTTTATAATCAATGGAGCAAAGAGGGCAAATGGAGCGAGTGTGAAATTTTTACAGATTATACAAAAATTCTCAATACCTTAAGCGGGAAAAAACACGGAATTGTAGGTCTTGGGACAATAGGCAAAGAAGTGGCTCGAATTTCAAAGGCTTTTGGAGCAGAGGTTGCGTATTATTCTACAAGCGGACAGAATAATGATGCAAATTTTAAACGGCTTGATTTTGAAGAACTCTTAAAAGAAAGCGATATTATAAGCATCCATGCACCTTTAAATGAAAACACTAAAAATCTATTCACTTATAAAGAACTTATGTTATTAAAAGAAGATGCTGTGTTGATTAATGTTGGAAGAGGTGGCATTATCAATGAAGAAGATCTAGCAAAAATTTTAAATGAAAAGAATATACGCGTCGGACTTGATGTTTTAGAATTTGAACCGATGGTAAAAAACCATCCGCTTTTAAACATTAAACATAAAGATAATTTAATCATCACTCCGCATATTGCTTGGGCGAGTGAAGAGTCTTTAGATGCTTTAATGAAAATTGTTTATAATAATCTTAAAGAATGGATAGAAAATGGCAAGTGAGCATAGTTTTGATATCAGTGCGGCTGTGGATAAACAAGAGCTTAAAAATGCTTTAGAACAAGCTAAAAAGGAGCTTCAGGCACGTTATGATTTAAAAGGCGTTAAGAGTGAGCTTAGTTTCAATGAAAAGGAAAGTATTTTTCGCCTTAGCTCTTCAAGTGAAGGAAAAGTCGATGTTTTAAGAGATATACTCATTTCAAAATTGATTAAAAGAGGGATAAATACAAAGGCGATTAAAGAACTTGGTCGCGAAAATGGGGCGATGTTTCATTTGAATTTAAAAATTAATGATAGTATTGATAGTGAAAATGCCAAAATAATTAATAAAGCCATAAAGGATAGCAAACTTAAGGTTAGTTCTAGCATTAGAGGAGAGGAAATTCGCGTGGTTTCTAAACAAATCGATGAGCTTCAAAATGTGATAAAACTTGTTAAAGGGCTTGATTTGGAATTAAATCTTAGTTTTAAAAATTTAAAATGAATGTGTTTTTAAAAAGTTTTTCAGTTTTATTTTTGGCTTTGTTTTTAAATTCTTGTGCGAGTAAAACTCAAGATTTTTCTGTTCAAAGTGTTTTGGTGCTCATAAACACTAAGGATTTAAAAATCAATGATGCAGGATTTTTAAAGCAAGAAAAACAAGCTTTAAATTTAGAACTTTACAAATTTGCAAAACCCTTTTTCGCGTTAAAAATCAGCGATAAAATTTGCCTCAATGCAGCTTGTTATCAAAAAGAAATTTTCAATGAAAAATTCCTCAAAAATGCTTATTATGATGATTTTTTAGAGGATATTTTAAGGGCAAAGCCTTTATATAATGGAAAGAATTTAGAAAAACAAACTTGCGGTTTTATCCAAAAAATCAGCACCAAGTCCTATCAAATCATTTATGAGCTTTGCGAGGATAAAATCAGCTTTTTAGACCAAATGTCAGGTACAAAAATTATTTTAAGAAAAATCAAGGGTATTTAAGGATAAATAATGCTGGATTTAAAGGAATTTTTAAACACCAAAGAGATAGAAAAAACTAAAATTTATCAGGAGCTTAAATGCTCTAAAAATGAAGCTTTAATCTTAAAAGAATTGTGCAAAAACTATGTGATTTCAATTTCTTCTATCAATGCTTTTACCTTGCTTTCTTCAGTTTTTAATAGGGATAAATATTCTTATTTGGACGCTTTAGATGATTTAAAAAAACTCATAGAAAGAGGCTTTATAATACAAAATTCAAGCTTCTTCAAAAATATAGATTCAAATAAAACCCAAAATTCAAAACTTTGCCTTTTGCAAAATGAAGTAAGTTTAAGCGAATATTTTTTAGAATTTTTAGAAAACAAACCAAAATTTGAGCTTGATAAAAAAGAAGCTTACAAGGATTATTTAGAATATTTAAGGGATGAATTTGTCCGCATTGAGTTTTATGAAAGATTGAGTTTTATTCGCTCAAGTTCTTATAATAATGAGCTTAAAACTCAAATTAAAAATTATGAAAAATACATTAAAGAACGTCTTAAGAAAAGTAAATTTTATAATGTCTTAAATGATCTTTTTAAAGAACATAATTTAGACACAAAGGAACAAATTTTATTTCTCGCTCTTTTAAGAGAAGAATACACTTTAAGCAATGAAAATTCCATATCTAGAGAATTAACTTCACTTTTATCTTTAATCAGTGAAAACGAGTTTGAACAAAGGCAAAATAAAAAACTCTTAGAAGAGGGTTCAAAACTCATAGATTCTGGATTGATTGAATATGATGAGTATTTAAATGCTTTTGGAGATATTAACAGAAGTTTTTTTATCAGTGATGAAATTTTACAAAGAATGATTAATTTTGAATCCAAACAAAGCAAGAAAATCAAACTAGAAAATGTTGTTAAAGAACAAGATATTTTTGAATTGATTGAACCAAATACAGACATTAACGATATTATTATCCCAGAACAAACCAAAGAACTTTTAGAAAATATACTCAAGCAGCAAGATAAAAAAGTGCTTGAAAGATTGAATCTTTGGGGTATTAGGACGAGTAAAAATATCGAAGCTAAGATTATTTTTTATGGTCCTGCAGGCACAGGCAAAACGATGTCGGCTCTTAGTATGGCAAAATCAATGAAAAAAGCGGTTTTAAGCTTTGATTGTAGTAAAATTTTAAGCAAATGGGTGGGTGAGAGTGAGCAAAATGTTAGGCGCATTTTTGATACCTATAAAAATATTTCAAATACCTGCAAACAAAGTCCTATTTTGCTTCTTAATGAGGCGGATCAGTTCTTAAGTACAAGGGTGCAAAGCAGTAGCGGAAGTGATAAAATGCACAATCAAATGCAAAATATTTTTTTAGAGCAGATTGAACGTTTTAGTGGGGTGATTATCGCAACGACAAATTTTTTAGAGAGTTTGGATACAGCCTTTTCAAGGAGGTTTGATTATAAAATTGAATTTAAAAAACCGGATTTTAAAGATCGTCTTAAAATGTGGAAAAAATTTCTCCCTAAAAATGCTGAATTTGAAAAGGATTTTGATGAAAATATCCTTGCAAACTACGAACTTAGCGGGGCTCAAATTTTACTCATAGTCAAAAATACTGCCTTAAAAGCAGCCATTTCTAAAAATGGAATTTTTACAATGAAAGATTTTTTAGAAAGTATAGAAAAAGAGCTTAATTCTAGCTTTGATAAAACCAAGATTGTAGGATTTTAGTTGAATAAGCAATGTTTATTGCTCAAAAGGTTTAATGTTTAAAAAGCTTTTTGTGGTTATTCTTTAGGAATTAATTTTTAGAGATTTCTTTAAATTTGATTTTATATTATTGCTCATCAAATTAAATATTTACTCTACAATATAAAAATTATAAATCTTATTTTAATTAAAATAAACTTATTGCTTCATTTGGCGATAAATCTGAATTATTTTAAAAAGATAGAGAAAAATTAACTGAAAATTTTTTATTATAATAAAAGATGATTTAGACTTTAACAATTTATACAATCTTATACATTAATCTCAAAAAAATCCTTTTTTTAATTATAATAAAAAGAATAATAATTTTGTTTTCTAAAACAACGAAATTTTTTAACTAAATGAAAGCTATAATTTTTTAAATTATATTATTTTTTATTCAATATAAAATCATATAAATATAAAAAATAAACCTAATTTTATCCAAAAATAGAATAAAATTCGCTTGTTTTAGATTGAAGGCAATAATCTAAAATAAGGAGACAGATATGAGTGTTTTCGGTATCAATGATAGTTCATCATCCGCTTATAGTTCTATACTTTCTAAGAGTAAAGAAAATAAAGAGAATAATCAAGTTAAATTTGTTCATGCTATGATAAAAGATAATATTATAAAATTAAGTGGAATTCAAACTCAAAATTCTTTCACTCTAGTAAAGAATGAAACACTCTATTCAAATCCTTTAGATAATCCTTTACAAAATTCTATTTATGCTTTATTCTAAGGTTTAATGAGCCTTTAAAGGCTCATTTTTATTTGACAGGATGAAGTTCATTTGCGTAAAAACTGACTGAATGCATACCCTCTTTTACAGCCCATTCATAAGCTTTTGCAACAAAACCCCAATTAATATGGCTGAAGAATTTTTCCAAATAAGCCGGACGTGCGTTACGATGATCGACATAATAAGCATGCTCCCAAACATCAACAACTAAAAGTGGAATTTTATCTTCAGTGATAGGAGTAGCCGCATTTGAAGTGCTTACAAATTCAAGTTTGCCGTCTTTATATACAAGCCAAAACCAGCCCGAACCAAACACTCCGGTTGCTCCTTTAATAAATTCTGCCTTGAAATTTTCAAAGCTACCAAATTCTTTTTCAAGAGCGGCTTTAAGATTAGAATCACAGGAATCATCTGCCTTTGGTTGGATACAATCAAAATAAAAATCATGATTATAAACTTGAGCTGCATTATTAAAAAGCCCACCGCTTGAACCCTTAACAATACTAACCAAATCTTTGTTTTCAAATTCTGTATCTTTGATGAGATTGTTAAGATTATTCACATAGGTTTGGTGATGTTTGCCATGATGATAGCTGAAAGTTTCTGCACTTAAAAAATCTCCAAAAGCACCT